>JAEXLY010000307.1 GCA_023444765.1 Pseudomonadota bacterium | reverse complement strand
GCGTTATGGGCTGCGGCGCGGGCCCCGCTAAGGGGGGCCCCATTCGTTTGCCGCGTGGCTCGAGACCCTTCGGGCAGCCTGCAGTTCCGGCGCGGCGTGCTGTTCAATCGCGACCGTTCGAATCGGATCCCGGCGCACGCGAGTCCATCCCGCGCCGTCCCGCCACGCCGCGGTCACGCAGCCGCACGATCCTGCGCGGCGAACTGCCCCGGGGTCGTACCGACGTGACGCCGGAACGCCACGCTGAAGGCGCTGGCCGACCCGTAGCCCACGCGTTCGGCGATCTGCGCCGCCGACGGCCCGCCGCGTCGCAGCAGGTCCTTCGCGATCTCCATGCGCCAGCGCAGCAGGTATGCCATCGGCGCGACGCCGACGGTGCGGGTGAAGCGTTCGCAGAATGTGGACCGCGACAGCGCGGCCGCCTGCGCCAGTTCGCCAACGGTCCAGGCGTGCTCGATGCGCGCGTGCATCCGCTGCAGCGCGACCGCCAGCCGCGCGTCGCCCAGCCCCCTGAGCAGGCCGGGCGGCGCGTCGCTGGAGCTGGTCGCGCGCATGGCCTCGATCAGCAGCAGTTCGGCCAGCCGAGACAGCACTGATGCGCCCCCGGGCCGGGGCTCGACGGTCTCCTCGGCCACCATCTCCACCAGCCGCGACAGCCGCGGCATGCCGCGCACGTGCACCACGTCCGGCAGCAGCTCAACCAGCAGCGCGGGGTCGGCCTCGCCGAACTGGAAGGTGCCGCCAAGCGATCGCATGTCGGGCGCGTCGCCGGGGGCGCCGTAGCGCACTTCGCTGCCGTCGCTGGGCAGGTCGGCCGGATCGAGCAGTCGCGGCCGGATCGCATCGTTGCTGGACAGCACGAACGCGGGCGTCGTCGGCAGGAGGATGAAGTCGCCGGCCTCGAGCGTCAGCGGCGCGTGGCCCTCGACGGCCAGTCGGCAGCGGCCTTCGAGCAGGATGCAGAAGCCCGGCCGGCCGTGCGCGGCGAAGCGCACCGCCCAGTCGCCCTTGCCGCTGATGAGGTTGGCGAACGCCGCCCGCGGATGCAGCAGGCCGACCAGCTGGGACAGGGGATCGCTCAGTTCCGGACTCTCGCTAAACAGTTGCGGACGATCGGCTATCGATCGTCCGGACAGCCTCGCCGATGCTGGTCCCCCGCGTCAAACATCACCCAAGGGAGTCACCCATGCACACCGTCCTGATCACCGGCTGTTCGTCCGGCTACGGCCTGGCCACCGCCCGCCACTTCCACGCCAGCGGCTGGCAGGTCGTCGCCACCATGCGCCGCCCCCGCACGGACCTGTTGCCCGCCGGCGTGCGCGTGCTGGCGCTGGATGTCACCGATCCCGCCAGCATCGCCGATGCGCTCGAGGCCGCCGGCCCGGTCGACGTGCTGGTCAACAACGCCGGGCTCGGCCTGTTCGGCGCGTTCGAGGCAACACCGCTGGCGACCGTGCGCGAGATCTTCGAGACCAACACCTTCGGCACCATGGCGATGTGCCAGGCGGCGATCCCGCGCATGCGCCACCGCGGCACCGGCACCCTCGTCAACGTCACTTCCAGTGCCACCCTGGCGCCGTTCCCGCTGGTGGCCGCCTATACGGCCAGCAAGACCGCGGTCGAAGGCTTCAGCGCATCGCTGGCGCTGGAGCTGGCGGCGTTCGGCCTGCGCGTGAAGCTGGTGGAGCCCGGCTACTGCCCGGACACGCGGTTCGCCGACAACGGCGCCGCGCGCATGGCCGGGTTGGTGCCCGAGCCCTATGCGCCGTTCGCGGCAAGGGTGTTCGAAGGTTTCGGGCGCCTCCAAGCCCACACCCGGCCCGACGATGTCGCGGAGGCGGTCATGCATGCGGCGACCGATACGACCGGGCGCCTGATGTTTCCTGCCGGTGCGGACGCGCGCGCCCTGGCCGCGGTCGAGCGGCGAGCGGCAGCCGCCTGAAGGACGCCGTTCGCCCCGGCCGAGAGGGATAAAGGTGCCGGGGACAACGTACAGGGCCGGTGCCGCGGCGCTGGAAAAGGAACGGGATCGGGTTCACTTGCTCGTCCGCGCCTCGACAGGCCCCCGTCATCGGTGCAGCCCCGCGAAGACCGGAACAGGATCTCGCTTGCTGCGGGAGCTGGACGGTGCCAGGACGTTCTGCAAGCTCCATCATGGCGCGACGTGGACCGAAGTACCCGCTCAGCGCTCGCCGCCGTCCTCCGCCAGCATCTCCGCCATCCGCGCCTCGGCCTGCGCATGCAGCGCCCAGAAATCCTCCACGCCGTCGCCGCGGATGCGCCGCTCCAGCACGGCCAGGTGCGAATGCCAGCCGCCGCCGAAGTCCATTGCGTCGCTGCGGCCGCGCAGGCCGGTGTGGGTCAGCACCAGGCGCGTCCTGCCGTTGCCGGCGTCGGCGAGTTCGAAGGTGACTTCACCGGCCTCGCCGTTCTCCCAAGTGAAGGCGAGCACGTGGGGCGGTTCGCAGCGGGTGATGCGTTCGCTCCAGCCGTGGCCGATGTAGGGGCGGTAGCGCTCCGGCGTGGGCACGTCGCGGTCGGACAGCCGGTCGTGGTCCATGGTCAGGCCGATGCTGCCGCCCACGCGGGCGTCGGTGGGTCCGGCCATGAACCAGCGCGCGCGCAGGTCCGGGTCCACCAGGTACTGCCAGACCTTGTCCACCGGCGCATCCAGCAGCCGCTCGAAGCGCAGCATGGCGAGGGTGGCCTGGTCGGTGTGCAGGGTGTCGGTCATGGCGCCTCCTTACGGGGTTTGCGGGGTGGGCGGGCAGGTGGCGCGACGTCGTCCTTCAGTGCGCGCTCGAGGGCGTCGAGGCGGCTGGTCCAGAACTGCTGCCACTGGCCCAGCCAGTCGCTGGCGTCCTTCAGCCGCTCCGGCCTGACCCGGCACAGATGCCGGCGACCCACCTTGTAGCGGTCGATCAGTCCGGCCTCGGCCAGCACCGCCACATGCTTGGAGGCACCCGCGAGGCTCATCCGGTGCGGCGCGGCCAGTTCGACGATGGATCTCTCGCCCAGCATCAGGTCGGCCAGCATCCCGCGGCGGGTGGGATTGGCCAGCGCGGTAAAAACGCGATCGAGGTGTTGGTCAACCATGAGGTTGAGTGTTGCGCCGACAGCGCTGGTTTGTCAACTGATCGGTTGAGTGTCAGGCCCGTTCGATCCCGCCGCCTTGGCGCTGCTCAGCTGACTGCTGCTGAACGCATGACTGTCCGCCATGCTGCTGCTCCAGCAACTCCTGCCCGCGCTGCAGGAACGCCAAGCCTTGGCGGGACTGCGCGAACTCCTTGGCGATATCGCTGGCACCTGCAGCATCGCCCGCGGTAACAGCAGCGAGCATCCGGTTGAGGTGAGAGTTCTCGAACGGCATTGCTGCAGGGGGCTTGCCCGCGTCGACACGCCGATCCGGCGCCCCGGGATCGACACGCAACAGGGTCGCGGGTCGCCCGTTCTCGTTGATCACCAGATCGGTCGTCCCGTCGCCATTGCGCACGCGCGTCAGGTCGTCCGGATCGACCCGGCGCCAGCGCCCGCCGATGAATGCCTGGCCGTTTCCATCACGGTTCCAATGCACGAAATCATCGCCTGATACGTAGAAGCCCGCCTCGCGGCTGCCATTCGCCCGCGGCTGCGGGTCGCCCTCGGCCAGCGTCCCACCCCGATCCAGCGCGGAGATGAACCGCCGGGAGGTCTCGGGCGTCAGGAACAATGACCGCACCATGTCGTACTCGAAGCCGAAGTCAGGATTCGCCGCATTCGGCTGGTTTGTGGCCACCGGTCCGATGAGTGGTTCGGCGGACACGTTGGCCCAGGCCCGTGCGAGGGGATTCTCCGCGTCGGCGCCGCGTAGCGCGTTGAGGACACCGATCCCGCGCAGCGTGTTGTCCGCGCCACTCTGCAGGTAGTCCGGATCACCATTCGGCTGGTTGGGAAGCAGACCGTCGATGGCCGCCTTCACGGCATCCGGCGAATCCAGCGTCCCCGCTTCGACCCGGTCCAGCAATCCCGGCCAGCGCGCTTGGCCGGCCTGGTTCTGCAGCTTCATGAACATGCCCGCCAGTTCTGCCTGCGCATCGCCACTGGCATTGCGATACAGCTCCGTGCGACGCAACCGTTCGAGTGCCGTGTCGCGGTTGCCCACCATGTCGTCGGTCGCGGTTACGCTCTGGACGTGCAGGGTATCGAGGCCATGCACGAACGCGCGACCGGCATCCGATGCCAGGAACCGGTTGAGACCCGAGCGGTCGATGTCGACGGCATCGTCCGCCCGCATCTGGCGCCCCGTGCGTTGCAGGGCTCCCAGCATTGTTTCGTACTCGTCTGGTGCAAACTCCAATGCGGCACGGTCGGGTTGCGTCGCCGCCCAGGACTGGTAGTGGTCGAGCAGGTCGCGGGCCACCGCGGGATGCTGTCCGAGATCGACCTGCATCGTGCCGAACGAGTAGCCACTGTTGGCCACGGGCCGCATACGGCCGTCCGGGCCCACGTTACCGGCGAAGCTCAAGCGATAGGCAAGATCGCGGCCGGCGATGCTGCCTTCCGAGGTCACACCCACGGCGAAGTAGGCCGCCGCTTGCAGTTCGTTCTCGGTCAGGGGATTCGCGTTGGTCATGATCCATTTCCTTATGGTTCAGATCCGTCATGGCGCTCCGGACAGGCACTCCCGTACCCATGGCTCTGCCCGCAGCGCTTCCCAGTCGCTTCGCAACGCGGGCGCCTGCTCGAAGTCGGCGATGCACGCGCCGTTTGTGCCTGCAAGATCCCCGAGATTGCCATTGCACAACAGCAGTGGCTTGTCGATGTGTTGCCATCCGCTGCCGCATTCCGTATCAGTCTCGGAACCCGGACGGCCGCACACCCGGGTGCGTCGTGCCTCGGTCGAAGACGTCGCACGCGCAACGAGCCTGCCCTCGTACGCTTTTTCGGAGGCGACGTAGGACCACGTGCCACAGATCCGATCGCCTTGTTGTACCAGGACGTAGCGACTGCATTCCCCGGGCGACGATGCGCCTTCGCATGACTGCCAGACGCCGGTGAAGGCTCCGGCAGGCGACGTTGCCCAGGCTTGCTCACGAGTCGAAGTCGCCGACGGACTTCCGTCTCCATCCGCGGGCGACCCGCGTCCGCTATCAGGCAAGGCACTCGGCCCGGCGCATGCTGCGAGCCCCAACCACGCCACCATCCCTAGTGTTCGCATCCGGAATCCCTCCTGACGGGGGGTCTACCCTACACCATGGGAAGGGGGCGGCATTGATCGAAGTGGCGGGTTACTTCGCCATAAACAGCGATCTCGGTTTGGTTTCAGAGTGCCCCCCGGTCGGGCGCGTAGGGGTGCAGACGGGAACGGGTTCGCGCCGGAGATCATGCGCCCGCGTGCGTCCCATCCCGCGTCCCGAACGTCCGCCGCCACTCCCTCGGACTCACCCGGTGACGCTTCCTGAAATGCTCGCGCAGTGACACCGGCGTCTGGAATCCGGCCAGGTCGGAGATCTTCTCCACCGGGAGCGAGGTGGTCTCCAGCAGTTCGCGCGCGCGGCGCAGGCGTTCGGCCACCAGCCACTCGACCAGGGGCATGCCGGTGGCCTTGCGGAAGTGGCGGGTGAAGCTGCGGCGGCTCATGGCGGTGCGCGCGGCCAGCTCATCGACCGTGTGCGGGGTGGCGAGGTTGGCGCGCAGGTGGTCGAGCAGGGCGTTGATCTTGGCGTCCCGGGTGGACGCGGCCACCGGCTGTTCGATGAACTGGGCTTGGCCTCCCTCGCGGTGCGGGGCGATGACCAGCGCGCGTGCCAGCCGGTTGGCGACGTGGCTGCCGTGCACCTGGCGCACGATGTACAAGCAGCAGTCGAGCCCGGCGCCGACGCCGGCCGATGTGACCAGCCGGTCTTCCTCCACGTACAGAGCGTTCACGTCCAGCGCCACGCGGGGGAACCGACGCGAGAAATCGTCTTCGGTGATCCAGTGGGTGGCCGCGCGGCGCCCGTCCAGCAGCCCGGCATAGGCCAGCGCATAGGTGCCGTAGCACAGGCCGACCACGCACGCGCCGCGGGCATGGGCGCGGCGTAGCGCCTCCTGCAAGCCGGCCGAGGGCGCCTCGTCCAGGTCATGCCAGCCGGGCACCACCAGGATGTCCGCGTTGTCGGCCAGTTCCAGGCCGCCGTCAGGCTCCAGCGCGAGCGCCCGCTCGGCCCTCATGGCCTGCCCGTCCGGCGCCACGATGCGCAGGTCGAACAGCGGCCGGCCCGGCGCGTGGGTGCCGAACACCATGTATGGCATGGCGAAGTGGAAGGGGCTGAAGCGGGGGTAGGCGATCAGCGCGACCACCGGTATGGGGGCGGACATGGATGCTCCCTTGGCCCGAAGGCGTCGGTAATGGTCTCGTGGGCCAGTTATATGCCTCGCGGCGCGTTCCGACAATGGCCACCTGCCTTCCCTGACGGAACTCGACGATGAAGCCCAGCAATCTGGTGTCCGCCCTTGTCCTGTCCCTCGCCTTGGCCTTGAGCGGGGCGCCTGCCGCCGCCGCCGGGCCCGCTGCGTCGGCCCCCACGGTGCAGATCCAGCAGATCCGCAACGCCACCCTGAAGCTCGAGTACGCCGGCCGCACGTTCCTGGTCGACCCGATGCTGGGCGCCAAGGGCGCCTACCCGGGCTTCAAGGGCACCTACAACCAGCACCTGCGCAACCCGCTGGTCGAACTGCCGATGCCGGCCGCCGAGGTGGTGCGCGGGGTCGATGCGGTAGTCGTCACCCACACCCACCTGGACCATTGGGATGGCGGCGAACACGCCTTCGTGCCCAGGAACATGCCGATCTTCGTCCAGCACCAGGCCGACGCGGAGCCGGTCCGCGGCCAGGGTTATCGCGACGTGCGCGTGATCGAGGACAGCACCGAGTTCGAGGGCGTGCGCCTGACCCGGACCGGCGGCCAGCACGGCACCGACGCGATGTTCGGGGTCGAACCGGTCGCCGCTCTGCTGGGCCAGGCCATGGGCGTGGTCTTCCAGGCCGAGGGCGCGGCCACCGTCTACGTGGTGGGCGACACCACCTGGCACGGCGAGGTGGAGCAGGTGCTGGCCGCGTTCGAGCCCGACGTCGTCGTGCTCAACACCGGCGATGCGCGCGTGCTCGGCTTCCCCGGCTCGATCATCATGGGCCGCGACGACGTGCTGCGCGCCGCCCGCGCCGCCCCTGGCGCCGCCATCGTCGCCACCCACATGGACGCAATCAACCACATGACCCTGTCGCGCGAGGTGCTGCGCGACTACGTCCAGCAGAACGGCCTGGAGGATCGCGTGCGGGTGCCCGCGGATGGGGAAACCATGGCGTTCTGATCGGTGCCGCCCGTGCGGGCGCGGCGTCAGCGGAAAAAAAGAAAGCGCGTCGCGCGCCGGAGACCTACCGGCTGGATCAGGCAACCGGCAGCGTGGGCACCGCAGATCGTCCTGCGTGCCCGGAATTCGTAAGGCGCGCGTGATGGAGCAGGGGTGCCGCCACCACGCCCCTCGAAGCTCGCCGAACGCGATACCCGCGGTGATGGACAGGCGGGCCGCGCCGATCAATGGAATCGAGCGGGCCGGCTTGCCATCGCAGTTTGGCCCGCGGCTCAGCATCGAACACAGCGACCTTCGCCGATAGGGTCGAGCGGCGCGGTTCCCTGGCACTGGCCGCCGGCCCTCGCGTCGCCGCCCGACGGACGGCTGCCGGTCATACTTGACACAATTCGATAGTTAGCTAACTATCGCATCATGAGCCAGGTGTTCAAAGCCCTCTCCGATCCCACGCGCCGCCGCGTGCTGCAGCTGCTGCGCGGCGGTCCGATGAGTGCTGGCGAGCTGAGCGACCAGTTCGACGTGTCCAAGCCGACGATGTCCGCGCACTTCGCAGTGTTGCGGGATGCCGATCTGGTCCACGCCGAGAAGTCTGGAAAGTCCGTGATCTACCACTTGAAGCTCTCGGTGCTCGAGGAGGCGCTGATGGGCTTCGTCCACTCCTTCGGCGTCGGCGAAAAGATGCCGGCACCGGGCAGAAAGAGGGCGTCGCGATGAACAGGGAACTCGCCGGATATGTCGCCTGGGCGGCCGGCATCATCGTCGTTGCGCTTGCCGCCAGTTACGCGCGCAAGCACGGCTACCTCGACCAGGACACGGCCACCCGCGTGGTGATCGGGCTCAACGGCCTGGTGATCGCCTGGATCGGCAACCGCCTGCCCAAGGCTGCTGCGCCCAGCGTGGCGGTCGCGAAGGTCAAGCGCGCAGGCGGATGGTCGATGGTGCTGAGCGGCCTGGCCTACGCCGGGCTCTGGGCATTCGCGCCGGTCCCGGTGGCGGTCGCGGCTGGATCGGCCGCGGTCATCGCGGGCATCGCGGTGACCGCGGGTTACTGCATGGTGCTGCGGGCGCGCGCCAGGAGGGCGGCGGCGTCCTGAGAAAGGATGCGGCGGACGCGCTGGACTGGCGGTCGCGTCCGCCGATGCCCCTCCACCTGTCCGGGGATCGGCCTGCTCAAGGCCGGCGTGACGTGCACGACGTGGGTCCCGGGCATCGCCTCGAACTGCTTCGATCCAAAGGCGTCCCCCTCCAACCCGTGGTTGGTGACCTCGCCCACCTCCAGCTCGACCTGCGACCAGGCCGGCTCCCATTCCGTCATCCGGCGCGCTGCCAGCACGGAGTCCAGGCGGCCGTTCGCCGCGACGTGTGCATACAATCCCCTGGCAAAGAATGATGTCAGGGACAACTCCTCCGTACGCAAGGACAGTTGGCATGAACCTCGTGGCCCGACGTCCACCACCGCCGCTCCTGGCCGCCGCCGCCGCGTGCTGCCTGCTGCCCGTGCCCGGGCGTGGCGTCGAGCTTCCCGAGGTGTCCTATCCCGCTATCGTCGAACGCGCCGCAAGCCTTGAGGGCTTCGTGCCGTCAGGCTGGCGACTCGAACACCTCGCGCGAGGCCGGCTGGATGCAGATGAGCGGGGGGACGCCCTGTTGGTGCTGCGCATGGACGATCCGGCCAGTGTGATCGACAACGACGGCCTCGGCCCTGCGCGCTTCGATACCAATCCGCGCATGCTGGTCGCGGCGCTGGCGCAACCCGACGGCAGCTGGCGGCAGGTGATGCGCAACCATCGCCTGGTGCCGCGTCCGGAGTCACCGGTGATGGACGATGTCTTCGACGATGATCCAGGCACTGCCGTGGCCATCCGCCCGAACCGGACCTGGTCTGTGGCCTTGCGCAGCTGGGCCAGTGCCGGCACCTGGACCACGCGCCAGGTGGCGTACACGTTCCGCCTCGAGGGCGGCTGCATGCGTCTGGTCGGCTATGACGAGATGCATCTGCATCGTGCCTCGGGCGAGATCACGACCACGAGCGTGAACTACCTCACCGGCCGCGGCTGGATCCGCTCGGGCAGCGTCGAGGACGACGTGGATCGTGAAGCGCAGCCGGCGCGCCTGGCCGCGAACCCGCGCCTGTGCATCGACGATGTCGGGGATGGGCTGTCGTTCGCGCCCGGGCTTCCAGTTCCGAAATAAGGGCGAACAAAGGTGTCGGCGAATAAAGGTGTCCGAATAAAGGTGTCAGGGACAATTTCCACCGATGCATCCTTGGATGGCTGGGTGGTGATGTAGCCGAGCGTCGAGCGCGGCACGCCCAGAAGCGCAGACACGGCGTTGGCTGACTCCGCGATCGACCAGTACCGGGACCAGGGCGCGCCGCGCCGGCGCCCTCACCACTTTCTTGCGGTGACCTCCTTCATGACCGCGATCCCGAGGTCCGCTCGGCCAGCAGCTTCTCCAGCCGCGCGTTCTCCTGCTGCAGGCCGCGCAGCTGCTTCGCGTCGACCGCTTCCATCTGGCCGTATCGCTTCCGCCACACGAACAGCGTCTGCTCGCCGACGCCGCGCTTCCTGGCAACATCCGCAACCGGCGCCTTGCCGGCCCCGCGGTGGATCTTGCCCATCTGGTCTTCGGTGAATCGGGACTTGCGCATGGCCTCCTCGCTCTGTCGGGAGCCATCTTCTCAACCTTCAACCGGTCCGAATATCGCAGGCAGGTCACCACCATGACCTGCAGTCCACGGTCAGGATGAGTCGCCCGCGGTGCGGAGCAGCCAGTCGTTGCCGTCACCAGCCGCTCCGGACTGATGCGCCCCGTTACGGCTCACAGCGGACCCTGTCATCGCCGCGATACAGGTGCAGGCTGTGGAGAACGGCCAGGGACGATTTCATGGAACTGGGGTCGCGGGCTTCCGTCCCCGAGGCCGGATCCAGCGACGCCCGTCAGCGTAGGCTCCACGTTCCCGATGCCACCCGGTCACTAGGGCTCACTGTGCTGCGCCCAATGGCGAATGGCGCGCCAGGCCGCGGCCCCTATGATGGCCTCCTCCCCCCACGACACGTCGCCATCGCATGGCCTTCGATGCCTTCGCCCTGATGCTCGCCATGCTGGCGCTGGGCATGCTGTTCGCGCGCCTGCGGGTGTTTCCCGAGGGCGCGGCGGAGACGCTGAACCTGGTGGTGCTGTACGTCTGCCTGCCGGCGGCGATCCTGGTGTACGTGCCGAAGCTGCGCTTCGAGCCGGGCCTGCTGGGCCTGGTGCTGGTGCCGTGGTTGCTGGCCGCGGCCAGCTGGGCCCTGCTGCGCATGCTCGCACCACGCATGCGGATGCGCCGCGATGAGCTGGGCGTGCTGCTGATGTGCACCATGCTGGGCAATACCAGTTTCATCGGCTATCCGATGATCCAGGCGTTGCTCGGCGCGGATGCGTTGCCCTACGCCGTGGTCTACGACCAGTTCGGCACCTTCGTGATGCTGTCCACGCTCGGCCTGCTGGTGCTGGCGCGCTATGGTGGCGACGCCCCGCCCACGGCGCGCATGATCGCGCTGCGTATCCTGCGTTTTCCCCCGATATGGGCGCTGGTGCTTGGCCTGACCCTGATGCCCGAGCATCCGCCGGCGTGGATCGCCGCCGCACTCGACCGGCTGGCCGGGGTGATGCTGATGCTGGTGATGCTGGCGGTGGGGCTGACGATCCAGCTGCGCCTGCCGCGCGACGAGGTCGGGCCGCTGGCGCTTGGGCTGGGGCTCAAGCTGTTGCTGCTGCCGGCGCTGGCGCTGGCCCTCGCATTGGGCTTCGGCATGACCGGGGCCATGCGCCAGGTCGCGGTGCTGGAATCGGCGATGCCGACCATGGTCACCGCCGCGGCGCTGGCGATCTCGCACCGCATGGCGCCGCGACTGGCGGCGGCCTTGGTCGGCTACGGCATCGTGCTGGCGATGGCGACGCTGCCGGCGTGGCATGTCGTGCTGCAGCGGCTGCAGGGCTGAGTCGCGCGCGGTGCCGTGGGCGGTCGTGGTGCCAGACGATGACACGGCGACCGGCACCTGGCATCGCCGCGAGGCCGGCGACCTGGACCTGTCCGGTCCGGTCCGGGGCCTGGCCGTCGGGGCTCCATCGGCGCTGGCATCCGGCCGGGTGTGCCGACCCGACCGGTGGCCGTTCCAAGGACCGGCGCCGGTCACGGCTCCATCAGCGCCTGCAGTGTCCAGGTATCGAGGAATGCGATCACCCTGACGACCCTGCCCTCTTCCAGCACCATGTGCCAGGCGTAGCTGTTGCGGTACACGGTCCCGTCGCGTGCCGTCGCGACACCGTCGAACACGGCCACCACGGCGTCGTCCTGTGCCACCAGGTGCCGCAGCTCCGGAACGATCGGTGTCGCGAGCCGCGCCGTGATCGGCTGCACGGCGTGGTCCAGGAAGTCCCGGCGCGAGGCGTAGGTGCCGGATACCGGACTGGCGCCGGCCACGGTCCAGACCGCGTCGTCATGCAACAGATCGAACACGTTGCCGGTGCCGGACGACCAGGCTTCGAACGCCGCGCGGACGAGCACGGCGTTGCCTGCTGCCCTGGTGCCCGCGTCGGCATCGAAGCGGGGAGCGGTCTCGGCCCGCGTCGAGGCGGCGACCGGCACGGCCAGCGTCGACGAGATGGCCACGGCGATGCCTGCCATGCAGTGGCGGACGGTCCGCGCGGGCAGGTCGGTCGCGCGCGTTCCACGAACCCCGCTCATGCAGGGCTCCGCAGGTGCCGCACCACGATGTCGGTGGTGTCCACCTCCGGCGGCTGGCCGATCGCGTGCGCGATGGCGCCGGCGATCGCCTCGGGCTCGAGCGCGATCCGGCGGAACTCGCCGATCGCCTTCGCCGATTCGGCGTGGGTGATCGTGCTGGCCAGTTCCGACTCCACCGCGCCCGGGTAGACGCAGGTCACGCGCACCCTGTCGCTTTCCATGCGCAGGCCCTCGGAGATCGCGCGCACCGCGTACTTGGTGGCGCAGTACACCGCGGCGGTGGGCATCACGAACAGGCCGCCGATGGAGGAGACATTGACCACGTGGCCGCTGCCCTGCCGCTCCATCACCGGCAGCACCGCGGCGATGCCGTTGAGCACGCCGCGGATGTTCACGTCGATCATCCGGTCCCACTCGTCCACCTTCAGCGCGGACAGCGGCGAGAGCGGCATCAGGCCGGCGTTGTTGACCAGCACGTCGATGCGGCCGTGCTGCTGGACCGCGTGATCGGCGAACGCCTGCACGTCGTCGCGTTCGGTGACGTCGAGCGCGCGCACGCTGGCGGTGCCGCCGTTGGCGCGGATGTCGGCGGCCAGCGCATCGAGCCGGTCGAGGCGGCGCGCGCCCAGCACGACGGTGGCGCCGCGCTGCGCCAGCAGCCGCGCGGTGGCATCGCCGATGCCGCTGCTGGCGCCGGTGATCAGCTCGATCTTGTCCTGGATGTGGTTCATGTCCTTGGTCTCCGTGGGGTTGTGATCGGGCCCTTGGGGCCGCCTGCACACCCTATGGGCCGGGTCGCGTGGCGATAAGCCACCGTCTGCTGCATGGATTGGTTAGAGTCGCTAACCGATGGCCCACGACCTCAACCTGCTGCGCATGTTCCTGGCGGTCGCCGAGACCGCCAGCTTCCGGGCCGCCGCCGATGCCCTGGGCGTGACCCGCTCGGCCGTGAGCCAGGGCATCCGCCGGCTCGAAGACGCCCTGGGCGTGGCGCTGGTGCAGCGCTCCACCCGCAGCGTGCGCCTCACCGAAGCGGGCGAACGGTTGCTTCGCCAGGTCTCGGGCCCGCTGCGGTCGGTCGACGCCGCGCTGGAAGATGCGCTGGACGACGGCCCGCCGCGCGGCCTGTTGCGCGTCAACGTGTCCTCGATCGCCGAGCGCTTCCTGGCCGGGCCGCTGGTCGCCGGCTTCGCCGCGGCGCATCCGCACATCACACTCGACGTGACCGTGAGCGACGATCCCATCGACCTGGTCGCCGGCGGTTTCGATGCGGGCGTGCGCCTGGGCGAGGTGATCGAGCAGGACATGGTGGCCGTGCCGCTCACCGGCCCCCAGCGGCAGGTGGCCGTGGCCGCGCCCGCGTATGTGCAACGCCACGGCCGGCCGCGCCATCCGCGCGAACTGGTGGACCACCGCTGCATCGGCTGGCGTCCCGCGCCGCAGGTCGCGCCCTACCGCTGGGAGTTCAGCGAGGGCGGCCGCGAATTCGAAGTCGATGTCGGCGCCCAGGTGACGACCAACGACCTGCGCCTGATGCTGCGCACCGCGCTGGCCGGCGGCGGGATCACCTTCGGCCTGGAGGAGAACTACAGGCAGTGGCTGCGCAGCGGCGAGCTGGTGGCCCTGCTCGAGGATTACCTGCCTCCGTTCGACGGCTTCTACCTCTACTACCCCGGCCGCCACAACCAGCCACCCAAGCTGCGCGCGCTGGTGGAGCACGTGCGGCGCTTTCGCGCGCTCGAGTAGGTGCGACGTGCGGTTCCAGGCCGCAGCGCCGCCCGATGCGGCATGGACCTGTGGAACTGCGGTACTTCTGCCGTGCGGATCGGACCTGCCGCGATGCGTTCTACCGGCCGGACCGCATCACCGTGCACGTGCTGCAGTCTTCCGCCGGCGCCGCTCCGCCACCCCCGCCCAGAACACCAGTCCGTGCATCGATGCCAGGCACAGCGCCAGCAGGGTCCAGCCGATGTCGAGGTTGAGGAAGGCATTGGCCGCAGCGTTGAGCCGGGGCCAGTCCGTGCGCCGCATCGCCAGCGTGCCCTCGCCGAACAGGCGGTGCAGCGCCTGTCCGTTCGACGGCGTCCGCCACTCCAGCGGCAACAGCATGCCGACGATGCCGAGCACCACGCAGGCCGCGACCGCGATCGCCAACGCCCCGCCCAGCCACGGCAGCACGTCGCCTGCCCAGCGCGTGCGCGGCCACAGCTGCAACGCGCCGAGCCCCCAGGCCAGCGCGATCAGCAGGATCGCGAACAGCAGGGCCATCGGTACGGGTTCCTTGCCGGGACGGACGCGATCAGCATGGCGGTGGGCGGCCCGGGCGACGACCAGCGCGGCCCCGCGCGCATCGAGGCTGGCCCCCCGGAGGCAGCGGGCGACGATGCCGGGGTGACGGCACCGGCAAGGGGCGGCCGGGCCGATCCGGCGGGTACGGATCGCGTTGCGGCGAACCGCTTCCCGCCAGCGCCGGAGGATGACGGAATCACACCCCCGCCGGCCGCACGTCGAATCCCAGCGCGGCAGCGATGATCCGCACGCCCTCGTCGTCGCTGCTGGACGAGATCCAGCCGGCGTGCGTGTCGGTGCCGGTCTCCCAGGTCCACAGGGTGTAGCCCTCCAGCCGCAGCTGGTCGCAGGCGGCCTGCAGCAGTTCGCCGGCGCTGACGCGCGCGAGGAAGCCGTCGTCGGTGGGGTCTTCCACGTCCCAGTCGAGGTCGAGGTTGAAGCGGGAGGCCAGTTCGACCAGGCATTCGATAAGCCCGCCGGTATCGGCTTCGGCGATATGGAAGCCCGACTTCCAGTCGGTCACCTCGCGCAGCAGCGCCGGCAGGTCGGTGTCGTCGGCATCGACGCCGCCCAGCGCGTCCTGGAAGGCGGTGAACTGCTGCAGGGCGGCGTCCTCGTCGCCGGGATTGATGATCAGCAGCAGCTGCCACACCAGCGCCTCGGTGCTGGCGTCCTCGTCGATCCCGGTGCGCCCGGTGTCGTCGAGGTAGTTGTCGTCGGGGTCGAAGTCGTGGTCTGGAAGGGTCATCCGCGCGTGTCCCGGGATCGGCTGCCGTCGGCAACGGCGTGAGGCATCGTCCGGGCCGGCCGGGGCGGGCGCAAGTCCCGCGCTCACGCTGCCCGCAGCAGCCGCAACCCGAACCAGTCGCGCGGATCGTTCCAGCCATCCACCACCCGCAGCCCGGCGTCGGCGGCCAGTGCGGCGATGCGGGCGTCGGTGTACTTCTGGCTCTGTTCCACGTGCATCTGCTCGCCCGCGGCGAAATGGAAGCGGCGGCCTTCGACGGTGACGTCCTGCTCGCGCAGGCTTTCCAGGGTGGTGACGATGCGGCCTTCGCCGGCCACGTAGCGGGCGCGGTGGGCGAAGGCGCCCAGGTCGAAGTCGCTGCCCACGTCGCGGTTGAGGCGGCGCAACAGGTTGAGGGTGAACTCTGCTGTGATGCCGGCCGCGTCGTTGTAGGCGGCCTCGACCAGCGCCGGGTCCTTCTCCAGGTCCAGGCCCAGCAGGGCGGCGCCATTGTCGCCCATGGTCGCGCGCATGGCGGCGAGCAGGCGGACCGACTCGTCGCGGGTGAAGTTGCCCAGGGTCGAACCGGGGAAGAACACCAGCACCGAGTCTGCCGGGCGTGCGGGCCTGGGCGGTGGCACCGGCCGGGTGAAATCGGCGAGCACCGGCAGCACCTCGACGTCGCCGAACTCGCGGTCCAGCCGTCCGGCGCTGCCGGCGAGCGCGGCGCGGGAGATGTCGATGGGGGTATAGGCCACCGGATCCTCCAGCGCGTCGAGCAGCAGGCGCGTCTTGCGGCCGCTGCCGCTGCCCGGTTCCACCACGTGCGCACGCGGACCCACGGCGCGCGCGATCTCGGGCCCGCAGTCGCCGAGCAGGGCCAGTTCCACCCGGGTGAGGTAGTACTCGGGCTGGCGGGTGATGGCCTCGAACAGTTCCGAGCCGCGTGCGTCGTAGAAGTACTTCGAGGGCAGGCGCTTGGGACTTGCAGCCAGGCCGCGCAGCACGTCGCCGGTGATGTCGTCGGCGCTGGGGTGCAGGTCGGTGATCGTGGGAGCGTCGTTCAATCGAGGTCCTTGGCCAGGCGCAGTCCGGAGAACTGCCAGCGTGCGTGCGGCGGGAAGAAGTTGCGGTAACTGGCGCGCACATGGCCGCGCGGCGTGGCGCAGCTGCCGCCGCGCAGCACCAGCTGGCCGCTCATGAACTTGCCGTTGTACTCGCCCAGCGTGCCGGGCAGCGGACGGAACCCGGGGTAGGAGGCGTAGGCGCTGGCGGTCCATTCCCAGACGTTGCCGAACATGTCCCGTGGCGTCCGCCCCGTGGAGGCGTCGGGGCCGGGTGCACGCGGATGCAGGGGCGCGTCGTCGTCGGCGAAGTTGCCGTCGACCGGACAGGCCGTCGCGGCAGCCTCCCACTCGGCCTCGGTCGGCAGGCGGGCGCCGGCCCAGCGCGCATAGGCATCGGCCTCGTAATGGCTCAGGTGGCAGACCGGCGCCTGCGGGTCGCGCGGCCGCCAGCCGGCGAGGGTGAACTCGCGCACGCCATCCTCATGCCAGTACAGCGGGCGTTGCCAACCCTCCCGCTGCACCAGGTCCCAGCCATCGCTGAGCCAGAGCGTGGGCGTGGCGTAGCCGCCGTCGGCGACGAAGGCGGCGTAGCCGGCGTTGGTCACGGGGCGGTCGGCGAGGGCGTGCGCCGGCAGCAGCACGCGATGGCGCGGCGTCTCGTTGTCGTACGCGAAGGTCGTGCCCTCGCCCGGCCAGCGGGCGGCGCCGATCGCGACGATGGTCTCCCCGCGCGCAAGCCAGCGCTGCGGCGATCCCACGGTGGCCGGTGCGCGCTGGACCGGCGGCAGGTCGGCGCGATACGTCGGCGCGAGCGGGTTGCACCAGAACGCATGCTTGATGTCGGTCAGCAGCAGCTCCTGGTGCTGCTGCTCGTGATGGATCCCAAGCAGCAGCACCTCGCGTCGCGCGGAATCGAGCCGGCCACCGTCGAGCGCATGCAGCACCTGCGCGTCCACCCGCTCGCGCCAGTCCAGCACCTCGGCCAGCGTGGGGCGCGACACCAGCCCGCGCTGCGCACGCGGGTGCCGCTCGCCCGCGCCGACGTAGTAGCTGTTGAACAGGACGTCCCAACCCGCCGGGACGAGCGACGGGTCCTCGAGCACGAACCGCGCGAAGAACCAGGTGGTATGCGCCAGGTGCCATTTGGCCGGGCTGGCGTCGGGCATGGATTGCAGCTGCGCGTCTTCCGGGCCGAGCGGCGCGGCCAGCCTGCGCGTGCGCGCGCGCACGGCGGCGTACTGCGCGCCGGGCGCATGCGCGACGTCTCCGGCCGGCGTGCTGGAAGCGCGGAAAGCCTGGGGCGAGGACATGGTCCGGAGCCTAGCATCGCGGCATGTGAACGGCGGTGCAGGACCGGCTCGCCCGCGCGGCGCCCTCCGGCTCAGGCGGTGGGATCGAGCACGATCGGCCGGGTGATGGTCAGCTTGTTGGACGTGTAGAGAATGGCGATCTCGGAGAACACCACCTGGCCGTCGCCCTCCGGGGCCACGAACAGCACGATCTCGTTGTCTTCCTCGCGCAGCACGCCCGGTGCGATCACCTCGTGCCAGGCCTGGGCACGCGCCTCGTTGCCCTGGAACTGGAACTCGGAGGAACTGTTGATCCGTACCGAGAAACGCGAGTTGTCCCGGTAGCGGGTGCGGAACATCAACAGCGCTGGCAGGTTGCGGGCCACTCCGGGCGCATCGATGTTGCGCAGGTGCAGGTCGCTCACGCCGCCAGGCGTGGCCGGCACGGTGAGGCCGGCATCCGAGCCGGGCACGACCAGGAAGCGTGCGACGCTGGGTTCCTCGTAGGTCGGCTGCGGCGGCAGCGGGCGGGACGGAAGGCGGGACTCGAGGGTCGGCATTGCGAAACTCCTGGGTGGCATCGGCAGCCGCGGCGATGCGCGGCGTGTGCCGATGGAGCCCCTGCGGGAGTGACAACGCAGCACATGGCGGAGCACGGACATCGTCCGCCCGCCAGTTGCAGCGGCTCCCGCCGCGGGGCCAGGCCGCCCAGGAAAGACCCCGGCAGTGCCGGGGTCCCGGGTGTCGCGCTGGTACGCCGGCGCGTCAGCTGGCCTTCTTCAGCGCCATCTTGCGGTTGCGCATGATGTCGTGGCACTCGACCACGCGCGGCAGGTACTTCTGCGCCGCGGCCTTCGCGGCCACTGGCGTGTCCTTGTCGTCGATGGTTTCGCGGAACGCGTGCAGCAGGCGATCCTCGAGCTCCTCGAGTTCGGCCACGTAGGCGTAGTTGGTATCGCCCATCGCCGCGCGCGCCTTGGCGTACACCTGGCGCATCGAACCGACCATGGTGCCGTGGTCGGCGGGGTCGCCGCCGGCCGCGGCCACGTCCGCGGTCAGGCCGCTGACGATCTCGCGCTTGTGGCCGGCCATCTGCTGGAACAGGGTGGACAGCTCGGGGTTGTCCACCTTGCCCGCCGCTTCGGTGTAGAAGTCGCTGCCGTCGCGGGCGATCTCGATCAGGTCGTTGAGGCTGTGCTGGATCTTCTTCTCGGTCGTCATCGATTGGATCTCCTGGAAAGTGCGTCCTACTTTCCACGCACGGCCATGAAAGCGATGTCGAACGATGAACGTGGCGCTTCGGCGGGTTCATCCGGGCGACGCCGGTTGCACAGCCGGGTGTCGGGTCGTCGAGCGCGCGTTGCAGGTGCGGGCTTCACCGCGCCGTTCGCCAGGCCGGGCGATCGTGTCGCCATGTCCCGCGCGCCGGCGATGAAGCGCTACCGCTCCGGCCACGATTCGGGCGTGGCCGCCTATGCCTGCGGGCCCGACTGGATCGAGGTCCGTTTCCATCGCGGCGGCACCTACCGCTACGACGCGCGGCACCCGGGGCTGCTGCACGTGATCGAGATGCAGCGCCTGGCGGAAGCGGGCGACGGTCTGAACACCTACATCAACCAGCACGTGCGCGACGACTATGCCGCGCACCTGGACTAGGTCGGTTGCGACCGCGCGCGAAACGGCTGCCGCGGGCGTGGACCCGCCGGCCTGTGGCCGCGGTCGCGCTGGCCGTGGCGGCGCGCCGGCGCGGTTGCTCCGTCCGGCGGGCAGACACAGGAAAACCGCCGCCGCCCTCGCGGGCGTGCGGCGGCCCGGGAGACGGCTTCAGCGGTGCGCCTGGGCGCGCACCTCGTCCACGCTGACGGACTTGAGCAACGGCATGATCTGCCACAGCGCGGACAGGCCGACCAGCACGTAGACCAGCCGGGCCAGCATGGCGTCCTGGCCGCCGAAGATCGCGGCGACAAGGTCGAACTGCAGGGCGCCGACCAGGCCCCAGTTGAGGCCGCCGACGATGACCAGCAGCAGGGTGGTGATGTTGAGCGCTTTCATGGGGTTCTCCTGGGAAGGGGTCGGGTTCAGCCGCCGGGGATCAGGACCTTGTCGATCACGTGGATCACGCCGTTGCTGGCGTTGACGTCGGCGGTGACCACGCGCGCGTCCTCCACGGTGACCGCGTTGCCGGACGTGCGGATGTCGACCTTGGCGCCGTTGACCGTGGCCGCCTCGTCGAGCGTGGCCACGCGCGCGGCCGGGTAGCGGCCGGCGACCACGTGGTAGGTCAGCACGGCGACCAGCTGGTCCTTGTTCTCCGGCTTGAGCAGGTTCTCTACCGTGCCGGCAGGCAGGGCGGCGAACGCCGCGTCGGTCGGTGCGAACACGGTGAACGGGCCGGTGCCCTTCAGCGTGTCCACCAGGCCGGCGGCCTTGAGCGCCGCGGCCAGGGTGGTGAACTGGCCCGCGGCCACGGCGGTATCGACGATGTCGGCCTGCGCCTGGTCGGCGGCGGCGTGCGCCCTGGCGCCGTGGTTGCCGGCGAACGCCAGTGGTGCGGCCAGGCCCAGCGACAGGGCCAGCAGCAGGGGGCGGATGGAGGAGCGGGAGGCGGAACGGTTCATCGGGAACTCCGGGGTCTGGTGAGGGCGCCAGTCTCCGGCGACGACCGTTAGTCGGTTGTACAAGTTATCCCTGTACGAAAGTTGTACATTCCTGTCCATGTTCCCGGTCAAGGCAGCCGCCGAGCTCAGCGGCCTCACCCCTGAAACCCTGCGCGCCTGGGAGCGCCGGCACGTGGCGGTGGTGCCGCACCGCGACGGCAAGGGGCGGCGGCTGTACGACAGCGCGATGATCGAGCGCCTGACCCGGCTGCACCGGCTGACCGGCCGCGGCCACCCGATCCGCGACCTGGCCGGGCTCGATGACGCGGCGCTGGAACGGCTGCTCGACGAGACCCGCCAGGCCGGCTACGGCGGCCTGGAAGCGCTGCCCGGGCGGATGCTCGATGCGGTGGCCGATTACCGGGTGGACGAGTTCGACCGCGACCTGTCCGTGGCGATCGCGACCCTGCCGGTGGCCATCCTCGTCTCGCGCGTGGTGATGCCGCTGTTGCAGGAGGTGGGGGTGCGCTGGGCCGACGGACGGCTGGCGATCGCCCAGGAGCGGCTGGTGAGCAGCGTGCTGCGCGCGCGCCTGCTGTCGATCCTCAGGACCGATCCGCGAGAGCGGCGTCCCCGCTTCCTGTTCGCCACCCTGCCGGGCGAACCGCACGAACTGGGCCTGATCGGCGCTGCCCTGCATGCGCACGACGCCGGGCTGCCGGTGCTGTACCTGGGCACCGAGCTGCCGGTGCCGGAACTGCTGCGGGTGGCCGGGCGGATCGACACCGCCGCCGTGGCGCTGAGCTCGATCGATCCCGGCCATGCGCCGCGGGCGCTGGCCGAACTGCAAGCGCTGCACGAGGCGCTGCCGGCACGGGTCCCGATCTGGCTCGGTGGCGCGAACGCGCGCTACCTCGCCGAAGCCATGGGCGTGCCCCGGATCCAGGCGGTGCACGACGCCTCCCGCCTGGTGCAACAGGGACGGCGCGCCGCGCGGGCCGCCTAGCTGTGAGGTTTCAAGAGGTTGTTCCCCTCTGACCGGGGGAGGAAGCTGATGTCGCCAGACGTCATTTCCATCCCAGCGAGGGGAACAACATGCACAAGAATGCCCGCCTGACCCCGAAGGGTCGAGAG
>JAEXLY010000295.1 GCA_023444765.1 Pseudomonadota bacterium | reverse complement strand
GCACAAGACCGTGGTCGATGGCGTCCGGCTCAACCTGGCCAGCGAGCGGGCGGTGCGCGACGCCGCCACCGACGTCCTGCGGCTGGCGCGCGAACGCCGCCCCGACGCCCGCATCCGCGGCGTCACCGTCCAGGCGATGGTCGACCGGCCGCACGCGCGCGAGCTGATCGCCGCGATCGCGGACGATCCGGTGTTCGGCCCGGTGATCGTGTTCGGCCGCGGCGGCACCGCGGTGCGGGTGGTCGACGACCTCGCGCTGGCATTGCCGCCGCTGGACCTGCGCCTGGCCCACGAGCTGATCGGACGCACCCGCGTGGCGCGCCGGCTCAAGGCGCACCGCAACCAGCCGGCCGCCGACGAGCGCGCCATCGCCCTGGTCCTGGTCAAGCTCGCGCAGCTGGCCGCGGACGTGCCCGGGATCAGGCAGATGAGCCTCAATCCGTTGCTGGCCGACGGCGAGGGCGCGGTCGCGGTGGACGCGCGCATCCTGGTCGGCCCGGTGGAGGCGCTGCACAAGGGCCGCGGCCATCCCCGCTTCGCCATCTTCCCCTATCCCAGCGAGTGGGAACGCACGATCACCCTGGCCAGCGGCAGTCCGGCGTTCGTGCGCCCGGTGCGGCCGGAGGACGAGGACCTGTTCCGCGAGTTCTTCGGCCATGTGACCGACGAGGACCTGCGGCTGCGCTTCTTCCAGTCGGTGAAGCACTTCAGCCACGAGTTCATCGCCCGGCTCACCCAGATGGACTACGCCCGCTCGATCGCGCTGCTGGCGCTGGACGGCTCCGGCGCCATGCTCGGCGCCGTGCGCCTGCATGCCGACGCCAACTACCGGACCGGCGAGTACGGCATCCTGGTGCGGTCCGACCTCAAGGGCCAGGGACTGGGCTGGCAGCTGATGACGATCATGATCGAGGTCGCCGGCTGGCTGGGCCTGCAGGAGGTCGAGGGCCAGGTGCTGCGCCAGAACCGGGGCATGCTGGCCATGTGCGCCCAGCTGGGGTTCGCGATGCAGCCCGACCCGGACGATCCGGCGCTGATGATCGTGCGCCTGCCGGTCGGCACCGCGCCGCCGACCGTCTGATCCGGGTGCGCCCCGGGACCCCGGGGCGCAGACTTGTCCACAGGGCGCCCGGCAGGCATAATGCCCGGCTCGCTGCGCCCGGACGCTCCATGGTCCCGGGCACGGACCGGCCGGACACGCGCTTTCCGCCCGCCACCCCGCCCAGCGACCAGTACCCGCAACGCGTGGCAGGCACGACCCCTTCCGGTCGCGCCCGCCGGGGCCGCCGCCTCCCTGGCCAAGGGGGGCACCATGACACTTTCGAGGTGTGCAATGTCCCGAGTCTGCCAAGTCACCGGCAAGCGTACGACGACCGGCAACAACGTGTCGCACGCGATGAACAAAACCCGCCGCCGCTTCATGCCCAACCTGCACGAGCGCCGGTTCTGGGTCGCCAGCGAGAACCGCTGGGTGAAGCTGCGCGTTTCCACGGCTGCCCTGCGCACCATCGACAAGAACGGCATCGACGCCGTGCTCGCCGACCTGCGCAAGCGCGGCGAGAAGGTCTGAGGAGTCCCAAGTCATGGCATCCAAGCGCGACAAGATCCGCCTGATTTCGTCGGCCAACACCGGCCACTTCTACACCACGGACAAGAACAAGAAGAACACGCCCGGCAAGATGGAGATCAAGAAGTACGATCCCGTCGTCCGCAAGCACGTGGTCTACAAGGAAGGCAAGATCAAGTGACGCAATGACCTGCGTGCAGCGCAGCTGACATTGCGTCACCCCCGCGAAAGCGGGGGGCCAGGAGAAAGCCCGCCGCAAGGCGGGTTTTCTGCTTCTGGCGGCATCACTGGCGGTGGCGCCCGGCTGTCCTCGCTCCGCCCGCCCCCACCCCGGCCCTCCCCCGCGGGCGGGGGAGGGAGCAGGAGCCACCGGACAGGCTGCGCGGTCCGCCTCCTCCGCAAAGGGCGAGGTGTTGGTACCCGGACCATCCCTGCCCATCCCGCTACCGCATCCCGCTACCCCCGCACGCTCCCCCTCGCACCGCCGTCCTGCTGTCGCTCGGGCATGCCGTGCTTCGCACGCGATCTCCTCCCGTGTCGCCCTTTCAGTGCGCGTGCCACGACGCCTGTGGTCCCGCTCCCTCCCTCGCGCGCGAGGAGAGGCCTGGGGCGGGGGCCGCCGACGCCCGCAGCCGCGGACCGCCGCGGGCTCGGGCATGTCGTCCTTCCGCACGCGATCTCCTCCCGTGTCGCCCTTTCGGTGCGCGTGCCACCACGCCTGTGGTCCCGCTCCTCCCTCGCGCGCGGAGGGAGGGCTGGGGCGGGGGCGCCGACGCCCGCAGCCCGGGGACCGCCCGCGCTACACTCCCAGCGCGCATCAATCGGGGGAGGGCGGATGCTGCCGGGCTGGGTCCTGCTGCTGGTGTCGGTCGGCTACGCCGCGCTGCTGTTCACGGTGGCGTGGATCGGCGACCGCTACCCGCTGTATCCGCAGCGCCCTTGGATGCGGCCGCTGGTCTACAGCCTGGCCCTGGCGGTGTACTGCTCGTCCTGGACCTTCTACGGCGCGGTCGGCACCGCGGTGCGGTCGGGCCTGGGCTACGTGCCGATCTACCTCGGCCCGCTGCTGCTGCTGCTGTTCGGCTGGCGGATCCTGGAGCGCATGGCGCGGGTGGCGCAGAGCCAGAACACGGTCTCGATCGCGGACTTCATCGCCTCGCGCTTCGGCCGCTCGCAGCCGCTGGCGGCGCTGGTGGCCACCATCGCGCTGATCGCCGCGGTGCCCTACCTTGCCCTGCAGTACAAGGCGGTCGCCATCAGCCTGGGGGTGCTCGCCGGGCAGGATCCCGACGGACCGGCGCTGGGCGATCCGGCACTGTACGTGGCCGCGCTGATGGCGCTGTTCGCAATCCTGTTCGGTACGCGCCAGGTCGATGCCACCGAACACCGCCCCGGCATGATGCTCGCGGTCGCGCTCGAATCCCTGGTCAAGCTGGTGGCGCTGGTGGCGGTCGGGCTGTTCGCGAGCCGCTGGCTGGGTGCGCGCGACATCGACTACATGGCCGCGACCCGCGCCCTGGTCGACGTGGCCCCGCCGGTCGGCTTCGCCGCACAGTGCCTGCTCGCGTTCGCGGCGATCTTCTGCCTGCCCCGCCAGTTCCACGTGGCCATTGTCGAATGCGGCAACGTTGCCGACATCCGCCGCGCGCGCTGGATGTTCGGCGGCTACCTGGTCATCGTGACCCTGATGGTGGTGCCGATCGCCAGCGCGGGCATGGTGCTGTTCGGCGCCACGCCGCAGGTCGCGCCGGACAGCTACGTGCTGGCGCTGCCGCTGGCCGAACAGCGCGACACGCTGGCGCTGCTGGCCTACATCGGCGGCTTCTCCGCCGCCACCGGCATGGTCATCGTGGCGAGCGTGGCGCTGGCGACGATGGTGAGCAACGACCTGGTGATGCCGCTGCTGCTGCGGCGCGGCTGGGCCGAGCGCCACGGCGGCGACGTGGCCTCGACCGTGCTGTGGATCCGGCGCATCGCCATCGTCTGCATCGCTGGCCTGGCCTGGGGTTATTACCGCGCCAGCGGCAGCGACGCGTCGCTGGCCTCGTTCGGGCTGATGTCGTTCGCCGCGGTGGCGCAGTTCGCTCCGGCGCTGATCGGCGGCCTGTACTGGCACGGCGCAAGCCGCCGCGGGGCCGAGGTCGGCCTGCTGATCGGCTTCACCGTGTGGCTGTACACGCTGCTGTTGCCGACGCTCACCGACGCCGGCTGGTTCGATCCGGCCTGGCTGCGCGACGGGCCGTTCGGAATCCACTGGCTGCGCCCGCGCCAGCTGTTCGGGCTATGGGGCTGGGATCCGCTGACCCACGGCACCTTCTGGTCGTTGCTGGCCAACGTCGGCGCGCTGCTGCTGGTTTCGGCACGCTGGCGCCCGAACCTCGACGAAAGGTTGCGCGCGGCGCCCTTCCTCGACCCCTACGCCGAGCGCAGCGCGCTGTCGGCCGGCGAGTGGAAGGGCAACGTCACCCTCGGCGACCTGCAGGTGCTGGCCAGCCGCATCGTCGGCGAGCGCACCGCGCAGCGGGCCTTCCGCCAGCATGCGCACGAGGTGGGCCAGGAACTGCAGCCGCAGGCGCGCGCCGACCGCAGCTGGGTGCAGTTCACCGAACGCCTGCTGGCCGCGGCGGTGGGCGCGGCCTCGGCGCGCCTGGTGCTCACCAGCGTGCTCAAGGGTTCGGGCATGGAGGTCGGCGAGGTCGTGGCGGTGCTCGACGAGGCCGGGCAGGAGCTGCGCTTCAACCGCGAGATCCTGTCCAACACCCTGGAGAACATCGACCAGGGCGTGAGCGTGGTCGACAGCGACATGTGCCTGGTCGCCTGGAACCGCCGTTACCAGCAGCTGTTCGACTACCCGGACGGCATGCTCTACATCGGCCGCCCGGTCGCCGACCTGATCCGCTACAACGCCCAGCGCGGCGAGCTCGGTCCGCTGGGGCCGGACGAGATCGAGGCCGAGGTGGACAAGCGCATCGGCTACATGCGCGCCGGTTCGGCGCACGTGAGCGAGCGCGTACGCGCCAACGGCCAGGTGCTGGAGCTGCGCGGCCAGCCGCTGCCGGGCGGCGGATACGCCACCAGCTACAGCGACGTCACCGACTACAAGCGCGCCGAGCGCGAGCTGCGCGAGATCAACGAGCACCTCGAGCAGCGCGTGGCGGAGCGTACGCGCGAGGCCGAAACCGCGCAGGAGTCGCGCTCGCGCTTCCTCACCGCCGTCAGCCACGACGTGCTGCAGCCGCTCAACGCCGCGCGCCTGTTCACCTCGGCGCTGCGCGAGAGCACCGAGCCGCAGGAACAGGCGCACCTGGCCGAGCGGGTGGACACCGCGCTGCGTGCCGCCGAGGAACTGCTCGACGGCCTGCTCGACGTCTCGCGCCTGGATGCCGGCAAGCTGCAGCCGGAGATCACCGACTTCGACGCCGGCGCCCTGCTGCGCGAACTCGCCGCACAGTACGCGCCGATGGCCGCGGCGCGCACCATCGGCATCCGCGTGCATGCGCCGAGCCTGCCGGTGCGCAGCGACCGGCGGCTGCTGCGCCGGGTGCTGCAGAACTTCATCGCCAACGCACTGCGCTACACGCCGCGCGGGCGCGTGGTGCTGGCCGCGCGCCCGCGCGGCGACCAGGTCGCGCTGCAGGTCTGGGATTCGGGGCCCGGCATCCCCGAGCACCACATGCGCCAGATCTACAACGAGTTCCACCGCTACGAGCAGCCGTTCGACTGGGACGGACGCGGCATGGGGCTGGGCCTGTCGATCTGCCAGCGCATCTCGCGCCTGCTCGGGCATGCGTTGGACGCGCGCTCGGTGGTCGGGCGCGGCAGCATGTTCTCGATCGTGGTTCCGCGCGGCACCGCGCCGGCCGCGCAGCCCGAAGCCCCGCGCATGCACATCGACCAGGACCTGCAGGGGCTGACCGTGCTGTGCGTGGACAACGACCGCGACATCCTGTCGGGGATGGAGGCCCTGCTGTCGCGCTGGCAGGTGCCGACGGTGCTCGCCACCACGGTGGACGAGGCGCTGGCGAAGGTGGCGCAGGCGCCCGACGTGCTGCTGGTGGACTACCACCTGCACGACCGTCTCGACGGCCTGGACACGCTCGACGCGCTGCGCGCGGCGGCTGGGCGCCCGATCCCCGGGGCACTGCTGACGGCCGACGGCAGCGACGCGCTCAAGCAGGCCGCGCGCCAGCGCGGTTACCGGGTCCTGACCAAACCGGTGAAACCGGCCTCGCTGCGCGCCTTCCTGACCGCGCAGCGGCGCGCCGACGCCAACGCCTGAGGCACGGCATCCGGCCGGACCGGCTCAGTCGCCGGCATCCTCCTCCAGCGGCACCACCTGCTCGGGGTCGACCGACAGCCGCCCGGCCATCAGCACCGCCTGGGTGCGGTTGGACGCGCCCAGCTTGCGCAGGATCGCGCTCATGTGCGCCTTGATGGTCGCTTCCGACACGCCCAGCTCGTAGCCGATCTGCTTGTTGAGCTTGCCGGAGCCGAGCATCTGCAGCACCCGGAACTGCTGCGGGGTCAGCTCGCGGATGCGCGCGGCGATGTCGTGCTCGTCCTGCGTGGTCTGCGGCGCGGCGCCGGCGATGTCGGGCACGAAGCGGTCGCCATCCAGCACGCGGCGCAATGCGGCGCCCAGCGCCTCGGCATTGGAGGACTTGGGAATGAAGCCCATCGCACCGTGGTCGAGCGCGCGCCGGACCACGGCCGGCTCCTCGCGCGCGGACACCATCACCACCGGCAACTGCGGGTGCAGGCCGCGCAGGTGCACCAGGGCGCTGAAGCCCTGGGCGCCGGGCATGTTCAGGTCGAGCAGCAACAGGTCGGCATCGGGGTGGGCGTCGGCCATGGCGTACAGGGCGTCGGCGTTGTCGGCCTCGTGCAGCTCGGCGCCCGGGACGTTGCGCCCCACCACGCCGCGCAGGGCCTCGCGGAACAGGGGGTGGTCGTCGGCAACCAGGATCGTCGTCATGCGGGGGAGTTCCGCCTCCTGCGGAACGGATGCTGTGGTGCCGGCCGGCGCCGGCGCCCGGGTCTCGTACCGCCCGCGGCGCCTAGGCGCCGTGGCGGTTCTTCACCAGCGAGTCCACGACCGACGGGTCGGCCAGGGTACTGGTGTCGCCCAGCTGGTCTGGCGCATTCTCGGCGATCTTGCGCAGGATGCGGCGCATGATCTTGCCCGAACGCGTCTTCGGCAGCCCCGGCGCCCACTGCAGGAAGTCGGGCGAGGCGATCGGCCCGATCTCCTTGCGCACGTGCGCCACCAGTTCCTTGAGCAGTTCGTCGCTCTCGACCTCGCCCGCCACCAGGGTCACGTAGGCGTAGATGCCCTGGCCCTTGACGTCGTGCGGGAAGCCCACCACCGCGGCCTCGGCCACCTTCGGATGCAGCACCAGCGCGCTCTCGACCTCGGCGGTGCCGATGCGGTGGCCGGACACGTTGATCACGTCGTCCACGCGGCCGGTGATCCAGTAATAGCCGTCGGCGTCGCGGCGGGCGCCGTCGCCGGTGAAGTACATGCCCGGATAGGTGGAGAAGTAGGTGTCGAAGAAGCGCTGGTCGTCGCCGTAGACGGTGCGCATCTGGCCCGGCCAGGAATCGAGCAGGACCAGGTTGCCCTCGCACTCGCCCTCCAGGATGTTGCCTGCGGCATCGACGATCGCCGGCTGCACGCCGAAGAACGGCTTGGTCGCCGAACCGGGCTTGGCGTCGACCGCGCCGGGCAGCGGCGTGATCAGGATGCCGCCGGTTTCGGTCTGCCACCAGGTGTCGACGATCGGGCAGCGTCCATCGCCGACCACGTCGTAGTACCAGCGCCACGCTTCGGGATTGATCGGCTCGCCGACGCTGCCCAGCAGCCGCAGCGACTTGCGCGAGGCCTTCCTCACCGGCTCCTCGCCCTCGCGCATCAGCGCGCGGATCGCGGTCGGGGCGGTGTAGAAGATGCTGACCTGGTGCCGGTCGATCACCTGCCAGAAGCGCGAGGCGTCCGGATAGCTCGGCACGCCCTCGAAGACCAGCGAGGTCGCGCCGTTCGCCAACGGACCGTACACGATGTAGCTGTGGCCGGTCACCCAGCCCACGTCGGCGGTGCACCAGTAGACGTCGTCGTCCTTGATGTCGAACACGCATTCGTGCGTGTAGGACGCGAACAGCAGGTAGCCGCCGGTGGTGTGCAGCACGCCCTTGGGCTTGCCGGTGGACCCCGATGTGTAGAGGATGAACAGCGGGTCTTCCGCGTTCATGCGCTCGGGTTCGCAGGTGTCGGACTGGCCCTCGACGAGGGCGTCGTACCAGCGGTCGCGCGGCATCTGCATGTCCACCGCGCCGCCGGTGTGGCGCACGACGACGACGGTTTCGACCGTGGTGGTACCCGGCAGCTTGAGCGCGGCGTCGACGTTGGCCTTCAGCGGCACCCTCTTGCCGCCGCGCAGGCCCTCGTCGGCGGTGATGATCAGCTTGGCGCCGCTGTCGCGGACGCGGTCGGCGATGGAGTTCGAGGAGAAGCCGCCGAACACCACCGTGTGGATCGCGCCGATGCGGGCGCAGGCCAGCATCGCCACCGCGGCCTCGACGATCATCGGCAGGTAGATGGTGACGCGGTCGCCCTTGCCGATGCCGAGGTGGCGCAGGGCATTGCCCAGGCGGCACACGCGGGCGTGCAACTCGCGATAGCTGATGTGCTGCGGCTCGTCGTCGGGGTTGTCGGGCTCGAAGATCAACGCGGTCTTGTCGCCGCGCGCGGCGAGGTGGCGGTCCAGGCAGTTCACGCTGGCGTTGAGTTCGCCGTCGGCGAACCAGCGGATCTGGAAGTTCTGGCGGTCGTAGCTGACGTCGCGGATGCGCGCCGGCGGCTTCATCCACTCCAGCCGCTGGGCGATGCGCCCCCAGAACGTGTCGGGATCGCGGACGGACTCGGCATAGTCGCGCTCGTAGTCGGCCCGGGTGACGTTGGCCTGCGCGGCAAAGGCCTGGGGCACGGGATACAGATCGGACATGGCGGCTCACCCTCCGTAACGTGGCTGCCCCCAGTGTGCCGCATCGCAGCGCGGGAGGGTTTAGACCTTGGTCTATTCACCGGATGGCGCGCGCGACGCACAATGCGGGGATGGACCCCGTGCCCGGCCTGGATCTGGACCTGCCGCCGTTCGACCTGCTCGACGAGGCCGGACGCAGGCGCCTGCAGGCCGGCGTGGACATCGGCTTCCATCCAGGCGGCACCACCCTGATCGAAGCCGGCAAGGACTCGCCGCACGTGTTCGTGATCCTCAAGGGCCTGGTGCACGCCTTCCAGCTGGACGACCGCGGGCGCGAGGAGCGCTTCGCCGACTACGGTCCTGGCGATGTCATCGGCGCCTGGGCGGTGATGGCGGGGCGCGCGCGGCTGAGCTACCGCACCGAAGGCGACTGCCTGAGCCACCTGATCCCCGCCGGCCTGTTCCGCCAGCTGCTGGCCGACAACCCGCGCGTGGCGGCCTGGTTCAACGAAGGACTGGCCACCAAGGGCCGGCTGTCGAGCGGCAGCGACCGCCGCGAGGCCGGCGAACTGATGGTGATGCGGGTCGGGGAGGCCGATCTCGCCCCGCCCGAGCGCGTCGAGGCGGCGACCAGCATCGCCGACGCCAGCGCCTGCCTGCGCGAGCGGCGGGTCGACTGCCTGCTGGTCTACGACCCCGCGCACGAGGCGCCCGGCATCGTCACCCGCACCGACCTGCTCGATGCGCTGACCCGGCAGCGCCTGCCGCTGGCGGCGCCCATCGGCCCCCTGGCGAGCCGCCCGCTGGTCACCATCGGCACCGGGGAAGTGCTGTTCCAGGCCCTGATCGACATGACCGAGCGCCAGATCGAGCGCGTGGTGGTGACCGAGGGCAGCCGCATCGCCGGGACCCTGGGCATGGCCGAAGTGCTGGCGCACTTCGCCAACCATTCGCACCTGGTCAGCCTGCGCCTGGCGCGCGCGCGCGACATCGACGCGATCGCGGATGCCGCATCCGGCATGACCCGGCTGGTGGGCAACCTCAACCTCCATGGCGCGCGCATTCCCTACATGATGGAACTGGTCAGCGCGCTCAACAGCCTGATCATGCGCCGCATCTTCGAGCTGATGGTGCCGGCGGAACTGCGCGACCGGATCTGCCTGCTGGTCATGGGCAGCGAAGGCCGCCGCGAGCAGCTGCTCAAGACCGACCAGGACAACGCCCTGGTCCTGGCCGACGGGTTCGACTGGCCGGGACTCGCCGCGGCCATGGACGGCTTCAGTGCCGCGCTGGCGAAGGTGGGCTATCCGCCCTGTCCGGGCCGGGTGATGGTCGACAACCCGCACTGGCGGATGGGCACGGCGCAGTGGCGCGAACGCATCGGCCAGTGGAAGCAGGTGCACGGCGGCCAGGGCGCCCTGGACCTGTCGATCGCGCTGGACGCGCGGCCGGTGGCCGGCAACGCGGCGCTGTTCGCGCCGGTCAAGGATGCGCTGATGGAACTCGGCCGGGACGAGATCCTGCTCCACCACCTGGCCGCGGCCGCGCTCGAGTTCGCCACCCCGCTGACGTTCTTCGGCCGGGTGAAGAGCGATGGCGCCGGCACCGACATCAAGAAAGGCGGCATCTTCCCGGTGGTGCATGGCGTGCGTTGCCTGGCGCTGCGCCACGGGATCCAGGCCACCAGCAGCCGCGAGCGCTGCGCCGCGCTGGTCGAATGCGGCGAGCTGTCGCCCGCGCTCGGTCGCGACCTGCCGCAGGCGCTCAACGTGTTCCAGCACATGCGGCTGGACGCCCAGTTCGCCGCGCTGGCCGAGGGCCGCGCCCCCGACAACCACATCGATCCCTCGCGCCTGCGCCGGCTGGACCGCGAACTGATGCGCGACGCGCTGCACGTGGTCAAGGATTTCCGCGCCCACGTCGGCCAGAGCTTCCACCTGCGCGACTGACATGCGGACGCTGCGGCGCTGGTGGCGGAGGCGGAAGGTGGGCGACGGCGAGTGGGCCGGCCTGTTGCGGCCTGCGCCGCCCGGCGAGTGGGTCAGCCTGGACCTGGAAACCACGGGCCTGGACCCCAGGAAGGACCACATCCTCAGCCTGGCCGCCGTGCCCGTGCGCGACGGCCGGGTGCTGACCTCCGAGCGCTTCGAGCGCCGCATCCGCGCCGACCGCGAGTTCGGCATCGAATCCATCCGCCACCACCTCATCACGCCCGGCGAGGCGGCCGAAGGCGTGTCGGTGACCACCGCCGTCCGCGAGTTCCTGCACTGGCTGCAGGGCCGTACGCTGCTGGGCTACCACCTGGGCTTCGACCTGGCCATGCTGTCGCCGCACGTGCGCGCGCTGACGGGGTTCGGGTTGCCCAACCCGCGCGTGGACCTGGCCGAGGCCTTCGCCGCGCGTGCGCGACGCGCGCAGCCCGACGCGCCGCCCAACCTCGGCTTCCAGCACATCGCCGACACCCTCGGCGTGCCCGTGCTCGGCCGCCACAGTGCCCTGGGCGATGCGGTCACCGTCGGCCTGTGCTGGCTGTCGCTGCAAGCCCCGCGCAGGTCCGCGGCGGCGAAGCGCTGACAGTCGCGCCGGCGCAGGCCCGGCGGCCCGCGTATTCGACCAATGGCGAATAGGCGCGGGGCGACCACGCGGTCAGGCTCCGGGTGACCGCGCGCTGCGCGGCGCATCCTGTGGGAGGGAGCAATGACGAACAAACGACGCCATTCACGGCAGTTGCTGGCAACCGCTGTGCTGGTCGCGCTCGCGGCGCCCGGCATGGTTTTCGCGCAGACCGCGAAGGAAGCAGAACTCGAGGCCCGCGTGGCCCAGCTCGAGGCGCAGGTGCAGGCGTTGCTGCAATCGCAGCAGCAGACGCAGGCCACGGTGACCGAGACCAGGACGCAACTGGACGAGGTGCGGGTGGCGCAGGGGACGGCCGACGGCCAGCCGCGCATCCAGTCCACGCCGATCCTTACCGCCGGCAATCCCGGCAGCAGGTTCTCCTATGGCGGCTTCATCAAGCTCGACGCGATGGCCACCGACACCAGCGACGGCGTGATCGCGGACGGTTCGGCCGGCCGCATGTTCTACGTGCCCAGCACCATTCCGGTCACGGCCAACGGCGCCGAGCCCGACACCGATCCCTACACCGACATGCACGCGGCGTTCTCGCGCTTCTGGTTCGCCGCCGACTGGACCAGCGAGGGCGGCGACAAGTTCCGCGGCTACATCGAGGCCGACATGTTCGGCGGCGGCACCGCCAACCTCGGCAACGAGGTGTCCACCAACACCCACGGCATCACCATCCGCCAGGCCTTCGTGAGCTGGAACAACTGGCTGGCCGGCCAGACCTGGTCGAACTTCCAGGACGTGGCCGCGCTGCCGGAAGCGGTCGACTTCGTCGGCGTCACCGAAGGCACCACCTTCGTGCGCCAGGCGCAGATCCGCTACACCAGCGGCCCGTTCTCGGTGGCGCTGGAGAACCCGACCACCACCGTCAGCAACATCGCCACGGCCGCGCGCAACAACGCCGGCGGCAGCAACTTCATGCCCGACCTGACCGCGCGCTGGGTGACCAAGGGCGACTGGGGCCACTTCAGCGTGGCCGGCCTGCTGCGCCAGCTCAAGTCGGGCGACGAGAGCGACACGGGCGCCGCGGTCAGCCTCTCGGGCCGGTTCAACCTCGGCGCCAGCGACGACATCCGCTGGATGGCCAACTACGGTGCCGGCATCGGCCGCTACCTGGCCTTCGGCCTGGGCGCGGACGCGGTGCTCGACGCCAATGGCGAACTACACGCCCAGGACGGTGCCGGCGGCTTCGTGGCCTGGCGCCACGCCTTCAGCCCGAAGCTGCGCAGCAACCTGATGTACTCGGTGGCCGAGTTCGACAACGACCGCAGCCTGGCCGGCTGGGGTCCCGCGAGCTGGTCGGCGGTCGAGCGCGCCCAGTCCTTCCACGCCAACCTGATCTATTCGCCGTTCCCGAAGCTGGACATCGGCGCGGAGCTCAGCTGGGGCCAGCGTTCGCTCGAGGATGACCGCGAGGGCGATCTCAGGCGCGTCCACACCACCGTCAAGTACAGCTTCTGACCGAGGAGGCCAAGACAGCCATGTCCGACAAAACACCACTCCACTACTGGAAGGCCAACCTGCGGGTCATCTTCATCTGCATGGGGATCTGGGCGCTGGTCTCGTACGGGTTCGGCATCATCCTGCGGCCGCTGCTCGCCGGCATCCGCATCGGCGGCACCGACCTCGGTTTCTGGTTCGCGCAGCAGGGTTCGATCCTGACCTTCATCGCGCTCATCTTCTATTACACCTGGTACATGAACCGGCTCGATCGCGAGTACGACGTGCACGAAGAATAAGGGGCCGACCATGGATCAGTTCACACTCAACCTCATCTTCGTCGGCGGATCCTTCCTGGTCTATATCGCGATCGCGATCTGGGCCCGGGCGGCTTCGACCTCGGAGTTCTATGCCGCCGGCCGCAGCGTCAATCCGGTCATGAACGGCATGGCGACCGCGGCGGACTGGATGTCGGCCGCGTCGTTCATCTCGATGGCCGGCCTGATCGCCTTCGTCGGCTACGGCAACTCGGCCTACCTGATGGGCTGGACCGGCGGCTACGTGCTGCTGGCGATGCTGCTGGCGCCGTACCTGCGCAAGTTCGGCCGGTTCACCGTGCCCGACTTCATCGGCGACCGCTACTACAGCCGCACCGCGCGCCTGGTGGCGGTGGCGTCTCTGCTGATGATCTCGATCACCTACGTGATCGGGCAGATGACCGGCGCAGGCGTCGCCTTCTCGCGCTTCCTCGAGGTGGACACCAACACCGGCCTGCTCATCGCCTCGGCGGTGGTGTTCGTGTACGCGGTGCTGGGCGGCATGAAGGGCATCACCTACACCCAGGTGGCGCAGTACGTCGTGCTTATCATCGCCTACACCATCCCGGCGGTATTCATCTCGCTGCAGCTCACCGGCAACGCGATCCCGCAGCTGGGCCTGTTCTCGACCCACACCGACTCGGGCATGCCGCTGCTGGCCAGGCTCGACCAGATCCTGGTGGACCTGGGCTTCAACGACTACACCGGGCTGCACAGCTCGACCCTCAACATGGTCCTGTTCACGCTGTCGCTGATGGTCGGCACCGCGGGCCTGCCGCACGTGATCATCCGCTTCTTCACCGTGCCCAAGGTGTCGGATGCGCGCAAGTCGGCGGGCTGGGCGCTGGTCTTCATCGCCCTGCTCTACACCGTGGCTCCGGCGGTCGGTGCGATGGCGCGCCTGAACATCCTGACCACGATCTATCCCGAAGGCACGCGCGCCGAGTCGCTCACCTACGACGCACGCCCCGACTGGATGCACAACTGGGAGAAGACCGGGCTGCTGAAGTTCGAGGACAAGAACGGCGACGGCATGATCCAGTCCTACAACGAGGCCAGCGAGGAGTTCGCCACGGTCGCGGCCGAGCGGGGCTGGCAGGGCAACGAGATGGTCACCTTCAACCAGGACATCCTGGTGCTGGCCAACCCGGAGATCGCCGGGCTGCCGGGCTGGGTGATCGCGCTGATCGCGGCCGGCGGCCTGGCCGCGGCGCTGTCCACGGCGGCAGGCCTGCTGCTGGCGATCTCCTCGGCCGTCAGCCACGACCTGATCAAGAGCACGTTCAAGCCCGACATCAGCGAGAAGGGGGAACTGCTGGCCGCGCGCGTGTCGATGGCGGCCGCGATCGTGGTGGCGACCTGGCTGGGCATGAATCCACCCGGATTCGCGGCCCAGACCGTGGCGTTCGCCTTCGGACTGGCGGCCGCCTCGCTGTTCCCGGCGATCATGATGGGCATCTTCTCCACGAAGATGAACTCCGCCGGTGCGGTGGTGGGTATGCTGACCGGCCTGATCTCCACCAGCGTGTACCTGTTCATCTACAAGGGCTGGTTCTTCGTCGCCGGCACCAACCAGCTGGCCGACACGCCGGACAACTGGCTGTTCGGCATCTCGCCGCTGGCCTTCGGTGCGGTCGGCGCGGTCCTCAACTTCATCGCCGCCTACATCACGATGAAGATGACCAAGCCGGTGCCGGAGCACATCCGCCACCTGGTCGAGGACATCCGCGTGCCGCGCGGCGCGGGTGCCGCGGTCGCGCACCACTGATCCAGCTGCAGGCGTGACACGGCGGCCCGCTCCCGGCGACGGGGGCGGGCCGCTCTGCATTCAGGCCGGGCGTTCCATCGGTCCGTCCCGACTACAATCGACACCTGTTCCAACCGCCAACGCACCGGGGAGCGTCCATGCTGCTGGAGTTCATCGCCATCATCGCCGCCGGCTTCGGCCTGGGGGGTATCGCGCTGTCGGTCAACATCGCGCTGCGCCGACGGCTGCCGCAGTGGATCGTGCCCGCTGGCGCCGGCGCGGGGATGCTGCTGATGGCGATCTGGCTGGAGTACTCCTGGTTCGAACGGACCACCGCGACCTTTCCGGAAGGCGTCGAGGTCGCGTCCACCAACCAGGTGCGCTCCTGGTACCGCCCGTGGACCTACGTGGTGCCGCTGACCAACCGCCTGATCGCCGTCGACCGCCGGTTCGACCGCCGCCACGCCGACCGCCCCGGCCAGGTGCTGACGCGCGTCATCCTCGCCGGCCGCTGGGAACCCACGCGCCAGTTCGGTGCGATCTACGACTGCAACGCGCACCGCCGCGCCGACCTGCTCGACCAGGTCGAACTGGACGACAGCGGGGCCCTGAAGAATGCGAAGTGGGTGCAGCTGTCCGCGGACGACCCGGTCCTGCGCACGGCCTGCGCACGCTGACCGCAGGCGGGGGCCTAGATGTGAGGTTTCAAGAGGTTGTTCCCCTCTGACCGGGGGAGGAAGCTGATGTCGCCAGACGTCATTTCCATCCCAGCGAGGGGAACAACATGCACAAGAATGCCCGCCTGACCCCGAAGGGTCGAGAG
>JAEXLY010000288.1 GCA_023444765.1 Pseudomonadota bacterium | reverse complement strand
GGACAAAATTGTTCGAGGAGCCGTTATACTGAGGCGCGGCGTTGACAGGCGCCGGCCGGCATGGGAAGCCGGAGCGGCGCGGATGTGGCGGAATTGGTAGACGCCCTGGATTTAGGTTCCAGTGCCGCAAGGCGTGGGGGTTCGAGTCCCCCCTTTCGCACCAACCCTCGCAACACCATCGGACACGACGCCAGTTCGCGTGGCGAGGGCGGGGGGGCGGCCGCCGCCCGGAACGTCTCCGTTCGGGGCTCGGCCATCCGGCCAGCACGGCCCAGCGCAGGCCCCTTTGGAGGGTGGCCGGGCGACCGAGGGGGATTGCGGCGATCCAGGGCACGGTGTCCGATCTCCATCCTCTGCTTGTCCCGCCAGGCAGGCCCGCGGCACCGCGGCCACCTGCCCGGCATCGCCCGCGATCCCTCCGTCGGTGCAACCCGTTGCCTCGCGGCACCCGAGGCGGGCACGACGCCCACCGTACGACGCGCATCCCGTCCCGCCACTGGCGGCCAACCCTCGATTCCGCCAAAATATTCCGTTCCGCCGGCCGTCACCGGCCTGCCCCGGCAGGCCCGGCGCCTCCGGCCCCCCATCCGCTCCAAACAGCGGCGGCCGTGGCCGCGCGGCAGGAGTGAGTCAATGCAAGTGTCGGTCGAAACCCTGGGCAGCCTCGAGCGCCGCCTGACGTTCCGCCTGCCGTCGGAACGGCTGGAAACCCAGGTCGGCGGTCGCCTGCGCGAGATCGCGCGCACCGCCCGGATCAAGGGCTTCCGTCCCGGCAAGGTGCCGGCCAAGGTGATCGAGCAGCGCTACGGCGAGCAGGTGCGCGCCGAGGTGCTCGACGGTCTGCTGCGCGAGGGCTTCGACGAGGCCGTCCGCAGCAACGAGCTGCGCCTGGCCGGCCAACCCAGGATCGAACCCAGCCAGGAGACCGGCGAGGGTGAACTGGCGTACGTGGCGACCTTCGAGGTGGTGCCGGACTTCGGCGAGATCGACGTGTCCAGCCTCAGCGTGGTGCGCCACACCTCCGAGGTCACCGAGGAGGACATCGACCGCATGATCGAGAACCTGCGCCAGCAGCGCCGCAGCTGGAGCGTGGTCAACCGCCCGGCGCAGGCGGGCGACGCGGTCGAGGTGGAAACCTGGTCGCAGGCCGGAGAAGAGCGCGTTCCGGCCGAGGGTGTGGAGCGCGGCGTCACCGTGATCGGCTCCGGCGGCATGTACAAGGGCATCGAGGACGCGCTGGCCGGGTTGTCGGCGGGCGAGGAAAAGACGGTCGACGTGGAGTTCCCGGCCGACTGGCGCGTGCCCGCGCTCGCCGGCAAGGCCGCGACCGTGCACCTCAAGGCCGTGCAGGTCTCCGAACAGCAGCTGCCCGAGGTCGATGCCACGTTCATCAAGAGCTTCGGCGTCAAGAGCGGCCAGCTCGAGCAGTTCCGCGGCGACATCCGCACCAACCTCGAGCGCGAGCTCAAGGGTGCGCTGATGAACCGCCTGCGCCGCGAAGTCGGCGAGCAGCTGGTCGCCGCCTGGGCGCACGTCGAGCTGCCGCCGCGCCTGGTCGAAAGCGAGGCCCGCGCGCTGCTGGCCCAGCAGGTCGAGCAGGTCCGCCGCAGCGGCCGCGACCCGGGCCAGGTGCCCGCCGACGCCCACCAGGGCTTCATGGAGGCCGCGCGCAAGCGCGTGCTGGTCGGGCTGCTGGTAGGCGAGGTCGCCCGTCGCAACCAGCTGCGCCTGGATCCCAAGCGCCTGAACGAGCACCTGCGCCTGATCGCCTCCACCTACGAGGAGCCGCAGCAGGTCATTGACTTGTACCGCAACGATCCCCAGTTGATGTCCGGACTGCAGAACCGGGTGATGGAAGAGCAGGTGATCGACTGGATCGCCGAGCGCGCCCAGCACACCGAGCAGCAGCTCACGTTCCAGGAGGCGATCACGCCGTAAGCCGGGTTCCGTCCGGCCGTCGCCGGCGATCGAACCCCCAGGACCGGCGCCGCCGGCGCAAGTCCAAACCCCGACAGCGAGAGAGCCACACCCATGAGCAGCTACGAGACCCGGGCCCTGAACCTCGTTCCGATGGTGGTCGAACAGACCAGCCGCGGCGAGCGCGCCTACGACATCTACTCGCGGCTGCTGAAGGAGCGGGTGATTTTCCTGGTCGGCGGTATCGACGACCACGTGGCCAACGTGATCGTGGCCCAGATGCTGTTCCTCGAGGCCGAGAATCCCGAGAAGGACATCAACCTGTACATCAACTCGCCCGGCGGCATCGTCACGGCCGGCATGGCGATCTACGACACCATGCAGTTCATCAAGCCCGACGTGAGCACCATCTGCGTCGGCCAGGCGGCCAGCATGGGCGCGCTGCTGCTGGCGTCCGGCGCGGCCGGCAAGCGCTATGCGCTGCCCAATTCGCGGGTGATGATCCACCAGCCGCTGGGCGGCTTCCAGGGGCAGGCGACCGACATCGACATCCACGCCCGCGAGATCCTGTCGATGAAGCAGCGCCTGAACGAGATCCTGGCCCGCCATACCGGCCAGTCGATCGAGACCATCGCCAGCGATACCGAGCGCGACAACTTCAAGAGCGCCGAGGCCGCCCGCGAGTACGGGCTGGTCGACCAGGTCCTGGAGCGGCGCCCGGAAGAGTCGATCCAGCCCGCCTAAGCGATTGATCGAAAACGAAAACGGTGTCCCGGTTGCGCTGCCATTGCGCCGCCGGACGCTGTGCTATTCTCGAACCGTGACCGCACCAGCAAGACAGATCCATTCATGACCGAAGACCGTCAGGGCCGTTCCGGCGACAGCAGCAAGATCCTCTACTGCTCCTTCTGCGGAAAGAGCCAGCACGAGGTGCGCAAGCTGATCGCTGGCCCGAGCGTGTACATCTGCGACGAATGCGTCGAGCTGTGCAACGACATCATCCGCGAGGAGCTGGAGGAGAAGGCCCAGTCGGCGCGCAGCTCGCTGCCCAAGCCGAAGGAGATCCTCGAGGTCCTGGACCAGTACGTGATCGGGCAGAACCGCGCCAAGCGCACGCTCGCCGTCGCGGTCTACAACCACTACAAGCGCATCGAGAGCCGCAGCAAGAACGACGACGTCGAACTGGCGAAGTCGAACATCCTGCTGGTCGGCCCGACCGGCTCGGGCAAGACCCTGCTGGCCGAGACGCTGGCGCGCCTGCTCAACGTGCCGTTCACGATCGCCGACGCCACCACGCTGACCGAAGCCGGCTACGTGGGCGAGGACGTCGAGAACATCATCCAGAAGCTGCTGCAGAAGTGCGACTACGACGTCGAGAAGGCGCAGCAGGGCATCGTCTACATCGACGAGATCGACAAGATCTCGCGCAAGTCCGAGAACCCGTCGATCACCCGCGACGTTTCGGGCGAGGGCGTGCAGCAGGCGCTGCTGAAGCTGATCGAGGGCACCACCGCCAGCGTGCCGCCGCAGGGCGGGCGCAAGCACCCGCAGCAGGAGTTCCTGCAGGTCGAGACCAGGAACATCCTGTTCATCGTCGGCGGCGCGTTCGCGGGCCTGGACAAGATCATCCAGCAGCGCAGCACCGAGGCCGGCGGCATCGGGTTTGGCGCGAAGCTCAAGAGTTCCGAGCGCAAGACCGACACCGGCAAGGTGCTGGCGGACGTTGAGCCCGAGGACCTGATCAAGTTCGGCCTGATCCCCGAATTCGTCGGCCGCCTGCCGGTGGTCGCGACGCTCGAGGAACTCGACGAGGCCGCGCTGATCAAGATCCTCACCGAGCCCAAGAACGCGATCAGCAAGCAGTTCCGCAAGCTGTTCGAAATGGAGGGGGTCGAGCTGGAGTTCCGCCCTGATGCCCTGAGCGCGATCGCGAAGAAGGCGATCAAGCGCAAGACCGGTGCGCGCGGCCTGCGTACCATCGTGGAGTCGGTGCTGCTGGACACCATGTACGAGCTGCCGTCGCTGGAGAACGTCAGCAAGGTCGTGGTCGACGAATCGGTCATCGAACACAAGTCCGAGCCCTATCTGATCTACCAGACCCCGCCGGCGGCGCCCAAGGTCGCCTCGGCCGAGTAGGCCTGGCGGGCGGGGCGGGCGTCTTCGCCGGCCCCGTGCGGGCACGGCGGACCGGTAGCAAGCCTGGCCCCGCGGCCCGGCCGCCTTCCTTTGCCTGAATGCCGCGGCGCGCTGACAGCGTCCCGCGTGCGGGCGCCGGCCCACTGCGGCCCTCCGTCACGTTCCCTCATGCAGACGCGCCGTTGCGGCGCTTGCATCGTCGTGCCCCGGGCCCCATAAACCCACGGAGGGCGGCAGGTTGCCGCCCGGCCGCCGCCGTCCCGCCGTACTCCTGGAAACCGCAATGAACGACCGACCCCGTAGCGAATCGCTGGAACTGCCCGTGCTGCCCCTGCGCGACGTGGTGGTGTTCCCGCACATGGTGATCCCGCTGTTCGTCGGCCGGGACAAGTCGATTCGCGCGCTCGACATCGCGATGGAGGGCGACAAGCGGATCCTGCTGGTGGCGCAGAGGTCGGGCGAGACCGACGATCCGGTCGGCGAGGACCTGCACGCGATCGGCACGCTCGCCCAGGTGCTGCAGTTGCTCAAGCTTCCGGATGGCACGATCAAGGTGCTGGTCGAGGGCGTCTCGCGCGTGGGCGTGTCGCAGGTGCGCGAGGTCGACGGCACGCTGGCAGGCGTGGGCGAGGTGATCGAGCCGGTGGAAAGCCGTGAGCCGCGCGAGGTCGAGGCCATCGCGCGCTCCCTGGTCTCGCTGTTCGAGCAGTACGTCAAGACCAACCGCAAGCTGCCCCCGGAACTGATGCAGACGCTGTCGGGCATCGACGAGCCCGGCCGGCTCGCCGATATCGTGGCGGCCCATCTGGGCGTCCGCCTGGCGGAGAAGCAGCGGCTGCTCGAGAGCGTGGATACGGCCGAGCGGCTGGAACTGCTGGTCGGACTGGTCGACGGCGAGATCGACGTGCAGCAGATGGAGAAGCGCATCCGCGGCCGCGTGAAGTCGCAGATGGAGAAGTCGCAGCGCGAGTACTACCTCAACGAACAGATGAAGGCGATCCAGAAGGAGCTGGGCGAAATCGACGACGCGCCCAACGACCTGGACGAGATCGCCAGGAAGATCGCCGAGGCCGGTATGCCCAAGGCGGTCGAGACCAAGGCCAGGAACGAGTTCAACAAGCTCAAGCAGATGTCGCCGATGTCGGCCGAGGCGGCGGTGGTGCGCAACTACCTCGACTGGCTGCTGGGCGTGCCATGGAAGAAGCGCAGCAAGGTGCGCAAGGACCTCAAGGTCGCGCAGGAGACGCTGGACGCCGACCACTACGGCCTGGAGAAGGTCAAGGAACGCATCCTCGAGTACCTCGCCGTGCAGGGGAGGGTGCAGAAGATGAAGGGTCCGATCCTGTGCCTGGTCGGCCCCCCGGGCGTGGGCAAGACGTCGCTCGGCCAGTCGATCGCCAAGGCCACGAACCGCAAGTTCGTGCGCATGGCGCTGGGCGGCGTGCGCGACGAGGCCGAGATCCGCGGCCATCGTCGCACCTATGTCGGTTCGATGCCGGGCCGCATCGTGCAGAACCTCAACAAGGCGGGCACGAAGAACCCGCTGTTCGTGCTCGACGAGATCGACAAGATGTCGATGGACTTCCGCGGCGATCCGTCGTCCGCGCTGCTGGAGGTGCTCGATCCCGAACAGAACCACACCTTCAACGACCACTACCTCGAGGTGGACATGGACCTGTCCGAGGTGATGTTCATCGCCACCTCCAACTCGCTCAACATCCCCGGCCCGCTTCTCGACCGCATGGAAGTGATCCGCATCCCCGGATACACGGAGGAGGAGAAGATCAGCATCGCCACGCGCTACCTCGTGCCCAAGCAGATGAAGGCCAATGGCCTGAAGGCGGAGGAGATCGCGATCGCGAGCGGGGCAATCCAGGACATCGTGCGCTACTACACGCGCGAATCTGGCGTGCGCAACCTCGAGCGCGAGATCGCCAAGATCTGCCGGAAGGTGGTCAAGCAGATCGCCCTGGCCGGGCCGAAGAAGGGCAAGACGAAGGCGGTGAAGGTCGACTCGGACAACCTCGACAGTTATCTCGGCGTGCGCCGCTTCGACTTCGGTCGCGCCGAGCAGGACAACGAGATCGGCATGGTCACCGGCCTGGCCTGGACCGAGGTGGGCGGCGACCTGTTGCAGATCGAATCGACCCTGGTGCCGGGCAAGGGCAACCTGATCCTCACCGGCCAGCTGGGCGACGTGATGAAGGAGTCGGCCTCGGCCGCGTTGAGCGTGGTGCGCGCACGCACCGAACGCCTGGGGATCGACGTCGACTTCCTGCAGAAGCACGACGTGCACGTGCACGTGCCCGATGGCGCCACGCCGAAGGACGGACCGAGCGCCGGCATCGCGATGACCACTGCGCTGGTGTCGACCTTGACGAAGGTTCCGGTTCGCGCCGAAGTGGCGATGACGGGGGAGATCACGCTACGCGGCAAGGTCACCGCCATCGGCGGGCTCAAGGAAAAGCTGCTGGCGGCGCTGCGCGGCGGCATCACGACGGTGGTCATTCCGGAGGAGAACCGCAAGGATCTCGCCGACATTCCGGCCAACGTCACTGACCATCTGAAGATCGTGCCGGTGAAGTGGATCGACGAGGTCCTCGACCTCGCGCTCGAGCGCCCATTGGGCGCCGCGCAGCCGCAGCCAGCTCCGCCCGAACCGGCGCGTGGCACGGTGGTGCGCCGCCGCAAGGACAAGCCGACGCGGGCCAGCGTCAAGCACTGAAACCCGGCTGCGCACGGCAGTCCGCGCCTGGGCGCGGACTGCCAGTCGATCCGCCGAGTGGCTTCACGCGGGTGTCACGAACTGCAATCCACGAGCCACCGGCGCCCCGCGCGCCAAAGTCCGCTGTCGTATTCGACGGCGCCTCCGCGTAAAATGCCGCGGATTCGCCAAAACATCCTCATGACCAGGCGGTGCCGCGGGATCCCCCTCGACGAGCCTGGTCCCCAGCAAGGCGGGCCATGGTCCGCAATGGAGTGTCCAACATGCCAGTGAACAAGAGTGAATTGATCGACCAGATCGCCGACAAGGCCGGGCTGTCCAAGGCCGACGCCGGCCGTGCGCTCGACGCGGTCCTGGATTCGGTGACCGCGGCGCTCAAGCGCGGCGACACCGTGAACCTGGTCGGCTTCGGTTCCTTCTCGGTCAAGGCCCGGGCGGCGCGCACCGGTCTGAACCCGCGCACCAAGGAAGCGATCGAAATTCCCGCCTCCAACAATCCTGCGTTCAAGGCTGGCAAAGCCCTGAAGGATGCCGTAAACTAATCGGCTCCTGAGTTCCCCCGGTCATCCAGTGCCAAGGGTGCTTAGCTCAGCGGTAGAGCGTCTCCTTTACACGGAGAGGGTCGGGGGTTCGAAACCCTCAGCACCCACCAGGCAAACGGAGCGCTGATCGCAGGGGAAGGTTTCAAGATCAAGTCGCGGAGCGGTAGTTCAGCTGGTTAGAATGCTGGCCTGTCACGCCGGAGGTCGCGGGTTCGAGTCCCGTCCGCTCCGCCATTCGATACGACGGCCCTCGCAGCAATGCGGGGGCCGTTTTCTTTTGACCTCCCACGGCTTCGCGCCGACCGTGCCATCCCCCCTGCGTGCAATGCAGTGGGCGACGGTGTTCTGAAGCTGCGGGGACGACTCGAAGGGCCGATTGCACCGGGTTCTTGCCCGCGGTCGAGGCGATAGCGAGCGCCGCTCGTGGAAGCGGGCCTGCATGCGATGGTCCTTCGGGAGGCATCGTGGGAGGGCTCCCTGGTTCGCTGCGCAGGGCCGGAGCGTCCGGAGCCCGCGCGGTTCGGGCGCCTCCGCTACGGCAGCCTCCATCAGGCGCGAGCCGTGCTCCCGGCCGGGGGTGTCATGGGGTCGCTCCGGCAGTCGGGTCGGTACGGCGACTCCGATGCCCCGGCACAGCCTCCCGGGGTCAGGCCGGGGCGCCCGCCCCGCCCGGCGAAGCGCCAAGCGGTTAGACTGTGCGGCTACGTCCCGGCTCCGTTTTGCCCATGCTGCAGACCCTCAGAGACAAGATGTCCGGCTGGATCGCGATCGTCATCGTCGCGCTACTGGCTATTCCCTTCGCGTTCTTCGGCATGGAGCAGTACCTGTTCCAGAGCGGTGCCAACTACGCCGCCAAGGTCGAGGTGCAGCCGTCCTGGTGGCGCAGCGCGCCGGACTGGTGGCTGGTGCGGCGCCTGGCCTGGGAATCCGAGGAGATCAGCCCGGAGGAATTCCGGGAGGCGTTCGAGTCCGAGCGCCAACGCCGCCGCCAGATCGAGGGCGAATCCTTCGACGCCCGCGCCTTCGAGTCGCCCGAGACCAAGCGCGAGGTGCTCGAGGCGCTGGTCGACCGCAAGGTGCTGAAGCTCGCCGCGGTGCGCGACGGCATGGTGGTGGGCGATTCGCGCGTGCGCGAGGCCATCGAGGGCATCCAGGCGTTCCAGGTCGACGGCCGTTTCGACGAACAGCGCTACCTGGTGACCCTGCAGTCGCAGGGCTACTCGCCCCGCGGTTTCCAGGAAATGGTGCGCGAGGACCTGCAGGCCGGGCTGCTCGCCGGGCAGGTGGCCCGCTCGGCGTTCACCACGTCGTCGGAGACCGATCGCATCATGGCCCTGCTGGGCGAACGCCGCGACGTGGCGTTCGTGGTGCTTCCGGCGCCGACGCCGGATACGGGGGCGGTGACCGCGGCCGAAATCCAGTCCTGGTACGAGGCGCACCGCGATGAGTACCGTGCCCCGGAGCGCGTGACGCTGGAGTACGTGGAACTGGATTCGGGTTCCCTGCCGGCCGCCCCCGAAGCGGACGAGGCCACCCTGCGCCAGCGCTATGAACAGGAGAAGGCGCGCTTCGTCGAGCCCGAGCAGCGCCTGGTTTCGCACATCCTGGTCCCGGTCGAAGAGGGTGCAGGCGATGCGGCGCAGAAGGCGGCCGAGGAGAAGGCGCGCCAGATCGCGCAGCAGGCGCGCGCGCCCGGTGCCGACTTTGCGGAACTTGCGCGCGCCAATCCGGGGGACCCCGGCTCGGCCGCCAATGGCGGCGACCTGGGATGGGTCCGCCGCGATGGCGGCATGGTCAAGCCGTTCGAGGATGCGGTGTTCGCAGCCGAAGCCGGCAGCGTCAGCGATCCGGTGCGCAGCCAGTTCGGCTGGCACGTGATCCAGTTGCGCGAAGTGCGCACGGGACACCAGGTGCCGTTCGACCAGGTGCGCGAGACGCTCGCGCAGGAGCAGGCGCAGGCCGATCGCGAGCGCGCGTTCAACGACCTGGTGGGCAGCTTCGTCGACGAGGTCTACCGTAACCCGACCGAACTCACGGCGGCCGCGAAGAAGGCCGGACTGGAAGTGCGCACCGCCGGGCCCATCGCGCGCGGCGAGGGCGAAGGCGTACTCTCGCTGCCCGCCGTGCAGCGTGCTGCATTCTCCGAAAGCCTGGTGCAGGACAACACCGCCAGCGATCCCATCGAAGTCGCGCCCGATCGCAGCGTGATCATCCGCGTGACCAAGCACGAGCCCGAGCGCGCGCTCAGCGTCGCAGAGGCGCGCGAACGCATCGTCGCTGCGATCCGTGCCGACCGCGCCGCCAAGCGCGTGCAGGCGCAGGCGGAGGCCATGGTCGGGCGGATCGAGGCGGGCGAGACCCTGCAATCGCTGGCCGACGCCGCATCGCTGCAACTGCAGGACATCCAGGGCATGCCGCGTGGAACGCCGGTGCCGGCCGAAGCCGCCGCCGAGGCCTATTTCCGCGCCCCAGCGCCCGCTGAAGGCGAGGTTTCGCCCGGCCATGTCGCGCTGGCCGACGGCAGTGTGGTGGTGTTCGCCGTGGGCAAGGTGACCGCCGGCGATGCCTCCGAAGCCAGCGAAGCCGAACGCGGGATGTTCCGCGAACAGATGGCGGCGGTGGTCGGCAGCGATGATGCGCAGGCCCTGCAGCGTGCGCTGCGCAGGCAGATGAAGGTGACGGTGGTGGAATCGCGCCTGTAGCACGCGTCCGCCGCGACAACGGAAAAGGCCCGGTCGGACCGGGCTTTTTTCCTTTCCGTGTCGCGTGACCCGGGCCTGTCGCGTGGAGCCCATGCCTGGCGGGTCGCCAGGCCGGTCGCCCGGACCATGTGCCCGGTGCGACACCACGCGGAAGGCGCTTACTCGCCCGCGTCCAGCCCGGTCATGCCGACGATGCTGTAGCCACCGTCGACGTAGGTGATCTCGCCGGTAATTCCCGACGCCAGGTCCGAGCACAGGAAGGCGGCCGCGTTGCCCACGTCTTCGATGGTGACGGTACGGCGGATCGGGGCGTTGGCCTCGACATGGCCGAGGATCTTGCGGAAGCCGCCGATGCCGGCCGCGGCCAGCGTCTTGATCGGACCGGCGGAGATCGCGTTGACGCGGATGCCCTCCGGGCCGAGGTTCAGCGCCAGGTAACGCACGCTGGCCTCCAGCGCCGCCTTGGCCACGCCCATCACGTTGTAGCTGGGCAGGGTGCGCACCGCGCCGAGGTAGCTCAGCGTGAGGATCGCGCCGTGCCGGCCCTGCATGAGCGGACGCGCGCCCTTGGCCAGGGCCGACAGCGAGTACGCGGAAATATCGTGGGCCATCGCGAAGTTCTCGCGCGTCAGGCCGTCCAGGAACTCGCCTGCGATCGCCTCGCGCGGCGCGTACGCGATGGCGTGGACGAGGACGTCGAAGCCATCGGGCCAGTGCCCGCCGAGGCTGTCGAACAGCGCGGCGATCTGCGCGTCGTCGGTCACGTCAAGCGGGAACACCGGCCCACCGCCGAGCTTGGAGGCGGCCTCCTCGACGCGCGACTTGAGCTTTTCGTTCTGGTAGGTGAAGGCCAGTTCGGCGCCTTCGCGATGCATCGCCTCGGCGATGCCATTGGCGATGGAGCGCTGGCTGGCGATGCCCGTGATCAGTGCGCGCTTGCCCTGCAGGAAACCCATGGATGACTCGCGATGTGGACCGGCGGCTATTCTGCCACGGCCGCTGCGCCCGCCCCCGCGCCGTCGAGCGCCAGCACCATGCCCGGGCGCAGCACGCTGTGCGCATCCAGGCCGTTGCGCGACAGCAGATCGGCCACCTGCAGGCCGTGGCGACGCGCGATGCTCCACGGCGAGTCCCCGCGCACGACGACATGGGTGCGTGGCGGCGCGGCATCGACCAGGGCGGAGGCGTCGGCCATGGCGTCGGAGATATCGGTATCGCTCGCCGCGACGAGCCGGGCCGGCGGAGCTGCCGGCACCGCGGACGGGACCAGGACGCGGGGATGGCCCGCCACCCGCGCGATCCGGCCATTGCCGTGCGCGGGGTTCAGGCGCCGCAGCTGCACCGGGTCCGCACCGTGCTCGCGCGCCATCGCATCCAGCGAGGCCACCTGGGCGGGAACGACGGCCTCGTTCAGCAGCGGCACCGGACGGTCCAGCGCCTGCAGCCAGTCCTCCTCCTCGCCGGCCTCGGTCAGCAGGCAGGCCAGGGCCTGCAGCTTGCGCACGTAAGCCTGGGTGATCTGCGGCATGGGCAGGGCGGCGGGATCGGCGCTGGCGGCGCGCTGGCCGGTGCGCCTGAGTGCGCCGAGCACGCGGTACTCGCCTGCGTTGTAGGCCATCACCGCCAGCCGCCAGTCGCCCGCGAACATGCCGTGCAGGGTGCGCAGGTAACGCACCGCGGCATCGGTGGAATCGACCGGCGACAGGCGCCCGTCATAGCCCGCGCCGACCGGCACCTTGTGGTTGCGCGCGGTCAGGGCGATGAACTGCCACAGACCGGCGGGGCCGTGCGGAGAGCGGGCGCCGGGGCGGTAGCCGCTCTCGACGAACGGGATCAGCGCGTACTCGGTGGGCAGGTGCACGGCGCGCAACCGGTCCACCACGTAGCCGAACAGCGGCAGGACATCGCTGCCGGGCGCATTGAACTGCCCGGGTGCGTGCGCGAAGTGCCGCCGCCAGCGGGCGCTGTCCTCCGCCGGGCAGGCGGTGTCGGACAGCCCCTCGCGGAAGTTGCGGTAGATCTCGAGTCCGCTGCGTGTTCCCGCGGGCAGGACGATCGCCGCTTTCCCGGGATCGGCCGGCGCCGGGTCGGGAGAGGACTCTTCGGCCGGGGCGGTTTCCGCCTGTGCCTGGTCGGGCGACGATGAGGTTGCAGCCTGCGGTTCGGCTTCCACGCCGCCACCGGCCAGCGCCGGAGCCGCCAGCGCGCACAGCAGCGCCAGCCCTCCGGCCACGGTCCGCGCCCTCATGCGCGGAAACCGTCCTTCCAGCGCCGCAGCGCGGCGAATGCCTCGACCCGGCCATCCGCCGTGGGGTCGTGGGCGAGGACCGACTGCCGCACCGCCGGCGCATCGATGCGCAGGAACGGGTTGCAGGCCAGTTCCCCGGCCAGGGTCGAGGGGAGGGTGGGCTGTGCGGTGTCGCGCATGGCGATGGCCTCTTCATGGCGGCGCCGGAGCGCCGCGTTGTCGGGATCGACCACGCGCGCGAAGGCGGCGTTGGCCAGGGTGTACTCATGCCCGCAGCAGACCAGGGTGGAGCCGGGCAGGGCGCGGAGCCGGTCGAGGGCGCCGAGCATCTCGCGGGGCGTACCTTCGAACAGGCGCCCACAGCCGAGGCTGAACAGGGTATCACCGCAAAACAGCAGCCCCTGGCCGTGGAATGCGATGTGGCTGGCGGTATGACCGGGGACGGCCAGCACGTCGAAGGCCCAGGAACCGGCCTGGATCCGGTCGCCATCCCCCAGTGGATGGTCGACCAGCGCCGCGATCCGCGGATCCGCCGGGCCGTAGACCGCGACCGCGGGCCAGCGCTGGCGGAGCGCAGCCACGCCGCCTACGTGGTCGCCGTGGTGATGGGTCAGCAGGATCGCCTCCGGCCCCGGCCCGGAACCGGCCCTGGCCAGGACCGGTCCGGCTTCGCCCGGATCGACCACCAGCCACCGCCCGTCGGCGTCGGCCAGGTGCCAGATGTAGTTGTCGTCCAGCGCGGGGAGCGCGGTGAGCTGCATCGGCGGGTCGGGGTCCGGCTGCCTTTAGAATGACGACCATGCCCGTCCAGATCCCGGTCCGTCAAACGGACGCCGCCGTCCACGAGTGGTTCTCCACCGATCCCGGCCGCGCCATCCTGGCCAGCGAAGAGGACACGGTCGCCCAGGCGCTGTGCGACCGGCCGGGCCAGCCCTGGCTGTGGTGCGGCCCGGTGCCGCGCGCTGCCCGGGGTCCCGGCCGCGGCCTGTACCTGGCGGCCGGAGGCGGCAGCCGCTGGCAGGGGCAGGTCAGCTGCGGCCTGCCGCTACCCCTGCCCAGCGAGTCCTTCGGGGCGGTGGTCCTGCAGCACGTGGCGCGGCCCGAGGGTCCATGCGGCGCCGAACTGCTGGACGAGGCGGCCAGGCTGCTGGTGAACGGCGGGCGGCTGTGGCTGTTCGTGCTCAACCCGCTGGCGCCCTATCGCTGGCGTTGGCGGGGCAGCGGCATCAGTGCCTCCGAACCGCTGTCCTGGCGCCGTCGCCTGCGCCAGGCCGGGCTGGTGCCCGACCCGGTATCGCAGGGGCTGGGGCCCAACTGGGCGGTCCAGGTGTCGCCGCTGCCGCAGCAGGGCCCCGGCCTGCGCGCGGCCTACGCGTTGCGGGCCGAAAAGCGGGCCATCCCGCTGACTCCGGTGCGCCCGCGGCGGGTCCTGCCGCTGGTGCGAGGAGTGCCGGTGGCATGACCGTGGGCATCCATACCGATGGCGCCTGCCTGGGCAACCCGGGCCCGGGCGGCTGGGCGGCGTTGCTGCGATTCGGCGAGAAGGAACGCGAACTGGTGGGGGGCGAGCCGCTGACCACCAACAACCGCATGGAACTGATGGCCGCGATCGTCGCGCTCGAGACCCTGACCCGGCCCTGCGAGGTGGTGCTGCACACCGATTCCCAGTACGTGCGCCAGGGGATCACCCTGTGGATGCCGAACTGGTTGCGACGCGGCTGGAAGACGGCCGGCGGCGATCCGGTCAAGAACCGCGACCTCTGGGAACGCCTGCACGAGGCCTGCCGGCGCCACGACATCGACTGGCGCTGGGTCAAGGGCCATTCCGGCGACCCGGACAACGAGCGGGTGGACGTGCTGGCCCGCGACGAGGCGATCCGCCAGCGCGCGGCCGGGCAGCTGGTGACGGCGCGTGTCCCCGCCTCCGGCGCACGCTGACGCCGGCCCGCCGCGCCCGATCCCGAATCCGATCCCGAGACCACGCCTGATGCGCCACATCATCCTCGACACCGAAACCACCGGCCTGGAATGGAAGAAGGGCAACCGGGTGGTGGAAATCGGCTGCGTCGAGCTGGTGGAGCGCCGGCCCACCGGCCGGACCTTCCACAAGTACCTCAACCCCGACCGCGAGTTCGAGGCCGGGGCCCAGGAGGTGACCGGCCTGACCCTGGAGTTCCTGGCCGACAAGCCGCGTTTCGCCGAGATCGCCGACGAATTCCTGGCCTTCGTCGACGGCGCCGAACTGGTCATCCACAACGCCGCGTTCGACATGGGCTTCCTGGAGTACGAGCTGTCGCGGCTCGGCGACAGCTACCGGCCGCTGCGCGAGCGCGTCACCGTGCTCGACTCGCTGGAACTCGCGCGCCAGCGCTATCCAGGCCAGCGCAACTCGCTCGATGCGCTGTGCAGGCGGCTGGGCGTGGACAACTCGCACCGGCAGCTGCACGGCGCGCTGCTCGACGCCCAGCTCCTGGCCGAGGCGTGGCTGGCGCTGACCTCGGGCCAGGGCGAGATCGGTTTCGCCAGCGCGGAGCCGGCGGCGGGGGCGCGTACCAGCCGGTTCGTGTTGCCGGCCCATGCCGTCGGGCCACGCCCGGCGATCGTGGTGACGGCCGAGGAGCTCGCGCTGCACGAGGCGCGCGTGGAGGCCATCCGGCGCAAGGCCGGCCACAGCGTCTGGGACCTGCCCCAGGTCGCCGGTTCCCAAGCGGTCGCCGTCGCGGGCTGAGGGTCCCGGCGACCCTGCGCCCGGTCGGCCCGGGCGGCCCGGGCGGGAAGCGATGCGTCAGTGGCTGCGGACCAGCACCACGGTGACATTGTCCGACCCGCCGCCGTCGAGGGCGGCCGCGACCAGGCCATCCACGCATTCCTGGGCACTGCATTCGGTGTGTCCCAGCACCCGCGAGATGATGCGGTCGTCCACTTCCTCGGTCAGGCCGTCGCTGCACAGGAGCAGTTGCGACCCCGGCGCCAGCTCGCCCGACAGGGTTTCCACGTTCAGCGTCTGCGGATCGGTGACCCCCAGGGCCTGGGTGACCACGTTGCGATGCGGGTGGCTGCGCGCCTGGTCGACGCTGATCGCCCCCTGCACGATCAGTTCCTGCACGTAGCTGTGGTCGTGCGAGAGCTGGGCCAGCTTGCCGTCGCGCCACAGGTAGGCGCGGCTGTCGCCCACCCACGCCACCTCGAACCGCCGTCCGGTGACGCGTGCGGCGACGACCGTGGTGCCCATCGGCAGCGCATCGCTGCGCAGGCGCGAGGCGCGGATGATCTCCTCGTCGGCGATGCGGATCGCCTGCGGCAGCGGGGTGCCCTGGCGGGTCTCGCGGACGATGGTCTCGCGCGCCAGGGCGCTGGCGACCTCGCCGTACTCGTGCCCGCCCATGCCATCGGCAACCAGCCAGAGCCCCAGCTCGCTGTCGCCGTAATAGGTGTCTTCGTTCAGTTCCCGCCGCAATCCGACGTGAGTGAGATGTCCGAATTCGATCATGCGTTGCGCGTCGGCGGGGGCGGACTGGCGGGCCTGTGCTGGGGAACGGGGAAAGCCCGCACGGCAGGTCAGTCCGTCGCGTGGCCCGCGCACGCTAGCAGGACGCCGGTGAACACGGAATGGCGACCGCCGCTCAGCCCGGTGCGGGCCGCAGCCGGAGGGTGTGCTGCGGCGGACCGGGCAGGAAGGGCGACGGCCGGCCATGGACCCAGTCGTCGTGGCCTGCACCCCAGAACGGCGAAAGCGGATGCCCGCTCTGCCCGCCTGGCATGTGCATCAGTCCCGCGTCCTCGTGGCCGGGCGCGACCACCATCCGTTGCGAGGCGCCGAAGGCCGGGCCCTGCACGCGCGGCATCAACGCGTCGCCGGGCAGCGGCTCGGCGGGCATGCACAGCAGCCGCCGTCCGAACGGCACCGCGCGTGCCAGCGGGTGGCAGATGGCGGCGGTGTTGCGCTCGCCCCAGGTGCGCTCGTGCAGCGGACCCTGGGCGGACAGTCCGTCCTGCACCTCACGTGCCGCGTCCTCGAACAGTGCCTCCCAGAAGTCGAACTTCCGCGGCAGCAGGTGTGCCGGGCGCCGCGTGACCAGGGGCCAGGCCACGCCTTCGAACTGGGGCAGGTCCGGCGCCAGGTACTCCTCGCCCATGGCCGCCTTCGCCGGCGCGAGCAGCCCGTCGAGCAGGCGTTCGTGCACCGCCAGGCGCCAGGCGCGGACGATGCGGTAGGACGCCGATCCGACGTCGGCGCGTCCCTCCCAGCGGGCGGACGCCTTCGCCAGTTCGCGCAGCGATGGATGGGCGCCGTCGTCCAGCGAGCGCAGCAGCTCCCACCAGCGCGTCATCAGCAGGGCGCGGTCATCGAGCTGGATCGCCAGCAGGTCGGCCTCGCTGAAGCGGTCGCGTGCCTGCAGGGCGTCGCGGATCTGCCGGGCGCGGGCACCGAGCGCGTAGCCGCCGTCGCCGATCCTCGCCAACGACTGGCCATCGCTGGTGCGGGCGTTGGCGGTCCAGAGGCGGTCGACTTCCGGCGAGGCGGCCAGCGGCGATGCGTCCGTGACCAGCGACCAGGGCCGACAGGCCGCTGGCTCCGCATCCGGACGCACGGGGGCGGGCTCCGCCGCCGATGCGATCGACACGGTCGCCGGCGCCCTCGGATCGCAACCGGCGGCGCGCTCGGGCAGCGGGCCCAGCAGCCGCCAGGCGATGCGGCCGCCGCGGTCGCCGATCACCAGGTTCTGGGTCGGCACGCCGGCGCGATCGGCGATGGCCAGCGCCTCGTCGAGATCGCCGGCGCGGGCGAGATCGGCCAGCGCCAGGTTCACCGATCCGGGCAGGTGCGCGGTCCAGCGCAGGCTCAGTACCCGCCCGCCCGGCAGATCGTGCAGGACCGGTCCCCAGCGCGTTTCGCGCACCTCGAGCTGCACCGGTTGCCCGCCGGCGACCTCGATCCGTTCCTCGTGCACCTGCACGGCGGCGCAGGGGATGGCGTCGGGTCGCAGCACCGTCGCATCGGCCGGGCAGGGGGTCTCCAGGGCCCAGTCGAGGAAATCGCCGTAGCTGTTGGTGTAGCCCCATGCCACGTGGCCGTTGCTGCCCACGATCACCGCTGGCAGGCCCGGCAGGGTGACGCCCTGCACGTCCACGCGTCCCCCGGGTGCGGCGGCATGCGGCCAGCGCAGGCGCGCACGGAACCAGAGATTGGGCGCGCGCAGCGACAGGTGCATGTCGTCGGCGACGATCGCGCGTCCATCGGCGGTGAGGGCGCCGGACACCGCGAAGTTGTTGCTGCCCGGCCGGAGGTCGCCCATGGCCGTGGCTTGCCGGGGGCGTGCCTGCGCCACCGCCTGGGCCGCTGCGTCGCCGGGCATGGCGAGTTCGCGCAGATCCAGTTCGGCGATGCCGGGCAGCGGTGCGTCGCCGTAGGCCCCGCCGCTCAGGGGGGCATCCCAGTCGCTCCCGGGATGGGTCAGCAAGGCGTAGAGCGGCGCGGGCAGATGCGGCCTGAGCTTCCACAGTGCGAGCTCGTTGGCGTTGGACGCGTCCTGCAGGTCGAAGTACATGGCGTAGCCGGCCAGCACCGTATCGGCAGGTCGCCAGGGTTCGGGCTGCCGGCGAAGCAGCAGATAGGGCCAGGGCCGGGCGCGCAGTGCGTCGAGCCCGGCGTTGACGCCCTCGGCGTAGGCCTCGAGCAGCGGCATCCGTTCGCCCGCGATGATGCCCAGGTGGCGCTCGACGCGGGCGCGCATGCGGTGCGTGCGGTGGCGGCGATCCAGGTCCAGCGCCACCGCGCCGAACAGGGCGGCGAGTTCGCCGGCCGAGGTGCGCCGCAGCAGATCCATCTCGAAGTAGCGCTCCTGCGCGTGCACATAGCCGAGCGCACGCATGGCGTCGGCTTCGTCCCGGGCGTCGATCGTGACCACGCCCAGGGCATCGCGCTGCACCTCGACCGTCGCCGCAAGCCCGGACAGGGCAGCCTCGCCCTCCAGTCGCGGCAGGCTGCCGCGCAGCAGCCACCACGCCATCCCGGCCACCAGGAGCGCCAGCAGGCCCACCGCCGCGCCGATCCGTCCCAGCCATCGCACCATCTCGGCCCACCCCCGTGTGATCCACGACTCTAGCGGATCGGGCCGGATCGGCGCCCGTCGGGTAGGCGGGCATTGCCGGTCGGGGTCTAATGGCGCGCCGTGGGAGGTGCAGGCTTGGGTTCGAAATTGCGCATGTTGCTGCTCGCCATCGCCGTGGGGGTGCTGGCCTGGTCGTTCTGGCGCGATCCGGGCTGGCTGCAGCTGTGCGCGGGCCTGGCGATCTTCCTGTTCGGCATGCAATGCCTGGAAGAAGGCCTGCGCGACCTGGCGGGCGGGCGCCTGGAGCGCCTGCTGGCGCGCAGCACCGGTACCCCGGTGCGCGGACTGCTGTTCGGCATCGGCGGCACCATGGTGTTGCAGTCGAGCACGCTGGTGTCGCTGCTGACCATCGCCTTCATCAGTTCGGGCCTGGTGGGGCTGGCCGGCGGCCTGGCGATCATCTTCGGCGCGAACCTGGGGGCGACCAGCGGGATCTGGCTGCTCGCGCTGGCCGGACAGGACCTGGGCCTGTCGCCGCTGGCCCTGCCGCTGCTGGTGTTCGGCGTGCTGGCGGGATTCACCGGGCCACGCGGTCGCGCCGCCGGCCGGGTGGTGCTCGGCGTGGCCTTCGTGTTCCTCGGCATCGACCAGGTCAAGGCCGGCTTCGGGGCATTCGGCGGCGCCCTCGACCTGAGCGGGGTCCCCGCGCAGGGCGCCAGCGGCGTGCTGCTGTTCGTGATGGCGGGCATGGCCGCCACGGTGGTGCTGCAATCCAGCCACGCGACCCTGATGCTGATCCTGGCGGCGCTGGCGGCGGGCCAGCTGGAACTGGGGCAGGCGCTGGCGCTGGCCATCGGTTCCAACGTCGGCAGCAGCGTGAGCACTGGCGTGGTCGGCGCGCTCGGCGGCAATCGCAGCGGCCAGCGCCTGGCGCTGGCGCATGTGGTGTTCAACGTCGCCACGGCCGCGGTGGCCCTGGTGCTGCTGCCGCCGCTGGCATGGCTGGTGGCGGCCGTCGCCGGCATCGGCGGTTTCGGCGCGAACGCCCTGCTGCAACTGGCGCTGTTCCATACGCTGTTCAACGCCATCGGCGTGGCCCTGTTCTGGCCCTGGCAGGCGCGGCTGGCGCGCTGGCTGCAGCGCTGGGTGCCCGAACGCGCCGAGCCGGCGCCGGTGGCCGCAGGCGGCGACGGCGTTCCGGTGCGCGCGCGCTACCTCAGTGGCCAGGCCCTGGATTCGGCCGACGCGGCCGCTGCGGCGGTGGCGCAGGAGCTGCGTCGCCTGGGCGCGCTGAGCCTGGAAGTCATCAGCCGCGCGCTGGACCTGCCGCCGCCCGCATCGGTCGTGCCGGCGGAAGATGCCAGACTCGCCGCAGCGCCAGCGGACGACTGCCCGGAGGCGGATGCTCTGTACCGGCAGCGCGTCAAGGGCGTGTACGCCGACCTGCTCGCGTTCATGGGTCGCATCGAGGTTTCCCTGGACGAGGAGCACCAGCGTTTCTGGACCCAGGCCCAGATGGCGGCGGCGCAGACGGTGGAAGCGGTGAAGGACGCCAAGCACCTGCAGAAGAACCTGCTGCCGCGGTTGCGTGGCGCGGACGCGCCGCTCCGCCAGGCCTACGTCGCGCTGCGCCGTCATCTGTTCGAGCAGATGCGTGGTCTGCACGGCATCGACGACGCCGGGGAGCCGGATGCGGTCGATGAACGGCTGCAGGCGCTGCAGATGCAGGCGACGCGCTTCCAGGCGGCCTTCCGACAGCGGATCCTCGCCATGCTGGCGCGCAGCGAAGTCGACGGCCTGCAGGCCGCCTCGCTGCTCAACGATCTGGGCTACGTCGAGCGCATCGACCGCAACCTGCGCGGACTGGTGGCGGCCGAGGAGCCGAGTTCGCTGCGCGCGCTGCGACGCCTGGCGCGCGCGGCGGGCGGGGCGCTGGAGCCACATGCGCCCGAGGCGGCCGTGGCCGAGAATGCGAACTGAAACCGCTCTCATCCCCGCATCGCGAACGCCGCGTTGGGCATACTGCCCGGCCGTCCTCCCCGGAGCCGTCCGCCATGAAAGGCCAGCCTGAAGTCGTCGAGTACCTGAATTTCCTGCTGCGCGGCGAGCTGGCGGCGCGTGACCAGTATTTCGTGCATTCGCGCCGCTACGAGGACCTGGGGCTGCACGCGCTGTACGCGCGCATCCACCACGAGATGGAAGAGGAAACCCAGCATGCCGATGCGCTGTTGCGGCGCATCCTGTTCCTGGAAGGCGAGCCGGACATGCGGCCGGACGCGTTCGTGCCCGGGCGCACCGTGGAGGAGATGCTGCGCAAGGATCTCGATCTGGAATACCAGGTGCGCGACAACCTGGCCAAGGGGATCGCGCTGTGCGAGCAGCACGGCGACTACGTGACCCGGCAGATTCTGGTCGCCCAGCTGGCCGACACGGAAGAAGACCACACCCGCTGGCTGGAACAGCAACTGCGGCTGATCGGGATGGTGGGCCTGCAGAACTACCAGCAGGCGCGCATGGGCGGCGACGCGCCACACGGGTGATCCAGCCCCGAGGGGCCGGGCGCCGCTAGCGGGTGCGTTCGAGCCGGTACACCGACGTCGACAGGGCAGTCACGCCTTCGGCCTGGAAGGACGGTTCGCCCTCGAGGATGTCGCGTCGTTCCTGCAGCGAGACCGTCCAGTCCGCATCCAGGAGCGCATGCACCTCGGCCTCCTCCACCGCGAACGGCGGCCCGGCCTTCTCTGCCTGCGGGTACTCGAGCGTGACCAGCAGACCCCGGCAGCCGGCGGGCAGGCGCCGCCAGGTCGTGTGCGCGTACCGCGTGCGCAGGTCGGGCGGCAAGGCGATCATCGCGGCACGGTCGTAGACGGCCGCGCAGCCGGCCAGGAGCGCTTCGGGAATGGCGAAAGCATCGCCGGCAATGAGCTCCCACGGGCCGGCCGAATGGTGGACGCCCGCGGGCGAGGTGCGGGTCGTCGGCGCGAGTCCGCGCTCGTCGAAGAACTCGGCGATGGCCAGCTCCGAAAGCTCGATGCCCAGCACGCGGTGACCCTGTTCGGCCAGCCACACCATGTCCAGCGACTTGCCGCACAGCGGGACGAACACCCGGCTGCCGTGGTCCAGGCCGAGACCGGGCCAGTGCCGCGTCAGCAGGGGTAGCGGCGCGTCGCGGTGGAATCCGATGCGCCGGGTGCGCCAGCGCTCATGCCAGAAGTCGGGGTCCATGCGGATCTCCGTGGGGGCGGACCGCGCTGCGTCGCTGCACGGCCGCGCTCATGATGGGACAGGCCGCGCGTCGTCGCCCGCCGGGCAAGCCTGTGACTCCACTTGCAGGACGTTGGCGTTCTGCCGCGTCTGCGGACACCACGGCCCGCGACGCTGCCGATCGCGCCGCCGCGCGCCGCGCAAGGTCAGGACCCGACATTGAGGCCATCGACCTTCTGCCAACCCCTCGGCAACAGCCCACCCCGGCTGCCGCGTGTCCCCAGGTAATCCCCCAGGTCCTTGAACGACAGGCCCATCGAGCGCGCTCCCGACTTCACGGACAGGGTGCCGCCCGGCGGCACCACCGCCACCGCGACCACACGTTCGGTGCCGCGTTTGGCCTTCGGGATCTCGATCAGCTTGTTGCCCTTGCCCTTGTCCAGTTCCGGCAGTTCAGCCACCGGGAAGGCCAGCAGGTGGCCGGCGCTGGTCACCGCGACCAGTCTGTCGCTGTCGAGGTTGCCCACCGCCGCCGGCTGCAGCACCAGCGCACCTTCGGCGAGCGAGAGCAATGCCTTGCCGGCCTTGTTGCGGCCTGTGAGGTTCTCGAAGCGGGTGACGAAGCCGTAGCCGTGCGACGAGGCCAGCACGAAGCGTTCGTCGTTGCCGCCGCTGGCCAGCGCCACGAACGACGCACCCGGCGCCGGGGAAAAGCGCCCGGTGAGCGGCTCGCCGTTGCCGCGTGCCGACGGCAGCGAATGGGCGATGGTCGAATAGCTGCGTCCGTTGCTGTCGAGGAAGGCGACCTGCTGCGTGGTACGGCCCCTGGCTGCGGCCAGCAGCGCGTCGCCTTCGCGATAGGACAGCCCCGCCGCATCGACGTCGTGCCCCTTGGCCGCGCGCACCCAGCCCTTCTGGCTGATGACGATGGTCACCGGCTCGCTGGCCACCAGGTCGGTTTCGGCCAGCGCCTGCGCGGCGCCCCGCGCCACCAGTGGCGAGCGGCGCGCATCACCGTGCTTCTTCGCGTCGGCCAGCAGTTCGTCCTTGATCAGCTTCTTCAGCTTCGCCTTGCTGTCGAGGGTGGCGAGGATGCGCTCGCGCTCCTTGGCCAGTTCATCCTGCTCGCCCCGGATCTTCATCTCCTCCAGCCGCGCCAGCTGGCGCAGGCGGGTCTCGAGGATGTAATCGGCCTGTTCTTCGGACAGGGCGAAGCGCGCGATCAGTGCGGGCCTGGGCTCGTCCTCGGTGCGGATGATGCGGATCACCTCGTCGAGGTTGAGGAACGCGACCAGCAGGCCTTCGAGCAGGTGCAGCCGACGCTCCACCTTGTCCAGGCGGTGGCGCAGCCGGCGGGTGACGGTGTCGGTGCGGAAGGCCAGCCACTCGGTCAGCAGCATGCGCAGGTTCTTGACCTGCGGGCGGCCGTCCAGGCCGATCACGTTGAGGTTGACGCGGTAGCTCTTCTCCAGGTCGGTGGTCGCGAACAGGTGGCCCATCAGCTGCTCGGCATCGACGCGGCTGGAGCGCGGGATCAGCGCGATGCGCACCGGGTTGGCGTGGGCGGACTCGTCGCGGATGTCCTCCAGCCAGGGCAGCTTCTTGGCCCGCATCTGCGCGGCGATCTGCTCGATCACCTTCGAGGGCGAGACCTGGTAGGGCAGGGCATCGACGATGATGTTCGCGCCCTCGCGCACGAAGGTCGCGCGGGCGCGGACGCTGCCGTTGCCGGTCTCGTACATCGCACGCAGGTCGGCGGCCGGGGTGATGATCTCGGCGCGGGTGGGGTAGTCGGGGCCGCGCACGTGTTCGCACAGGTCGGCCACGGTGGCGTCGGGGTCGTCGAGCAGGCGCACGCAGGCACTGACGATCTCGCCCACGTTGTGCGGCGGCACGTCGGTGGCCATGCCCACGGCGATGCCGGTGGTGCCGTTGAGCAGCAGGTGCGGCAGCCGCGCCGGCAGCCAGCTCGGCTCCTCGAGCGTGCCGTCGAAGTTGGGGACCCAGTCGGCCGTGCCGTGCCCGAGTTCGCCCAGCAGCACTTCGGCCAGCGGGGTGAGGCGGGATTCGGTGTAGCGCATCGCCGCGAACGACTTGGGATCATCGGAGGAGCCGAAGTTGCCCTGGCCGTCGACCAGCGGATAGCGGTAGGAGAACGGCTGTGCCATCAGCACCATCGCCTCGTAGCAGGCGCTGTCGCCGTGGGGATGGAACTTGCCGATGACATCGCCGATGGTGCGCGCCGACTTCTTGGGCTTGGCGGTCGCGGACAGGCCAAGCTCGCTCATCGCGTAGATGATGCGGCGCTGTACCGGCTTGAGGCCGTCGCCGATGAAGGGTAGGGCGCGGTCGAGCACCACGTACATCGAATAGTCGAGGTAGGCGCGCTCGGCGTACTCGCGCAGCGGGATCTGCTCGAAGCCGTGGAAGACGGGGCGGACGGACTCGGTCATTTGAAAACTGCGTGAGGGATCCGGAGAATTCTACCCGCGCATGGAAGCCGGCCGCGGTCTCGCGGCCTGAGATCCCGCCGGGCCAGCATCCGGCGTCCTCCACCGCCCTGGCTGTCCATGTACGTCCCCCTGCCGGCGCGCCGCACCGAGGCCGCCCACTACGTCTATCCCGAGCACCTGCGCCCGCAGATCGCCCTGCTGCCGCGCGCGGCGGGCGTCTACGTGTTCCTTGGCGAGTCGGGCCCGGTGCCGCTGTACATCGGCAAGAGCGTGGACATCCGCCACCGCGTCATGGACCACATGCGCACGCCCGAGGAGGCGCGCCTGCTGCGGCAGACGCGGCGGATCGAGTTCACCCGCACCGCCGGCGACCTGGGCGCGCAGTTGCTGGAGGCGCAGCAGATCAAGCTGCGCCAGCCGGTGCACAACAAGCTGCTGCGGCGACGCCGGGAGCTGTATTCGATCCGGTTGCTGCGCGGGCGGCCGGAGGTGGTGCATTCGGCGGGGGTGCCCTTCGCCTCGGCGCAGCGTCTGTACGGGCTGTACTCCAGTCGCGCGGCCGCGCTGGAGGCGCTGCGTGCGATCGCCGACGACAACCGGCTGTGCTACGGCCTGCTGGGAATCGAGCGGGTAGCGGCGGGGCGCGCCTGTTTCCGCGCCGCGCTCGGGCGCTGCGCCGGCGCCTGCGCGGGGCTGGAGCCGGTGGCCGAGCACGAGGCGCGGCTCGAGGCCGCGCTGCAGGAGCGCCAGGTGGCGGCCTGGCCCTACGCCGGCGCGGTCGGGATCGTCGAGGAAGGGCCGGACCTGATCCAGATCCACGTGGTCCGCGACTGGCATTACCTCGGCAGCGCCGCCACCCGCGCCCAGGCCAGGCGCCTGGTGGCGGAGGTGCCGGGGTTCGACAATGACGGCTACCGGATCCTGTCGGGCCCGGTGCTGACCGGTCAGGTCCGGATCGTCCTCCTCTGAGGCTGCAACGGGCTGCCCGGGCCGCCGACGGCGCCCTGACCCGCGTCACGCGTCGCGCACCAACCCTGGCGCGGTGCGGCGATGCCGCAACATAATGTTAACGCTAACGTTCCGCCTGTCCCCGAGGACAACCCGGGTTGCGCAGTGCAGCAAGGCTTTTGAGCGCAGGATGTGTAGAGTTCACGCTCGCCGCCATGCCGGGGATGGACGTCGGGGCAGGATCCGGTCGACGTCTGGCGGCTCTTCTGCTTCCGGTTTGTGGTAGCGCTAACTTCGCGGGGACATGTGCAATGGGGCTGTTTGCTGGACTCGACGTAGGCACGCAGAGCGTCAAGCTCGTGGTCTACGATCCCGACGCGCGCCGGATCCTGGCGACCGCCGGCCAGCCGCTGGACCTGGCGGCCGGTGACGACGGCAGCCGCGAGCAGCGCGCGGACTGGTGGGTGGACGCGATTCGCGCGAGCTTTGCCCGGATCGACCCGGCGCTGCGCGTGCGGGTGGTGGCGATCGGCGTGTCCGGGCAGCAGCACGGCTTCGTGCCGCTCGACCGCGGCGGCAACGTGTTGGCGCCGGCCAAGCTGTGGAACGACACCAGCACCAGCGCCGAGTGCGACGAGATCATGGACGCGGTGGGCGGCGCCCAACGCAGCATCGAACTGGCCGGCAACCCGATCCTGGCCGGCTATACCGCCTCCAAGCTGCCCTGGACGCGCCGGCACCGCTCGCAGGCTTACGCACGGCTGGCGACCATCCTGCTGCCGCACGACTACATCAACTACTGGCTCACCGGCGAGTTGTGGATGGAGCACGGCGACGCCTCCGGCACCGGCTGGCTGGACGTGCGCACGCGCGACTGGTCGGCGCCGATGCTCGCCGCCACCGACCCCGACCGCGACCTGCGCGAATGCCTGCCGCCGCTGGTGCCGGCCGACACCCTGGTGCCGATCCGCGCGGCGCTGGCAGACGAGCTCGGCCTGCCGCATTCGGTGCGGATCAGCGCCGGCGGCGGCGACAACATGATGGCTGCGATCGGCACCGGCAACGTCGTGCCAGGCGTGCTCAGCATGAGCCTGGGCACGTCGGGCACGCTGTTCACCTATGCCCCCGGGCCGGTCGTCGACGCGCAGGGGCGCTGGGCCGCCTTCTGCGATTCGACCGGCGGCTGGCTGCCGCTGATCTGCACCATGAACTGCACCGTCGCCACCGAGGCGGTCGCGCGGCTGTGCGGCTTCTCCTCGCGCGATGGCGACAGCCTGCTGGCCGGCACCCGGCCCGGTGCCGACGGCCTGCTGATGCTGCCCTTCCTCAACGGCGAGCGCACGCCCGACCTGCCGCACGGGCGCGGCAACCTGTTCGGGATGACCGCGACCAACCTCACCGCGGCCAACCTCTATCGCTCGGCGATGGAGGGCGCGCTCTACAGCCTGATGAACGGCTACGACGGCCTGGTCGACGCCGGCCTGCGTTTCGAGGCGATCCGCCTCACCGGCGGCGGCAGCCAGAGCGTGGTGTGGCGGCAGATGGTGGCCGACATGTTCGGCCTGCCGGTGGATGTGCCAGAGCAGTCCGAGGGCGCGGCGTTCGGCGCCGCCCTGCAGGCGCTGTGGGCGGTGCGCCGCGCCGAGGGCGGCAGCGACAGCGAACTCAGCGCGATCGCCGCCTCCCACGTGCGCCTTGACCCGCGCCTGGCGGCGCAGCCGCACGCAGGCGCCACCGCCGCCTACGCCGCGCAGTACCAGCGTTTCCTGACCCACCTCGACGCGATCCGGCCGCTCTACGCCGATTGACCGCCGTTCCCCACCACGTCACGCACGGATACATATATGAGCAAGGCTTTCATCGGCGCGAAGGAGTACTTCCCCGGCATCGGCACCATCTCCTACGAGGGCCCGGGCTCGGACAACCCGCTGGCGTTCAAGGTCTACGACGCGGAGAAGAAGATCGGCGGCAAGACCATGCGCGAGCACCTGCGGTTCGCGGTCTGCTACTGGCATACCTTCTGCAACGCCGGTGCCGATCCGTTCGGCCCGGGCACCCGCCGATTCCCCTGGGAAAAGGGCGACGCGATGGCGACGGCCGAGGCCAAGATCGACGCCGCGTTCGAGTTCTTCACCAAGATCGGCGTGCCGTACTGGTGCTTCCATGACGTGGACATGGCGCCGGACGCCGACGACATCGGCACCTACGAGAAGAACCTCAGGCACATGGTCGGCCTGGCCAAGGAACGCCAGCAGGCCACCGGCATGAAGCTGCTGTGGGGCACGGCCAACCTGTTCTCGCACCCGCGCTACATGAATGGCGCGTCCACCAACCCGGACTTCAACGTGGTGGCCCGCGCAGCGGTGCAGGTCAAGGCGGTGCTGGATTCGGTGGTCGAGCTGGGTGGCGAGCACTACGTGTTCTGGGGCGGCCGCGAAGGCTACGCCTCGCTGCACAACACCGACATGAAGCGGGAACTGGCGCACTTCGCGCGCTTCCTCACCGCCGCGCGCGACTACGGGCGCAGCATCGGCTTCAAGGGCCAGTTCTTCATCGAGCCCAAGCCGATGGAGCCGATGAAGCACCAGTACGACTTCGACAGCGCCACCGTGGCCGGCTTCCTCAAGCAGAACGGCCTGGAGAAGGACTTCTCGCTCAACATCGAGGCCAACCACGCCACGCTGTCGGGCCATACCTTCGAGCACGACCTGCAGGTGGCGGCAGACCATGGCCTGCTGGGCAGCATCGACGCCAACCGCGGCAATGCGCAGAACGGCTGGGACACCGACCAGTTCCCCACCGACCTGTACGACACCGTCGGCGCGATGATGGTGGTGCTTCGCCAGGGCGGCCTGGTGGGCGGCCTGAACTTCGACGCAAAGCCGCGCCGCGAGTCGACCGACATGGAGGACCTGTTCATCGCCCACATCGGCGGCATGGACGCCTTCGCCAGGGGCCTGGAAGTGGCCCATGCCCTGCTCAACGACTCGCCATGGGAAACCTGGCGCAAGCAGCGCTACGCCAGCTTCGACAGCGGTGCCGGCGCCGATTTCGCGGCCGGGAAGCTGGGCCTGGCCGACCTGGCCACGCTGGCCGGCAAGCTCGGTGAACCGGAGCAGATCAGCGGCAAGCAGGAGCGTTACGAGAACCTGCTCAACCAGTACCTGCTGCGCTGAGGACGGGGCGGCCGGTCGACATGGGAGCGCAACCGCCCGTGCCTGCCGGACCTCCCGGGCGCCGCCGCGACGAGCCCGGCCGCAGTCCGGCCGGAACGTCAGCGCGCCGGTGGCGCGACCGAGTCGCGTTCGATCAGTTCGTGCGGCACCACGTGGTCGACCACCGTGCGCGTGCTCTTGTCCTTGCGGCGGATGTTGCGCAGCAGGATGTCCACCGCCGAGTCGGCCATGGCCGAGATCGGCTGGCGGATGGTGGTCAGCTCCGGCCAGACGGTGGTCGCGGCCGAGGTGTCGTCGAAGCCGGTGATCGACAGGTCGCGCGGCACGTCCAGGCCGCGGCGGTGGGCGACCGAAACGGCTGCCGCGGCCATGTCGTCGTTGGCCGCGCAGATGGCCGTGGGCGGATTGCGGTGGGCGAGCAGCTTCTCGGTCGCTTCCAGGCCGGAGCGGTAGGTGAAGAAGCCCGATTCGACCAGGCTCTCGTCGAGCGGGATGCCCGCCTCGGCGAGCGCTGCCTGGAAGCCCTCGTAGCGGCGGGTGCTCGCCGTCTGGTTGGGATTGCCCTTGATGTAGGCGATGCGCCGGTGCCCGGCAGCGATCAGGTGCGCGGTGATCTCGCGGCTGGCGCGGTAGTCGTCGATGCGCACGCAGGAAATGTCCTCGTGGAAGCGGCCCGAGGCGATCGCGACCACCGGCACCTCGGCCTCCACGAACTCCGAGACCAGCGCCTTGGATTCGCACAGCGGCGGCGGCAGGATCACGCCGGCCACGCGCTTGGCGAGCGTGCGCGCGGCCTGGCGCTGCGCGCTGGGCCCGAGGTTGTCCCAGGTGTCGATCACCAGTTGCGCCGCGGTGCGGGTGGCGCCGCGCAGGGCGCCGGCCAGCAGTTCGCGCAGGTAGGCATTGCTGGGATTGGTGTAGATCATCGCCACGCGCGTGTCCTGCGCTGTGGCCAGCGCGCTGGCGGCGAGATTGGGTGTGTAGCCCAGCTCGCGCACCGCCCGCATCACGCGCTCGCGCGTGGTCTCGCGCACCTTGCCGTGGCCGTTGACCACCCGCGAGACCGTCATCGGCGACACCTTGGCCAGCGCCGCGACCTCGTCCAGCGTGACCGCCATTCCCTTCCGCCGCGCGGCTTTCCTGGGCTGCTTCTGCAATTCCTGTCCCCTTGCGACGTCGCGGCCATGCCGCCGGCGGCAACACCCGGCCATCTGCGCCGGTACGCGTGATTCCAATGACCTACCCGAGGGCTGAACAGATGGTACACATCGACAGGCGTCCCCGACATCCAGGCGCGGCCTGGCGGATCGCATCCGTCCGACTGCGGGCCGCGGCGGTCGCGCTGCTGGGCTGCGTGCTGGCCGCGCTGTCGTGCCTGCCGGTGGCCCTGGCCGAGGACGGCTACGACCTGTGGCTGCGCTACCGGCCGCTGGACGCCCACCTGGCGGAAGGCTACCGCGCACGCCTGGGCCAACTGGTCGCCCCTGCCGCGACAGCCTCCCAGCGCGCCGCCCGCGATGAACTGCGGAACGGGCTGGCGGGCCTGCTGGGACGCGCGCCGGCCGAAGCCGCGCGCGCGGATCGCGCGGGCGCGCTGCTGGTGGGCACGCCGGCGTCCTCGGCGCAGATCGCGCAGCTGGGCCTGCCACTGGACGGCCTGGGGGAGGAGGGCTACCTGATCCGCAGTATCGCGCTGGACGGCCGCGCGACCACCGTGATCGCGGCCAACACGGATGCCGGCGCGCTGTACGGCGCGTTCCACCTGCTGCGCCTGCTGCAGACCGGGCAACCGGTGGCGGCGCTGGACGTGCGCGAGGTGCCCCGGGTCGCCCTGCGCGTGCTCAACCATTGGGATGACCTGAACCGTCACGTCGAACGTGGCTATTCGGGCCAGTCGATCTGGGACTGGCACCGGCTGCCCGGATGGCTGGATCCGCGCTACACCGACTACGCGCGCGCCAACGCCTCGATCGGCATCAACGGCACCGTGCTCAACAATGTCAACGCCAACGCGCAGATCCTGACACCGATGTACCTGGACAAGGTCGCGGCGCTTGCCGGCGTGATGCGGCCGTACGGCATCCGCGTCTACCTGAGCGCGCGCTTCAGCGCGCCCATGGAGATCGGTGGCCTGCAGACGGCCGACCCGGCGGACCCTGCGGTGCGAGGCTGGTGGCGGGCCAAGGCCGACGAGATCTACACGAAAATCCCGGATTTCGGCGGCTTCCTGGTCAAGGCCAACTCCGAAGGCCAGCCCGGGCCGCAGGATTTCGGGCGCAGCCACGCCGATGGCGCCAACATGCTGGCCGAAGCGGTGGCGCCGCACGGAGGCGTGGTGATGTGGCGCGCATTCGTCTATTCGGACGAGGAACCGGATGACCGCCACAAGCAGGCGTACACCGAGTTCGTGCCGCACGACGGGGAGTTCGCAGGCAACGTGCTGGTGCAGGTCAAGAACGGCGCGATCGACTTCCAGCCGCGCGAACCCTTCCATCCGTTGTTCGGCGCGATGCCGAAGACGCCGCTGATGATGGAGTTCCAGATCACCAAGGAGTACCTGGGCTTCGCCACCCACCTGGTGTACCTGGGGCCGATGTACGAGGAGGTGCTGCGCGCCGACACGCATGCGAAGGGTGCGGGTTCCACCGTGGCCAAGGTCGTCGACGGCTCGCTCGGGGGGCATGCGCTCAGCGGCATCGCCGGCGTCGCCAACATCGGCAGCGACCGCAACTGGAGCGGCTCGCACTTCGACCAGGCCAACTGGTACGTGTTCGGGCGCATGGCCTGGGATCCGGACGCCGGTGCGCGCGAGATCGCGCAGGACTGGGTGCGGATGACGTTCTCGCGCGATCCGTCGGTCGTCGAGCCGGTGGTCGGGATGATGATGGCCTCGCACCAGGCCGCGGTCGACTACATGACGCCGCTGGGCCTGCACCACCTGATGGGTCGCGGGCACCACTACGGCCCGGCCCCCTGGGTCGAGGGCGGCCCGCGCGCGGACTGGACCTCGGTGTACTTCCACCGTGCCACGAAGGACGGCATCGGCTTCGACCGCACTACGGGCGGCAGCGACGCGGTGTCGCAGTACTTTCCGCCGGTGGCCGAGGTGTTCAACGACCCCGCGCGGGTGCCCGAGGATTTCCTGCTGTGGTTCCACCACCGGCCCTGGACCAGCCGCGTGGCGTCGGGCCGGACGCTGTGGGACGAACTGGTGCACCGCTACTCGCGCGGCGTTGCGCAGGTCGAGCGGATGCAGGCGACGTGGGCCGGCCTGCGCGGGCGGATCGACGACCAGCGCCACCACCAGGTGGACAGGTTCCTGGCCATCCAGCGCGACGAAGCGCAGTGGTGGCGGGATGCCAGCATCGCCTACTTCCAGACCTTCTCCGGACTGCCGCTGCCCTTGGGCGAAGCGCCGCCCGCGCATCCGCTGGAGTACTACAAGGCGCTCGAGTTCCCGCATGCGCCGGGAGACACACAATGAGCTGGGCGTTGGATCGCTCCGCGCGCGGCGCGGTACCGGGTCTTCTGCTGTCGGCGTGCCTGCTGGCGCCGGCCGTCGCGGCCGCGGACGGCGGGCCGCTGCTGCACGCGATGTTCCAGGACCATGCGGTGGTGCAGCGCGACCGGCCGCTGCGGGTCTGGGGCGAGGCCGCGCCAGGCGAGCAGGTGCGCCTCTCGATCGCCGGCAAGCGCGCCTCCGCGCGCGCGGATGCCGACGGGCGTTGGGAAGCGCAGTTGCCTGCGCTGAAGGCGGGTGGGCCGCACGTACTCGAAGTGGTCGCGGGCACCCGCAGCCAGCGCGTGTCGGACGTGCTTGTGGGCGATGTCTGGCTGTGCTCGGGCCAGTCGAACATGGAACTGCAGGTCTGGCGCGCGCTCGATGCCCGCGCCGAGATAGCCC
>JAEXLY010000265.1 GCA_023444765.1 Pseudomonadota bacterium | reverse complement strand
GGCTTGCGTTCGCCGCCGCCGTGCTGCTGGTCGCGGGCCTGGCGGTGGCCGGCTCCACGCGGGAGTTCAGCACCCTGGTGCGCAACCATCGCGAAACGCGCTACCTGGTGGCACCGGCCAACGTCGTGGTCTCGCTGCTGAAGGTGGCCACCGAACGCGACGAACGCGGCCCGCGCGTCCAGATCGCCGGCGCCGCCCGCCTGCTGCCGCGGCCTGCCGGTGCGAAGCCGCGGCTGCTGGTCCTGGTCGTCGGCGAGACCGCGCGGGCCGCGAACTGGGGCCTGTCGGGCTATGCGCGCCAGACGACGCCACGGCTGGCGGCCATGGAGGACGTGGTGAACTTCACCGACGTGACCGCCTGCGGCAGCAGCACCGAGGTTTCGCTGCCCTGCATGTTCTCGTTGCAGGGCCGCGAGCACTACGACGCGCGCGCGATCCGCAACCACGAATCGCTGCTGCACGTGCTGGCGCGCACCGGCATCCCGGTGCTCTGGCTGGACAACCAGTCCGGCTGCAAGGGCGTGTGCGACGGCCTGCAGGTGCAGCGGCTGGACACGGCGCACGACCCCGTCCACTGCAGCGGGCTGCGCTGCCGCGACGGCATCCTGCTCGCCGACACCGCCGCCTGGCAGGGCGACGGGCGGCGCGACCGCGTCGTCGTGCTGCACATGCTCGGCAACCACGGCCCGAACTACAACGACCGCGCCCCGCCGGCGTTCCGCCGCTACGGCCCGGCCTGCGCCTCGGCCGACCTCGCCGACTGCAGCCGCGAGCAGATCGTCAACGCCTACGACAACGCGCTGCTCTACACCGACCACGTCGTGGCCTCGGCGATCGAGGCGCTGCGCGCGCAGTCGGCCTACGACGCCGCGCTGGTCTACGTCTCCGACCATGGCGAATCGCTGGGCGAGAACGGTTTGTACCTGCACGGCATGCCCTGGCCGATCGCCCCGGACGTGCAGCTGAAGGTGCCCATGGTGGCGTGGCTGTCGCCGGGCTTCGCCGCGGCCACGCGCATCGACACCGGCTGCCTGGCGCGAAACGCCGCCGGCCCGATCAGCCACGACCACCTGTTCCATTCGCTGCTGGGCGCGCTCGACGTGGCCACGGCCGCTTATCGACCCGACCGCGACATCTTCGCCCCCTGCCGGCCCCCGGTCGCAGCGCGGGGCCCCACGCAAGGGAGCACGACGTGAATACCCCCGACGCCTCACCCGCCCTGTCGATCGTGATCCCCGTCTTCAACGAGCGCGACAACATCGCCGCGCTGGTGGACGAGATCGCCCGCGTCGAGGGACTCGGCGACTACGAGATCGTCTGCGTCGACGACCGTTCGACCGACGACACGCTCGAGGTCCTGCGCGGCAGGATGCACGCCCTTCCGCGGTTGCGGGTGCTGGCGCACACCCACAGGCTGGGCCAGAGCGCCGCCATCCGCAACGGCGTGAGGGCCGCGCGGGGAAGCTGGATCGCCACGCTCGACGGCGACGGCCAGAACGATCCGGCCGACCTGCCGATGCTGCTGGCCTACCGCAGCCAGTCCTGCAGGGAGGTCAAGCTGCTGGCGGGTTGGCGCATCGAGCGCCGCGACAGCGGGAGCAAACGCTGGGCGTCGCGCTGGGCCAACCGCATCCGCGGCTCGCTGCTGCGCGACGACACGCCGGACACCGGCTGCGGCATCAAGCTGTTCGAACGCGCCGCCTTCCTGGACCTGCCCGGCTTCGACCACATGCACCGCTACCTGCCGGCGTTGATGCAGCGCGCAGGCTGGGAGACGGCAAGCGTGCCGGTCCGCCATCGCGCACGCACGGCCGGGCGTTCCAAGTACGGCAACCTCTCGCGCGCCGCCGCCGGGGTGCTCGACCTGCTGGGCGTGCTGTGGCTGATCCGCCGCGGCAACGCCGCCACCCACCCTTCGCTGATCCTCGAGGACGCCGATGGACACCATGAACCAGGAGATCGCGGCGCTGGCCTGGACCGGCCTGCACGTGACGCCGTGGAAGCTGATCGGCCTGACCGGGGCGAGCATGTTCGCCCTGCGCTGGCTGGTGCAGCTCATCGCCACGCATAGGGCCGGAGAACCGGTCATCCCGCGCGCCTTCTGGGTGATGAGCCTGGCCGGCAGCCTGATGACGCTGTCCTACTTCCTGTTCTCCAGCAAGCAGGACGCGGTGGGCGTGCTGCAGAACCTGTTCCCCGCCTTCACCGCCGCCTACAGCCTGTGGCTGGACCTGCGCAGGCCCCAGTCCCGCACGGCGTGGGGCGCGGCAGCGCCGCCCGCACGCGAGGCCCACGAGGCTGCGCCACCCTTCGCCGGAGTCCGACGGGAGCCACCTGCGACTCCCTAGGGATTCGAAACCCCATGCGGCACGTGCCCGGCCAGCACGTGCTGGCGCGCGCTGTCGATGTTGTGCACCGAGTCGTCGAAGAAGATGTCGGCGCCGAAGGCCTCGAGGAACGGGCCCTTGGCGCGGCCGCCGAGGAACAGGGCTTCGTCCAGGCGCACGCCCCACTCGCGCAGGGTGCGGATCACCCGTTCGTGGGCGGGAGCCGAGCGCGCAGTGACCAGCGCGGTGCGGATCGGTGCGGCCTCGCCCGCGGGAAAGGCGGCCTGCAGGTCGTGCAGGGCCGAGAGGAAGGCGCGGAACGGACCGCCCGACAGCGGCTCACGCGCGCGTTCGATCTCGTGCGCATGGAAGGCGGCGATGCCGCCCTCGCGCGAGACGCGCTCGCCTTCGTCGCCGAAGATCACGGCGTCGCCGTCGAAGGCGATGCGGATCTGTTCATTGGGCGCCCGGCCGGGCTTGGGCCGCTCGGGCAGGATGCTGGCCGCGGCCACGCCGTTGGCCAGCGCCTGGCGGACCGAATCGGGGTTGGCCGAGAGGAACAGGTGCGCGCCGAACGGGCGCACGTAGGGCCAGGTCGGCTCCCCCGAGGTGAAGGTGGCGCGCGAGATCGCCAGGCCGTGGTGCTGGATCGAGTTGAAGATGCGCAGGCCGGTGTCGGCAGAGTTGCGCGACAGCAGGATCACCTCGACGCGCGGCGCCTCGGGCGGCGCGGACTCGTTGAGGGCCAGCAGCTTGCGCACCAGCGGGAAGGCGATGCCCGGCTCGAGCACGTCGTCCTCGCGTTCGCGCTGGAAGTCGGCATAGCGCTCGATGCCCTCGCGCTCGAACAGCGCATGGCTGTCCTCCAGGTCGAACAGGGCACGCGAGGAGATCGCGATGGTGAGGACGGCGACGGGCTCTTTGCTGGACATGCGGGGATTATGGCGTGGCCTGTCGCCCGCGGCGAGACGGAGGATGCCCGCAGGTCCCGCCGGCGCGGGCATGATGGCCCGGCCGTCACCAGGCAGGTGCGGAAGCCGTGACGCAGGGCGGCGGCGCCCGCGGCTTCCGGACCGGACGGCGCCAGCGGTGGGATCCGTGGCGTACGCCGGCACCGCAGCCGCTGCAGCCTCGCCCCTGCCCGCCCGCCCGCGGGGCCGCGGGGGAGCTCAGGCCTCGAACTGCTCGCTGAGGATGCGTTCCTCGAGATTGTGTTCGGGATCGAACAGCAGGCGCACCGTGCGCTCACGCGACTCGCGGATCATGACCTCGACCACGTCGCGCACCTCGTGCGAATCGGCGGTGGCGCTGACCGGCCGCTTGTAGGGGTCGAGCACGCGGAACCGGAATTCGGTATCGGCCTTGAGCAGCGCGCCGCGCCAGCGCCGCGGACGGAACGCGGCGATCGGGGTCAGCGCCACCACGTTGGCGCCCAGCGGCAGGATCGGCCCGTGGGCGGAATAGTTGTACGCCGTACTGCCGGCCGCGGTGGCCACCATCACCCCGTCGGCGATCAGCTCGTCCAGGCGCGGCTTGCCGTTGAGTTCGATCGACAGATGGGCCGCCTGCCGCGTCTGTCGCAGCAGCGAAACCTCGTTGTAGGCGAGCGAGCCCACGGTGGCGCCCGATTCGGTCTGCGCGATCATCTCCAGCGGGTGCAGCACCGCGGGTTCGGCGGCGGCGATGCGTGCGAGCAGGTCGTCGTCGCGATACTGGTTCATCAGGAACCCGACGGTGCCCAGCTTCATGCCGAACACGGGCTTGCCCAGGCTGCCGTGGCGGTGCAGGGTCTGCAGCATGAAACCGTCGCCGCCGAGCGCGCACAGCACGTCCGCCTCGTCCGGCTCGCATTGCCCGTGCCGCGCTGCAAGCGCTTCCTGCACGGCGCGAGCGTCCTCGGTCTGGCTGGCGAGAAAGGCGATGCGGGGCGTCGGGCTCATCGGCGGCTCCTGCGCGTGTGGCACTGGAGGATAACGCGATGGGCGGAAGGGCGCAGGAGTGGCGGCCGTCGCTCGTCGGGGGAGAGTGGCGGGCGGACCGACCCGCACGCGTGAACCGGGCCGGGGACGAAACGGTGCGCCGGATCTCCCACCCGGCGCGACGACCGGAGG
>JAEXLY010000330.1 GCA_023444765.1 Pseudomonadota bacterium | reverse complement strand
GGTTGTCTACCGCATGGATCGTGTGGCGCGATCTTTAAAGGATCTCTTGGAAATTTTGGAGCGCATTCATTCTGTTGGGGCATCCATTAAGTCCCTGACAGAGCCTCTTGATACGTCTGGGCCGATTGGCATTTTCATGGTCCAAGTTCTTGGTTCTGTGGCCCAGCTGGAGCGTTCGATTATTCGTGAGCGTGCTTTAGCCGGTCAGGTTTCTGCTTATCAGCGTGGCACACGTTGGGGCGGTAGTAAGCCAAAGCTCGATGCCGATCAGATTTCAGAGATGAAAAATCTGAAAGCGGAAGGTCATACGTTGAAGCAGCTGATGGATAAATATCAACTCTCGATGTCTACGGTGTGTCGCTATCTCGGTGGCTACGCAACAAAGCGCAGTGGCCCGCGTCTGCCAGTCCTTGGCAAGTTGGTTGCTGCTGGCTGATACCCGCGTATTTCACCGGTACTTTGCCTATCCTGCACTGATGCAGTGTTGGGCGGGTGTCGGGTCGGTGTTGCTGGTCCGTTGGGGTGCGTAGCGCCACTGCGGGCCAGCTGCGCCGACAGTGACACTAGCTTTTGCATAGCTACAATGCAATCACGCTTCGGCCTTTGAAAGTCAGGAGTGCAACGCGGGCCAGGTTCCACCTGGTCATAGACAAGACAGATAGCCGCGTTGCTTTAGGAGCTCCACAAATGGCGAAGCCCATGCAGTCCTCGGAAAACTGTATGGGCCTCTGGCGTCCATCAAACACTACTTGATAGAGCGCATGACCGAATTCTATTCGGGGTACGGCGGTTCGCAAACCGCCTATGACTGAAGCCCCACGAATCACACAAACAGCGGTGGGCGAGAGCCCTCTAGGGACTACTGCGAAATCTTCACTCCACACAGGGTCAGAAGAGGGGCAGAGGAAGGCCCATCGCGCCTTGAAATACCAGGCACTGTCGCAGGGCAGGTACTGGCTGGTCAGCCAGGCCAAGGCCGAGAAGCCACAGGAAAAGCCGGGGGACGTATACCGCACGGCAGATTGCAGGCACGTCAATCACGGCCAGATCGGTGTGAACGTGTCGCCAGTCCATAAAGCTGCTCACTACTCCGGCTTGGTCACCTGCGGCAGTGTCTGGGCCTGCCCGGTGTGTGCATCACGCATTCAGGAGCGCCGCCGGCCAGAAGTTCAACAGGCCATTGACTGGGCCAAAGGCCATGGCTACCTGGTCGTCATGGTCACGTTCACCTTCCCGCACAAGTCTTGGCAGAGCCTGGGCGATCTGTTGGCGCGCCAGGCTGACGCATTCACGCGGCTCCGCAAGGGCAGGCCATGGGACACGATGAAGGCAGACAGGGGTTTCAAGGGCCTTATCCGCTCGCTAGAGGTCACGCACGGGGCCAATGGCTGGCATCCCCACACCCACGAGCTGTGGTTCCTGAAAGGCTCGGCAGAAGGCTTGCAGAGCCTTTTGGCGGGGCTTTGGGTCAAGGCGTGTGTCAAGGCAGGCCTGGTGGACGCAAGCGATTAAAAGTTGGTGGAAGCCTTCATGGCGCACGGCGTGGACGTGAAGGAAGACGTGGACTGCGGGGACTACCTGGCCAAGCAAGACGACAGCCGCCGATGGGGGTTTGCAGAAGAGCTATCGAAGGCCACCAGCAAGGCAGGTCGGGCCAAGGGCGTGCATCCCCATCACTTCTTAGTGCGCAAGGCGTCGGGGGATCGTGCGCACTACGTTGAGTACGTGCAGTCGATGAAGGGGAGGCGGCAGCTCTTCTGGACGCATGGCCTGAAGGCCCTGGTGGGGGTCGATGAGGTGAGCGATGAAGTCCTGGCAGACGAAAGCCAAGAGGTTGCAGAGTTGCTGGGAATGCTGACCCAGAATGACTGGAAGGTTGTCCGGGGAAATGACGCACGGGCAGAGCTGCTCGATGCGGCAGAAGAAGGCTTTGCCGGAGGCGGTGCACACGAAGCATGGAGGCGTGTCCAGCTCCTGCTTGCGGCGTTGCGGCTATAGGGGGTGAGTCGCACGCAAACAGTGTTTGCATAAGTGCGCCCTTCGGGGGTATCGGGGGCTTGCCCCTGATGTCACGGACTGATGGGTAAAGGGCCAGTCAATTCGTCACGAAGTCACCCGCAGCTCACGCAGGGCATCAAGTATCTCGCGGGGCTTTGACCAGGCAGATCAATGCCGTCGCCTGCGCGCCTGATAAACCTGTATTCAAGAAGCCAAAAGAAAACCTTGCGTTAATACTAACGCACAATTATCATTAGTACTAACGCATAGGGGCCACTACTTTGAAAGACAAATCGGACAAAAAAACGATGGGTTTGCTGCAAACACCGAATGCTCGGCGCCAGGCTGAATTTTCAGCTCGTCAGCGTGAGATGGGTCGTCGGCAAAGGCCCATGTGGCTCACTGATGAAGAGTTTGAGAAGTTGAAAAGCTATCTCGAAAAACTGAGGTCGTAGATCTCAGAAGACGGGCCGGAGAGGTGTTTGCACCACCTAACCAGCCCTAACCACTATCACCTACTGGAGAGGTAAAAATGGCTGATTCGAAGTCTATTCGTTTAGTTGGGTACGCACGTGTCTCTACTCGTGAGCAAGAGACATATTTGCAAATTGATGCTTTGAAAAAAGCCGGTGTCAGCGAGATTTTTGAAGAGAAGGCGAGTTCTGTTGGTCGACGCCCTGAGTTGAGGCGCTGTCTCGATAGCTTGCGTAAGGGTGACACGCTGGTTGTCTACCGCATGGATCGTGTGGCGCGATCTTTAAAGGATCTCTTGGAAATTTTGGAGCGCATTCATTCTGTTGGGGCATCCATTAAGTCCCTGACAGAGCCTCTTGATACGTCTGGGCCGATT
>JAEXLY010000324.1 GCA_023444765.1 Pseudomonadota bacterium | reverse complement strand
ATATCTGGCCAGCAAGAGCGCGCTCTCGAATGATTGACCGCTCAAGCTGAGCCACAGAACCGAGAACCTGAACCATGAAAACACCAATAGGTCCTGAAGTGTCCAGGGGTTCACTCAAAGACTTTATCGAAGCACCAACGGAGTGAATGCGCTCAAGAATTTCAAGCAGATCTTTCAGAGATCGAGCTACACGATCCATGCGGTAAACCACAAGCGTGTCACCCTTCCTCAAACTATCGAGACAGCGGCGCAGCTCAGGACGTTTACCAACAGAACTAGCCTTTTCTTGAAAGATCTCATCAACCCCAGCACGACGCAAAGCATCGATTTGCAGATGAGTCTCCTGTTCACGCGTACTCACACGGGCGTACCCGACCAAACGATTAGACTTGGAATTAGCCATTTTTACCTCTCAGATAGGTGACAGTGGTTAGGGCTGGTCAGGTGGTGCAAACACCTTTCCGGCCCGCTTCTTTAAAGGCCGTCGAGCCTTTTTGATCTCGCTCGATCAACCCTCAAATTAGTCATGTATGCAGCAGCAGACATACGGAAATCATCATCTGTATAGGCCCTGCTGTATGGCCTTTCAACACGTTCAGATGGTGGGGGAAGAATCACCTTTCGAGTACCTCGAAGGCTGTAACCAGAGCCCACCCATCTGTAGAGCATTTCCTCGAAATCCTCCCCATCAATTGGCTCATCCAATTCATCAGGAATCACAACGCCGCGAAGGCAACCAAAGGAATCAACCAACCGATGCCCCGATAGCTTTTGAAAAGCTTCCCAGTTATCCGCCGGCGCCATTTCAGAGAACTTCAATGCGTATTTGAAGACCTCCTGAAACCCTCCAATCAAATCATCTTGGCTATGGAAAGGAACGACTTTGCATGACCAGGAATCACCAGCCCATGCTTCCCACTCCTTGCGAAGTTCTGCCTGGTCAGGTGCCTCATGACAAAGCCAAATCATGTGGACATGCGGATGCCAAAGACCAGAGCCTTTACCTCTCTTGACCTCAATGGAATGAACTCCGCCGACAGCTTTAGCAAACTCGACATGTCGGTTTTTGCCAGGTGCCTTGAGATGATCACGACGTGCCTGAGTCATACGTCTCATAACGCCGCGAAGATGGTTGAAACGCTCCATCAGGTCTGCACCATCCTTCACGGTGCAAATCACATGAAACGCTTTTAGAGCGGTTTTTTCAGCCTGGACGTACTCCACCCTTGCCAAATACGCTTCAAGCGCTTTCTGACCCCTTCTGATGGCACACAGAGGGCATAAAAGGTGCTTGCGACACAAGGAAGCCGCGTGCAGTCGAACTTCATCCTGCTTGTAGTAATGACGAAACAGAAGCCAATGGCCACAAGCGGTGAGCTTGTGAGACATGGACAGTTCATTGATGCTTTCGGCATAATCTGCCATCAGCAATGCACGTTGGTGTGCCCCTCCATAGCGGCTTAACCGATTGGGCAGTGCCGCGACACCCGAAGCCCCTTGATCTGCGCTTTCCGCCAAGAATTCCGCAGTCAGGGGGTTTTCCTTTTTGGGTCTAGTCATCCGGCCACCACTTCTCGGCCTGCCAGGCCGTAAAAAGCAGTTCTTCAAACCCCATAGAAACACTCCTAAAGTAATAGCTAACGGCCTTTGCTGGATGCCGCTTCCCCGATTTGTTTCTATTTATCAAGCAATAGGGGCCTTTTCGGCCCCTGCGCCAGCGCTACCGTGTCAGCTAAAGCTGCCCCGATCACGCAGCCGCCAGGGCCGAACCTGCCGCTGGTGCTTCAAAAATGAAACCAACCTTGGAATTAGGTGCCCAAGCACGTACAGGTAGGTTGACCTGTTTTCCCACTTTCGCTGCCCAGCCATCAACGTTGGGGACAGTGATCGTTTGGACTTCGACAAGACCACGGGAATCCAACGTCTCAATTTGAAGAACAGGACGCTCAGGAATGACCTCACCGGTCTTTTTGTTTGTTCCTCCACCGAGGACAGTTGCAGCACGCAAGATGCCTTGAAGAATCAGCATTAATCAATCTCCTTATCCGCAAGTTTTTGGAACATCTCGGCCATATGCGGCGTCATGGCGTCGATCATTTGCTGGCCTGTCTTTTCAGCAGCACCAAACGCTATAGCTTTAGTAGCAACATACTCACTAACAGCAACAGCTGCGACTTGAGAAGGTGCAATACCAAGAGTCTCTGCAACAAATACCAATTTTTCCCAGGCAGTAGGGGTCAAACTGATCTTTACGGCCTGAGAGCGCTTCTCTGATAAACGACCGGGAGTTTTCATTTTTAGACCTCTGGGTGACACTCGGGTGCAAGAATACCTGTTTATCAGGCGCGCAACAAGTACCAGCTGAGTGTTTTTGAAGACGGCCACGCGACCAGCTCCATGCAAGTGCAAGAGCTGCGGCGATCAGTGCGTTTTTTGCGCTGGGCCTTGCTTGTTCAAAGGGTGAACATCAGAGGGCAAAGCCCTCCGATACCTCCCTCAGCTATCCCATTGCAGGATAGATAAAGCACCGATGAAATACGCGCCTATTGAGATAAGAACAGTTATCGCAATAGGTGCGTTTTTCTCAAGAACTTGCGTCCAAGAGAGCACCAAGCACAGGCAACTTTTCCCGCTTGGAACGGGCTGTCTCAGGGTTGAGATAGCGGCAAACAGTTGACATAGAAAGATCAAAGTGAGCCATGAGCTGTCGAAGTGTGTAGCCAGACGCTTTGAGGCGCTTCAACTCCTCAATCTGAGCAGGCGTGAGCTTTGGCTGACTCCCCCCCCAACGAGTACCACGCTGATAAGCAGATATCTGGCCAGCAAGAGCGCGCTCTCGAATGATTGACCGCTCAAGCTGAGCCACAGAACCGAGAACCTGAACCATGAAAACACCAATAGGTCCTGAAGTGTCCAGGGGTTCACTCAAAGACTTTAT
>JAEXLY010000280.1 GCA_023444765.1 Pseudomonadota bacterium | reverse complement strand
GCCACCGGCCGCACGTCGGCGCGCCGGCGGGGCGTGAGCGCCGACCAGATCGCCACGGTATCCAGGTGGCTGGTGTGGTTGGCGAAGTAGATGCACTGGCCCTGCGGCGGCGAAACCCGCCACTGCGCGCGGGCACCGACCAGCATGCGGGTGAACCCCACCAGCGCGGCGCCGCCCAGGCGCGCGATCAAGGCGCACGCTCCAGGCGCAGCGCGATCGCGCGCAGCCGCGTGGCGCAGGTGAGCAATGCGCCGGCGGCGATCACGAGTGACGCGACCGGCAGCGCGATGCGGCTGCCGGCCAGCATCGCTTCGAGAGGCGCGATGAGGCAGGCCAGCGTCATCACCGCCATGCGGTGCTGCTTGGCCATCGGGCCGCGGAAGTCCTGGGGCTGGCCCAGCGCGCCGCCGAGCGCGCGGATGTAAGCGGTGGCTGCGGCGAGCAGGGCGGCCAGCCAGCCGATCCAGGGCCATCCCGCGGCGTATCCCAGCGCCACCAGCAGCAGGCTGTCGGCCACGCGGTCGGGGACCTCGTTGTACAGGGCGCCCGAGGGCGTGGACTTGCCGCCTTCCACCGCGACCATCCCGTCGAACAGGTTGCACAGCAGCCGCAACTGGATGCCCAGCGCACACAGCCAGGCGCCCCAGGCGGGCAGCCGGAGCAGCGCGGCCGCGCCGGCGGCGGCGAACACGATGCTGAGCACCGAGATCGCGTTGGGTGTCAGCGGCGAACGCGCCAGCATGGCCGCAAAGCGCTGCACCAGCGCGTTGCCGCGCGCCTTGATCGGCCGGCGCGATGCGTCGGGCCCCTGGTCCTGCAACTCCATGTGCCGCTCCCCGTGCCGGGCTCCGTCCGGCGCGCCGCGGCATCTTGGCTGCCGCTGCCGCGGCTGGCAAGCCGCAAGTCAGGCCGCGGCGGGCAGTTCCGGCGCCACCCCGGCGGCCAGCGCATCGAAGTAGTCGCGCGTCAGGCGCAGCTGCGCCTCGGCCGTCTCGGCGCGGTTGACCACGTCGCGGAAGGCGGCGTTCTCCGGCCGGTCCTTCGCATACCAGCCCAGGTGCTTGCGCGCGATGCGCACGCCCGAGGGTTCGCCATAGAAGGCGTGCAGCGCCTGGAGATGGCCCAGGAGGATGTCGCGCACCTCGCCGGGAGCGGGCTCGGACAGCGACTGGCCGGTGGCGAGGAAATGCGCCACGGCGGTGAAGATCCACGGACGGCCCTGCGCCGCGCGGCCGATCATCACCGCATCCGCGCCAGTGCGCTCGAGCACCTCGCGCGCCTTGCGGGGCGAATCGACATCGCCATTGGCGATCACCGGGATACGCAGGTCCGCCTTGATCGCGGCGATGGTCTCGTACTCGGCCTGGCCGGTGTAGTGCTGGTCACGGGTGCGGCCGTGCACCGTGAGCGCGGCGATTCCGCTGTCCTGGGCGATGCGTGCGATCGCGGGCGCGTTGCGGTGGGCGGCGTCCCAGCCGGTCCGGATCTTGAGCGTGACCGGCACGTCCACCGCGGCGACCACGGCTTCGAGGATGCGCGCCACCAGCGTCTCGTCCTGCATCAGTGCCGAGCCAGCCCACGCATCGCAGACCTTCTTGGCCGGGCAGCCCATGTTGATGTCGATGATCTGTGCGCCCTGGCCGGCGTTGTGGCGCGCGGCCTCGGCCAGCACCGCGGGCACGGTGCCGGCGATCTGCACGCTCACCGGGTCGGGTTCGCCGGCGTGGTCCATGCGGTGGAGCGACTTGCGCGTGTTCCAGAAGCGCGGATCGCTGGTGGTCATTTCCGAAACCGCCAGCCCCGCGCCCAGCCGCTTGCACAGCTGCCGGAACGGCTTGTCGGTGACCCCGGCCATCGGGGCGAGGATCACGCGTGGTTCGATGCGGTAGCGGCCGATCTGCATCGCGGCATTGTAGCGGCGCGGGATGCGCGCCCGCGTCGTCTATCGCCGGCTGGCCGCGGCCAGTCGCGGCATCGACGCCGCGGCGCCCTCGTGTTCGGTGGACAGTGCGGCGTAGCGGCTGGCGAAGCGCACGTGGTCGGCGAAGCTCCGGTCGGAGGCCGTGGCCATCGAACCGGCCAGCGCGCCGTTGAAGGCATCGCCGGCGCCGGTGGTGTCGATGGTCGCGGCCTCGAATGCCGGGACGCGGTAGTGTGCGACCTCGTCCCCGCGGCATTTGTCCTCGCGGTGCGAGACGAAGGCCCCGGCCGCGCCCAGGGTCACCACCACGGTGCCGCGCGGCAGCAGCAGCCGGCACAGCCGGTGCAGGCGCGCATCATCGAGGGCGGCGACCTCCAGCGGATCGACACGTTCGCCCGCATGCCGCGCGAGCAGCGCGGCGAACTCGGTCTCGTTGGGGGTGAGGATGTCGGCCACCGCGAGCAGTTCGCGCGTGCTGGGGGCGTTGGCCGGCGCGGGATTGAGGACCGTGCGGATTCCCGCCGCGCGCGCCAGGCGCATCGCCTCGAGCACGCTCTCGACCGGCGTCTCCAGTTGCGCCAGCACGAGCCTGGCCGCCGCGATGGCCTCGGCCTGGCGCGCGACGAACTCCGCCGACAGCTGGCCGTTGGCGCCGGGACCGATGACGATGGTGTTGCTGCCGTCGCGGGCGACGTGGATGCCCGCCGTACCGGTCGGTGCGTCCGTGGGGGCGGCGCGCAGGTCGATGCCGTCGCCGGCAGCGAGGCGGCGGGCAAGCTGTCCACCGGAATCCTCGCCCAGCGCGCACACGAACACGGTGGACGCGCCGCTGCGCGCGGTCGCCGTGGCCTGGTTGAAGCCCTTGCCGCCGGGACCGTTGGCGTAGTGGCCGATCAGGGTTTCCCCGGGGCGGGGCAGCGCTTCGCAATGCCAGACGTGGTCGACATTGAACGAGCCGACCACGACCACCTGGGGCGTGGACATGGGCACGATGTTCTCCGTTCGGCTCAGGCGCCGAGGTTGGTCAGCACGCCGGCGATGGTCGCGGTCATCAGCGTGGCGATGGTTCCGCCCAGCACCGCGCGCAGGCCGAAGCGGGCCAGGTCCTGGCGGCGGTCGGGCGCGAGCCCGCCGATGCCGCCGATCTGGATGGCGATGGAGCTGAAGTTGGCGAAGCCGCACAGTGCATAGGTCGCGATCAGGCGGCCCTGTTCGCTGAGCACGATGCCCTCGACGCGTCCGTTGACGATGTCGGCCAGCTGCAGGTAGGCCACGAACTCGTTGATCACCACCTTCTGCCCGATCAGCGAGCCGACGATGCCCGCATCCTGCCAGGGCACGCCGATCAGCCAGGCGATCGGCGCCAGCACCCAGCCGAAGATCGTGGCCAGGTCGAGCGGGCGGCCGATGGCGGCCTGCAGCCCGGTCACCTCGCCCAGCCAGGTCAGCGGCGCGTTGACCATCGCGATGAGGGCGATGAAGGCCAGCAGCATCGCGCCGATGTTCAGCGCCAGGCGCAGCCCGTCGCCGGCGCCCGCGGCGGCCGCGTCGATCACGTTGCTGGTGGTCTTCTCGACTTCCATCTTCACCGTGCCGCGGGTCAGCGGCTCGCCGGTTTCGGGGATCAGGATCTTGGCGATCACCAGCGTGGCTGGCGCGGCCATGATCGAGGCGGCGAGCAGGTGCTTGGCATAGAACGCCTGCTCGACCGGGTCGCCGCCGCCCAGCATGCCCACGTACGCCGCCAGCACGCCACCGGCGATGTGGGCCATGCCGCCGATCATCATGGTGATGAGTTCGGATTCGGTCATGCGCGAGATGTAGGGGCGCACGGTGAGCGGCGCCTCGGTCTGGCCGATGAACACACTGGCGCAGACGCTGGTGGTCTCCGCGCCAGACACGCGCATCACCCTGGTGATCGCCAGCGCCATCATGCGCACCACGTACTGCATCACGCCCAGGTGGTAGAGCACGCTCATCAGCGCGGCGAAGAAGATGATGGTCGGCAGCACCTGGAAGGCGAAGATGAAGCCGTAGGTGTCCACGTTCATCAGGCTGCCGAAGATGAACTCCGAGCCGGCATTGACGAAGCCCAGGATCCGGACGAAGCCGTGGCCGAGCCAGTCGAACACGTCGCGACCGCCCGGCACCAGCAGCACCACCGCGGCGAAACCGATCTGCAGGGCGATGCCGGTCGCCACCAGGGTCCAGTCCACCCGGCGCTTGTTGTTCGAGAACAGCCAGGTCAGGCCGATCAGCACCGCCAGCCCGAACAGGCCGAAACCGACGCGCAGCAGTGCATCCATCCCTTTCCCCGTAGCGATTTCGTGCGAAACAGACGCGGCAGCCTAGAGCAGCGGTCAGCCCGCGGCAACTGCGCGCAAGTCGCCAACCCACGCGCCGTTTCGACCGGATGGGGACATCACCCCCTGCCGCACGAGCAGGGATTCATCCGGCGGGCGGTGCTCCATGCCCCCGCGCGGACTTGTGCGGTGGCCGGCTATACGTCCCGTGCGATCACCCGGTTGCGCCCCGAGCGCTTGGCTTCCTGCAGGCGGCGGTCGGCGCAGCCGAGCAGGGCGGAGGCGGTGCCGCCATCCTGGGGGAACGCGGCCAGGCCGGCGCTGAAGGCCAGGGTGACCGGTTCGCCGCGCTCGGAATGGAAGGGCTGGGCGGCCAGGCTGCGGCGGTAGCGGTCGATGCGCTCCCATGCGCTGCCGATCGGGCACAGCAGCACCAGCACGAATTCCTGTCCGCCGATGCGCGCCAGGTGTTCGTCCTCCCCCAGCATCGCGCGCAGATGCCCTGCGATGTGGCGGATCGCGCGGTCGCCGCCGAGGTGCCCGATCTGCTCGTAGACGCGGCGGAAGTGATCCACGTCCACCAGTCCGATGGTCACCGTGCGACCGTCGCGACGCGCGGCCTCGAACATCCGCGGCAGGCGCTGCAGCAGCCAGGCGCGGTTGGGAACGCCGGTCAGGGCGTCGCGGCCGGACAGTTCGGTCAGCCGCTGCATGCGGTAGACGATGGTGCTCGTGAGCAGGGTCATCATGGCCAACAGCAGCAGGCGCTGGCCCTGTCCGGCCAGCGACGGCGGATCGACGTTGATCGCCGGTGGCGCGGCCGGGGCGAAGGCCAGGACACCGGCGGCCAGCAGTGCGTACTGCACGACCGCCAGGCCGCCGACGAACGCGGTCAGGCGCCCGTCGCTGCGCAATGCGGTGAGGGCGATGGCGAACAGGTAGAAGCACCACACCACGAGGCTGTCGAGCCCCGCGGCGGGCTCGTCCAGCGAAAGCATGGCCAGCACCCCGGTCGTGGCGGTGATGTCCCAGGCGCCGGTGGCATAGGGCAGCCAGTGGTGGCGGCGATGGTCGCGCGCAAGCACGAGCCACACCTGGGCCATGATGTTGACGAAGACCGCCAGGCCCAGGCCCACCAGGGTGCGGGTGGTGTCGGCACCCTCCATCGCCGCGGCCAGCGGCAACGCCAGCACCAGCAGCGACAGCAGCGCACGGACCTTGGCCACCAGCAGTTCGCCGCCGGCGCCGAGTTCGAGCATCACCTCGTCCGGTCGCCCGAGCAGGGTGGAAAGCACGCGTTTGAGTGGAACGGGTTCGTGCATCCGGACGACGGCGGCGGCGGGCGGGATGGTCGCGAGGATACCGCCCGCCGGGCCGGCGCGCGCGGGCTCGCATAGACTGTCGGCATCGAAAGACGTGCCGGGGCCGGAGTGATGCGCTATCGCCGACTGGGAAGTTCGGGTCTGCAGCTGTCGGCCCTGTCGCTGGGCGCATGGCTCACCGCGGGCGCGCGACTGGGCCGTGGCGAGGCGCGCGAACTGGTCGCGCTGGCGTGGGACAGCGGGATCAACTTCTTCGACAACGCCGAAAACTACGCGCACGGCGAGGCCGAGCGGGTGATGGGCGACGTCATCGCCGACCTGCGCCTGCCGCGCGACGGATTCTGCGTCTCGAGCAAGGTGCGCTTCGGATCGGCCCCCGATCCGCGTCCCACCCAGGCCGGACTGTCGCGCAAGCATGTGCGCGACGCCTGCCACGCCGCGCTGCGGCGGCTGCGCGTGGACTACCTCGACCTGTTCTTCTGCCACCGCCCCGATCCGGACACGCCGGTGGCAGAAACGGTGTGGGCGATGGACGCGCTGGTCCGCCAGGGCAAGGTGCTGTACTGGGGCACGTCCGAATGGCCGGCCGCGCTGATCCGCGAGGCGATCCACGTCGCCCGCAGCCACCACCTGCACGGGCCGACGATGGAACAGCCGCAGTACAACCTGCTGCACCGCGACCGCGTCGAGCTCGAGTACGCGCCGCTGTACGCCGAGCACGGGCTGGGCACCACGGTGTGGTCGCCGCTGGCGTCGGGCCTGTTGACCGGCAAGTACAACGACGGCGTGCCGCGCGACAGCCGTTTCGCCCACATGGGTGAGGCCAGTCCCGTGCATGACGGCCCACGCTGGTCTGCGCGGCTGGATCGCGCGCGCCGGTTCACCGCGCTCGCCGCGGAACTGGACGTCGCGCCGGCGCAGCTTGCGATCGCCTGGTGCCTGGTCAACCCGCACGTCTCGAGCGTGATCCTCGGCGCCAGCTCCAGCGGCCAGCTGCGGCAGAACCTGGGCGCGCTGCAGCTGGTGGACCGGCTCGACGAACCCATCTGGCGCCGCTTGGAGGCGGCCACCCGCTAGCCATCGCGACGCGTCGACCGGTGGTGGTTGACACTGCAATGAGAATCATTAGCATCCTCATTCCCGCCCGCCGAGGAGTGCCGCGATGCTGCTGAGCCATGAATCCTCCACGCCGAACCCGGACGCATCGACCCACGGGCACGACCAGTCGCGTGCTGCAGCCGTCGAACTCGACAGCCTGCGCCTGCTGCAGGGCCAGCGCGAGGTGCGCATCCGCCATGGCAACGAGTGGTACCGCCTGCGCCACACCCGCAACGACAAGCTGATCCTCACCAAGTAATCCACGTCGCGGCGCCCGCCGCCCACCGCCTGCAAGCCGCCACGACCAGGCGCATGCCGGCCAGCCTCGAACCGTTCCGGATTCGAAACTGCCGATGCACCGGACCGTCACTGTCCTCGCGCACGGGACACGTCCGGCAGCATCACCGGGATCTGCGTGCCGGTCGGCGGAAACCTGCGCGCTCGCGCGGCCCGACGGCCTGCGCCTGGGGACGGAGGTGGACGGCATGGCGATGATCACGCCGCTGTTCCCGCAGGCAGGCCTGGTGCAGGGAGGCGGCCGGGTGGACGATGCCGGGATCGAGCGAGTGTTTGCCCGACGGGTCGAGCCTGCAGGCCCGGAGTCCGGCGGCGAACGCGCCTGGCATCGGTCGGGCGCACCGCGGTTGCCGACGATCCTCCCCGCGGGCGGGTAAGGATCCTGGATCCGCGGACAAACGCCCCGCCTGCGGGGGTCGCGCCGCGTGGACCGCGCGTGCGGGTCAGGCCAGGGCCAGCAT
>JAEXLY010000255.1 GCA_023444765.1 Pseudomonadota bacterium | reverse complement strand
GTGTACGGCGCCAGCCAGATCGCCCTGCTGCTCGCCAGCGGCGTCGCAGCGCTGATCGGGCTGCGCAACGGCCTGCGCTGGGAAGACGTGGAGCAGGCGCTGGTCCGCGGAGTCTCGGTCTCGGTCGGCGCGATCCTGATCCTGCTGGCGGTGGGCGCGCTGATCGGCAGCTGGCTGCTCAGCGGCACCGTGCCGACCCTGATCGTGTACGGCATGAAGCTGCTGCACCCGAGCTACTTCTATCCCGCCGCCTGCCTGATCTGCGCGATCACCTCGCTGGTGATCGGCAGTTCGTGGACGACGGCCGGCACCGTGGGCGTGGCGCTGGTGGGCATCGGCCAGGGCATGGAGATGTCGCTGCCCATGACCGCGGGCGCGGTGATCTCCGGCGCCTACTTCGGCGACAAGCTCTCGCCGCTGTCGGACACCACCATCCTGGCGCCGGCGGTGAGCGGCGCGGAATTGTTCAGCCACATCCGCAACCTGCTGTGGACCACCCTGCCCGCGCTGGTCATCGCGCTGGTGATGTTCACCATCGCGGGCCTGGGCAGCAGCGCCGCCGGTACCGGCACGACGACGGCCGGCACGCTGTCGGCGGTGCTGGAATCCCGGTTCAACCCGGCCTGGTACCTGCTGCTGCCGATGATCCTGGTGTTCGTGCTGGCCTTCCTGCGCTTCCCGGCGTATCCGACGATCATGATCGGCGCGCTGGTGGGCTCGGTGTTCGCGGTCGTGTTCCAGCCCGACAACGTCGTCGCCCTGGCCGCCAACGCGGAGCTGTCGCGGCCGCTGGCGCTGCTTGCCGGCGCCTGGACCGCGCTGTTCAACGGCTACCAGGCCGACAGCGGCAATGCGGTGGTGGACGAACTGCTCAGCGGCGGCGGCATGTCCAACATGCTCAACACCGTGTGGCTGGTGATCTGCGCGATGTGCTTCGGCGCGGTGATGGAGCGCACGGGGTTGCTGGCGCGGATGGTGCGGGACGTCCTGTCGGCGGCCGGTTCGGCGCGCGCGCTGATCGTGTCCACCCTGGTCACCGCGTTCGGCACCAACGTGGTCACGGCCGACCAGTACATGTCGCTGGTGCTGCCGGGCAAGCTGTACCAGTCCGAGTACGCGCGCCGCGGGCTGTCGCCGCTCAACCTGTCGCGCGCGCTCGAGGATGGCGGCACGATCACCTCGCCGCTGGTGCCCTGGAACACCTGCGCGGCGTTCATGGCCGCCACCCTCGGCGTGGCGACCCTGGACTACCTGCCCTTCGTGTTCTTCAACCTGGTCAATTTCGTGCTGGCGTTCGTGGCGGCATGGGTGGGCTTCCGGATCCTGCCGCTGGACAAGGGGGCGCAGCCGCCGGCCGCTGTCGCCGCGCCGCTGCCCGGACAGGCGCCCGACGCGGACCCGGCCAAGCCCTGACGTCCGCCGGATCGCCTAGAATCGGCCCATGAGCAACGCCCCCTACGACAGCCAGCGGCTGCGCGACCTCGCCGACGGGATCATCGACAACGTGCGCGAGCTGTCGCAGCTGGGCTGGACGCCGGCCACCAGCAGCAACTTCTCCTCGCGCCTGGACGATCGCCACGCCGCGATCACCGTGTCGGGCCGCGACAAGGGCCGGCTGACGCCCGCGGACATCATGGTCGTGGACTTCGATGGCGCCGCGGTGGGCAGCGACCACCGCCCCTCGGCCGAAACCCTGCTGCACACCCAGCTGTACCGGCGTTTTGCCGACATCGGCTGCATCCTGCATACCCACTCGCACAACCAGACCGTGGCCTCGCGCCTGTTCTCCGGCGCCGGCCACCTGCGGCTGGAGGGCTACGAACTGCTCAAGGCCTTTCGCGGCAACGAGACCCACGAAACCGCGATCGACGTGCCGGTGCTGCCCAACAGCCAGCACATGCCGACCCTGGCCGCCCAAGTCGACGCCCTGCTCGACCGCGGTCCGATGTGGGGCTACCTGATCGACGGCCATGGCCTCTACGCCTGGGGCCGCGACATGGCCGAGGCGCGCCGCCACCTGGAAGCGTTCGAGTTCCTGTTCGGCTGCGAACTGGACCTGCGCCGGCTGGGCGCGCGACACTGATCGTCCCGGCGTTGCAGGCGCGCGCCACCTGCGTTGCGCGGCCGTGACCCTGCGCCTGCCGCGCCCCTGCTAGCCTTTCCCCTCCCGACCCGCGAGCCGCCGCCATGAGCCGACTGCGCATCTTCTCCGACAGCAACCCCGGCGCGCCCGAATTCACCAGCCACGACGGCGAGGAGATCGCGCGCGAGCTGGCCAGGATCGGCGTGCACTTCGAGCGCTGGCAGGCCAGCCAGCCGGTCGCGGCCGGCGCGACGCCGGACGAGGTGCTGGCCGCCTACCGCGCCGACATCGACCGCATCTCGGCCGAGCGCGGGTTCACCACGGTCGACGTGATCAGCATCGCGCCGGACAACCCGAAGAAGGACGAGCTGCGCGGCAAGTTCCTGGACGAGCACTATCACAAGGAAGACGAGGTGCGCTTCTTCGTGGACGGCTCGGGGCTGTTCACCCTGCACGTCGAGGACAAGGTGTACGAGATCGAGTGCGTCAAGGACGACCTGATCGCCGTGCCGGACGGCACGACGCACTGGTTCGACATGGGCCCGGAGCCGCGATTCGTCGCCATCCGCTTCTTCCAGCAGCCCGACGGCTGGATCGGCCACTTCACCGGTACCGACATCGCGCAGAGGTTTCCACGCTACGAGCGTGGCGGCGACTGACGTCCCCCGCTCCCGCCGGAGCACGCCCAGCCACCCGGACCGTGGCATACCCGGGTGCCTGGGCACACCCGCATCCGATCGTCCCGGTCCGCGCATCCACGCAATCCCCGCCAGCAGCAGCGATGACCACCATCCTCACCGACATCGAAGGCACCACCAGCAGCATTTCCTTCGTCAAGGACGTGCTGTTCCCCTACGCGCGCCGCGAGCTGCCGCGCTTCGTTCGCGAGCACGGGCAGGACCCGGAGGTGCGGCGCTGGCTGGACCAGGTGGCATTGGAGAACGGCGGCCTGTGCCAGGATGCGATGATCGTCGAGACCCTGCAGGGCTGGATCGACGAGGACCGCAAGCACACCGCGCTCAAGGCGCTGCAGGGCATGGTCTGGGAGGCCGGCTACGCCAGCGCCGACTTCACCGCGCCGGTGTACGCGGATGCGGCCCGTGCGCTGCGCCATTGGCACGACGCCGGCCATCGGCTGGCCGTGTACTCCTCCGGCTCGGTGCCGGCGCAGAAGCTGCTGTTCGCGCATACCAATGCCGGCGACCTGACCGGCCTGTTCTCGGGCTGGTTCGACACCGCGGTCGGCGGCAAGCGAGAGGCGGCGAGCTATACCCGGATCGCGCAGGCGCTGGACGTGGCGCCTGGCGGCATCGTGTTCCTGTCCGACGTGGTCGCCGAACTCGATGCCGCGCGCGACGCGGGGTTCGGCACGGTCCTGGTCGACCGTCCGCAGGACTACCCGCAGCCGCGCAGCGGCGAGGCGGCAGGGGGCCATCCCCGCGTCGCGACCTTCGACGACATCCAGCTGCCGGGGTGAGCCCGATGCGACAGGCTCGCTGCCGCAGGTTGCGCGCGTCGATGGCCGTCGCCCTGCTCGCCTGCGGCGGCCTGCTGGCGCCGGTGGCCGCCGCCGACCTCGCGAAGCCTGCCGCCGATGCCGCCCTTGCGGTGCGCGACCGCGCCCTGATCGAAGCGCGCCTGCGCGGGATGCCACCACCCGTCGCCGGACGGCCCGACCTGTATGCCCTCGCCTTCGCAGGCGACGGCGACGAGCACGTGTTCCGCAACGAGGCGCTCTACTTCGAACAGCTGGCCACGGCCCGTTACGGGGCCGGTGGCCGCGCGCTCGCGCTGGTGAACCATCCCGGCAGCCTCGACGCCGATCCGCGTCCGCTGGCCACGCTGGAGAACCTGGCGCTTGCGCTGGCGGGCATCGGCGAGCTGATGGATCCGGAGGAAGACCTGCTGCTGCTGTTCGTCACTTCCCACGGCAGCCCGGGACATGCCCTGACGCTGTACCTGGACGGGCACGTGGACACCGTGCTGCGGCCGGAGGCGCTGCGTGCGGCGCTCGATGCCTCCGGCATCCGCCACCGGCTGCTGATCGTGTCGTCCTGCTACTCGGGCGGCTTCATTCCCGGCCTGGCGACACCGGATACCCTGCTGATCACCGCCGCCCGCCACGACCGCCCGTCCTTCGGTTGCGGCGATACCGGCAGCGCGACCTGGTTCGGCCACGCACTGCTCGTCGAAGGCCTCAACCGCGACGGTAGCCTGGTGTCGGCGTTCGACCACGCCAGGCGGCAGGTCGAGCAGCGCGAAAGGACGGAAGACGTCGACCCTTCCCATCCGCAGATCTCGATCGGCACGGATATCCTCGCGCGACTGCGGGCTTGGGAAGCGGCCCTGGTGCCGGGCCCGCCCCTGCCGTATCCGCATCCGCAGTAGGCGTTCGCCCGGCATCGCCTCGGGCGTGCGTTACTCGGACTCGACCAGGCGGTAACCGGTGCGGGCGCGATGCTCGCCGCCATGGTCGTCGAATGCGCGCACCTCCACCAGGTGCCCGCCTGCAGCCAGCCGCGTCGGCAGGCTGCCGCGCCACAGATGCGTCGACGGCTCCGCCTCGGGCGAACGATCGAAGCCACGCAGCTGCTCGGCCAGGTCGTCGCGCACGTTCTCCACGAGCAGTCGCGGATCAGGCCCCGGCCAGTGCGTCATCGGGCGCCATTCGCCACCGTCCACCCGGTACTCCACCCGCGTGCGCGCATGGCCGAGAAAGACGTTGGCGTAGACGCCCCAGGCCGGGTACGCGCCACGGCGCAGCAGTTTCGGCGCGTGCAGGGCCATGGCGGATGTCAGCGCCGGATCGCCATCGGGCAGCGACGTCGGATGCCAGGCGAACCTGTAGCCACCGTCGGCATCGACCTGCATCGTGGCGAAACCGCGCGGCGTCCCGTCGGCCATGGTCGCGTCGGGCATGCCGTCGACCGCATCCGTCCCCGACCAGAATGCGCCGCTCATCGCGCCGACGTTGTACTCGTGCAGCGGAGTGGCGCCATGCCAGCCGCTGCCCCCGTCGTGGAAGACCTGCCGCTGGGTGTGGCGATGGCCGCTGATCAGCAACAGTTTGGGGAACGGCCGCAGCAGCGCGAACAGCCGCTCGCGGTCCGCCGGCCGCAGCGAGGGCTGCTGGCCCGGCGCCGCGGTATCGAACCAGGGGATGTGCGCGGCGACCACGAGCAGGCGGTCGCGGCCCAGTCCGTCCAGGTAGCGTTCGAGGAACCGGAACTGGTCTTCGCGCAGGCCGCCGACATAGGCGGGCCGTTCGCCGGGGAGAGCGACCACGTTGTCGAGCACGACGAACACCGCCTCGCGCTCCTCCCAGGCGAAGGTGTCCGGTCCGAACACGCGGCGGAACGTGGTCAGCGACGACGCGTCGTCGCTCGCGTCCGCATCGAGGTCGTGGTTGCCGGCCGCATGCAGCCACGGGATGCCCGCTGTCGCCGTGGCGGCGACCAGCGCCGGATAGAGCGACAGTTCGTCGTTGGCGACATCGCCCAGGGTGAGGCCGAGTCGCGCGTCGCGATGGGGCGCGAACGCACGCGCCGCGATCCGCTGGTAATAGCCGGCCTCGCGTTCGGTTCCCGCCTGCGGGTCGCTGCTGACGATGACCTTCAGGGCGTCCGCTTCGCGCCGCCGCAGGGGAAAGTCGCAATCCGTCGCGTCGGGGCCGCGCCAGAACCGCGGCAATCCATCGCGCCCGGCGCCGATCGCGTAGCCGGCCGGCTTGACCAGGAACACCGGGCGCTCCCCGCGCGGGAACAGCCGCCAGTGGCCGCTGCCGTCGGTGGAAACGATCTCCCGGCCGTTGGAGACCTGCATCCCGTGCAGGCCCGGCTCGGCCAGGCCGCGTCGGCCATCGCCGTCCACGTCCTCGAACACGGTCCCCTGTTCGCAGGCCCATGCAGGCGCGACGATGGTCACCACGAGGGACAGCAGTAGCGCACGGACCCGTTGCCGAACTTCCACGCAGCCTCCCCTTCCGGATGGATCTGTCCCATTATGCCGCCCGGCGACGTTTGCACTGTGTGCCAACTGGACGAGGGATAGATGCCTTGGACGCGACGACGGTAACGCGATGAGGATGGCGTGGCGATGGCTGCTGGCCCTGGCGATGCTCAGCGCCGTCTTGCCGGCCGCGGCCGGACCGATCCTGGAACTCGCGCCTGCGACGGCCGACGCCGCGCTGGCGCCCCACCTGGCGTATCGCCACGACGCGTCGGGCTCCGACCGTGTGGAGGACGCGTGGCGGCGCGTGGCGGCCGGCGGGTTCGCACCGTTGCCCGGCGGCAAGGACGCCTTCGGTTTCCAGGGCGGCGCGTTCTGGTTCCACGCCACCATCGTCAACCGCAATCCCGAAGAGCTGCGCTGGCTGCTCGTGCAGGAGTATCCGCTCAGCGATCGGCTCGACATCCACCTGCGCTACCCCGACGGACGCACCGTCCACCACGTCGGCGGCGACCATGTTCCCTTCGGCGAGCGCAGCGTGCGCTACCGCCACCCCAACGTACTGGTGGACCTGCCCGCGGGCGAGCCGGTCGAGCTGCTGGTCCGCGTGCAGAGCCAGAGCTCCATGCAGGTGCCGCTGCAGCTGTACACCCTGGCCGCGTTCACCGAGGTCTCGCGCGATGCCCAGCTGGCCATCGGCCTGTACTACGGCATCCTGCTCGCGCTGTTCTTCTACAACCTGGTCCTGTGGATCTCGCTGCGCGACGCCAGCTATTTCTGGTACCTGTGCCACATCACCGCCTTCGGCCTGGTGCTGTTCACGCTCAACGGACTGGGCTTCGAATACCTGTGGCCGGCGTCGTCATGGATGGCCGACCACATGGTGCCGATCTCGATCTGCCTGGCGCTGATCGCGATGCTGCAGTTCGCGCGGACCTTTCTCGAGCTGCCGCAGCGGGCGCCCCGTCTCAACGTCGGCACCATCGGACTGATCGGGTTCTTCGTCGTGTTCGGCCTGGCGTCGGTGTGGCTCCCCTACCGCCTGTCCACCCCGATCGCCTCGCGCGCGGTGCTGGTGGCCGTGGTCTGGATCGTGCTCACCACGCTGTACGTGCTGCGTCGTGGCTACACGCCTGCGCGCCTGCTGCTGCTGGCATGGTCGATGTTCCTGCTGGGCACGGCCGTGTTTACCCTGCTCGCCTTCGGCGCCCTGCCGAAGAACTTCGCCACCGAGTACGGCGTGCAGATCGGTTCGGCACTGGAGATGCTGCTGCTCTCCGTGGCGCTGGGCTACCGCTACGCCCAGTTGCGCCAGGAGAACCAGCGGATCACCAGCGAGGCCAACCGCCAGCTCGAACGCAACGTGGCCCGACGCACGCAGGAACTGCAGCAGGCGCTGGTGCAGCTCAAGGACGCGCACGGGAAGCTGCAGGATTCCAGCCGCCGCGACGGCCTGACCGGCCTGTTCAACCGCAGCTATTTCCACGAAGGTTTCGATCGCATGCTGACCCGTTGCCGGGAGGCGAGGCGGCCCCTGTCGCTGCTGATGGTGGACCTGGACCACTTCAAGTCGATCAACGACCGCCACGGCCATCTGGTGGGTGACGAGTGCCTGCGCTGGGCGGCACGACGCATCGGCCGCATCCTGCGCCCGCACGACGCGCTGCTGGCCCGCTTCGGCGGCGAGGAGTTCGTGGTCGTGCTGCCCGACCACGACCTGCGTGGGGCGGTCGCGGTGGCCGAGGAGGTGCGCCGCTCGCTGGTGGACGAGTCCTGCGAGGCGTGCGGGGTGGCGGTCCGGATCTCGGCCAGCATCGGCGTGCATACCGTGGCGCCGGATGCGGCGGACGGCATCGACGACGCGCTGGAGACCGCGGACAGGGCGCTGTACGCCGCCAAGGCCAACGGCCGCGACTGCGTCAGGACCTCGATCAGCGCGGCGTAGAAGGGCGCGGACACCTTGCGGCAGCGGCCACGCCCGCTGCCCGTTGCCCCGATCGCCGGCGACGGCGGGTCAGCGCCGCCGCGTCGCCAGCTTCGCTTCCACGTCCGCCAGGTCCAGCCCCCGGGCGCGCAGCAGCACCAGCAGGTGGAACATCAGGTCCGCTGCCTCGCCGAGCAGTGCATCATCGTCCTCGGCCACGGCCGCAAGGGCGGTTTCCACGCCCTCCTCGCCCACCTTCTGCGCGATGCGGCGCATGCCGCCCTGGAACAGGCGCGTCGTGTAGCTGTCGTCGGGCATGTCGGCGTGCCGCCGCGCGACGAGCGCGGACAGGTCCGCAAGCATTGCACCGGGCGCGGAGGCGAAGCAGCTCTCGCGTTGCAGGTGGCAGGTCGGGCCCTGCGGATGCGCCAGCACCAGCAGCGTGTCCGCGTCGCAGTCCACGTCCAGCGCTACCAGGTGCAGGTAGTGCCCGGACGACTCGCCCTTCGTCCAGAGCCGGCCCTTGCTGCGGCTGTAGAAGGTCACGCGTCGCGTGGCGAGGGTCGCCTCCAGCGCCGCCCGGTCCATGTAGCCGAGCATCAGCACGCGCAGCGTACGCGCGTCCTGGACGACCGCCGGCAGCAGGCCGCCGCACTTGTCCCAGTCCAGCGTCTCCAGCCCCGCCACCGCAGGGGCGGTCGTGGTGTCATGCATCGCGCACCTCCACTCCCCGTCCGCGCAGGTACCGCTTCAGCTCCGGGATCCGGATGCTGCCGCCATGGAACACGCTCGCGGCGAGCGCGCCGTCCACATCCGCTTCAGTGAACGCCTGCGCGAAGTGTACGGGTTCGCCAGCGCCGCCCGAGGCTACCAGCGGCACGTGGCACAGGTCGCGGACCGTGCACAGCTGCGCCAGGTCGTAACCGCGCCGCACGCCATCGCTGTCCATGCAGTTGAGCACGATTTCGCCCGCGCCCAGGCGCTGCGCCTCGACCACCCAGTCGAGGGTGCGGATCGACGGTGCCCGCATGCGCTCGGGATCCCCCGTATGCGTGCGCACCCGCCAATGGCCGTCGGCTTCGCGGATCGAATCGATGCCGACCACCACGCACTGCACGCCGAACGCGGCCGCCAGCTCGGAGATCAGCGCGGGCCGCTCCAGCGCCGGCGAGTTGATCGAGATCTTGTCGGCGCCGGCATGCAGGACCGCGCGCGCGGTGTCCACGTCGCGGATGCCACCGGCCACGCAGAAGGGAATGTCGATGCGGGCGGACACGCGCTCGACCCACTCGCGGTCCACCGAGCGGCCCTGCGGCGTCGCGCTGATGTCGTAGAAGACCAGCTCGTCGGCGCCTTCGTCGCGGTAACGCAGCGCCAGCTCGACGATGTCGCCCATGTCGACGTGGTCGCGGAAGCGCACGCCCTTGACCACACGCCCGTCACGCACGTCGAGGCAGGGAATGATGCGCCTGGCCAGCATCAGCAGCCGCCTCCATCGCCGCAGGCCGCCAACGCCTGCGGCAGCTGCAGCCGGCCCTCCAGCAGCGACCGGCCCAGCACGATGCCGGCGCAGCCCCGGGCCCGCGCGGCCACTACGTCGTCCAGGTCGCGCACGCCGCCGGAGGCCTGCAGCGAAATCGTCGGCACCTCGTCGGCAAGCAGGCGGTACAGCGCCAGGTTGGGGCCGGTCATCATGCCGTCGCGGGTGATGTCGGTGCACAGCAGGTGCGCCAGGCCCCGGGCGGCGTAGCGCCGGGCCATGTCCTGCAGGGTCCCGGCGGCGGTCTCGGTCCACCCGTGCACCGGCAGGCGCCAGACCCCTTCGCGATCCTGGCGGCTGTCCAGGGCGACGGTGATGCGCTCGCTTCCGAACTCGCCCAGCCAGCCGCAGACCATGTCCGCCTCGCGCACCGCGAGCGAACCGACGACGACGCGCGCGGCGCCGGCATCGAGGATGCGCTGGACATCTTCGCGCGAGCGCACCCCGCCCCCCGTCTGCACCCGCAGTCCCGTGCTGTCGACGATGTCGCGCACCAGCTCGAGCAGCGTGTAGCCGCCTGCGCGCGCGGCGTCGAGGTCGACCAGGTGCAGCCAGCGTGCGCCCTGCTCCGAGTAAGCCTGCGCCAGCGCCAGCGGATCGTCTCCGTAGCGGGTTTCCTGCGCGTAGTCGCCCTGGGCGAGGCGCACGATCCGTCCGTGGCGCACGTCGATGGCCGGATACAGGGTGAAGCTGCTCATGCCGGCTCCAGGGTCAGGAAGTTGTGCAGCAGCCGCGCGCCTGCCGCAGCCGAACGTTCGGGATGGAACTGCGCGCCCATGATGTTGCCGCGACGCACGATCGCCGCCAGCGGCCGGCCGTGCACCGTGCTGGCGATGCAGTCCGGTCCCGGATCGGCGGCGTAGCTGTGTACGAAGTACGCGTACTCGCCTTCCCCGAAGCCCCCCAGCAGGGGATCGGCACCCCGCAGCTGCAGCTGGTTCCAGCCCATGTGCGGCACGCGGATGCCGGGCCCGCCGGCGATCCTGCGCACGCGGCCGGGCAGCAGCCCGAGACACGGCGTGTCGTCTTCTTCCGAGTGCTCGAACAGCAGTTGCATGCCCACGCAGACGCCCAGCAGCGGCTGGCGCAGGTCGCGCAGTGTATCGACGAGGTCCAGGGCGCGGAGCCGCCCCATGACCGTCGCCGCGGTCGAGACTCCGGGCAGGATCACGCGATCGGCGCTGCGGATGGGCTCGGCATCCGTGCACAGTTCGGGCTCCACGCCCAACCGCTGCAGCGCGCAGTGCACCGAACCGAGGTTGGCGCCTCCGGCATCGACCAGCACGACCTTCATGGGTGGCTCCGCATCACAGCACGCCCTTGGTGCTCGGCAGTTCCCCGCCCTCGCGCCGCACCGCCATGCGCAACGCGCGCGCGAAGGCCTTGAACAGCGCCTCGACCTTGTGGTGGTCGTTGTCCCCCTCGACCCTCAGGTTGAGGTTGAGCGCGCCCGCGTCGCAGACCGAGCGGAAGAAGTGCTCGACCAGCTCGGTCGGCATGTCGCCCACCCGCTCGCGCCTGAAGCTGCCCTCGAACACCAGGTACGGCCGCCCGCCGAAATCCAGCGCGGCGCTGGCCAGGGTCTCGTCCATCGGCAGGGTGAAGCCGTAGCGCGCGATGCCGCGCTTGTCGCCCAGCGCCTCGCGCAGCGCCTGCCCGAGTGCGATGCCCGTGTCCTCGATGGTGTGGTGCTCGTCGATGTGTAGGGCGCCCTCGGCACGCACCTTCAGCACGATGCCGCCGTGCTTGCCGATCTGGTCGAGCATGTGGTCGAAGAACGGCAGACCCGTCGACACCTCGGCATCGCCGCTGCGGTCCAGGTCGAGTTCGACGCTGATGCGGGTCTCCTTCGTGCTGCGCTGCACGCGCGCCCGGCGCGGCGCATCGGCAAGCTCGTGGGCGATCTCCGGCCAGTCCCACTCGCCGCCGAACTGCTGCGTGCGCAGCTGGAAGCCGCGGATGCCGAGGTTGCGGGCGAACTGCATGTCGGTCTCGCGATCGCCCACCATCACCGACCGGTCCAGGTCGATGCCGCGATCGCGCAGGTAGTGCTGGACCAGGCCCAGGCCGGGCTTGCGCGTGGGTGCGTTGTCGGCCGGCCAGCTTCCGTCCACCAGGACCTCGCGGAACACGATGCCCTGGCTTTCGAACACCTGCAGCATCAGGTCGTTGGGCCCGTCGAAGCTTTCGCGCGGATACGCGTCGGTGCCGAGCCCGTCCTGGTTGGTGACGATCACGAACTCGAAACCGGCGTCGCGCAGCTTCAGCATCGCGGGAATCACGTTCCTGACGAAGCGCAGCTTCTCGTAGGCGTCGATCTGGAAATCCGCCGGCTCTTCGATCAGGGTTCCGTCGCGATCGACGAACAGGATCCTGGTGCCCATCAGGCCGCTCCCCGCGCGGCGTCCGCCGCGGGAAGCCGCGACAGCACGTCCAGCACCCGGTCGTTCTGCGCCGGCGTACCGACGGTGATGCGCAGCGCATCGCCCAGGGTGGGCGCGGCGCGCTGGTCGCGCACGACGATGCCGGCATCCAGCAGCGCGGCGAACGCGGCCCCCGCATCGTCGAACCGCACCAGCAGGAAATTCGCCTGCGACGGATAGACGCGACGCACCCCGCGCAGGCCCGACAGCGCCGCGCGCAGGCGCTCGCGCTCTGTCCGGACCTCGCCCACGTGTGTGGACGTGGCCGCGCGCGCGGCGGGCGACAGCGCCTCGATGCCTAGCCTGGCGACCGGACCGGGCACCGGATACGGCGCCTGGCAGCGGCGCAGAACCGCGATCAGCTCCGGCGCGCCGATCGCCACGCCGATGCGGGCGGCCGCGAGCGCATGCGCCTTGGACAGGGTGCGCAGCACCACCAGGTTGGACCGGGACTCGAGCAGGGTCGTGGCCGAGGGCACGTCCGAGAACTCGCCGTAGGCCTCGTCGACCACGACCAGTGCCCGGCCTGCCAGCCGTTGCGCAAGAGCGGCGACATCGGCAAGGGCGATGGCTGCGCCTCCGGGATTGGACGGTGAACAGAGGAAAACCAGCTTCGCGCCCCGCGCCAGCGCCTCGCGTCCGATCGCCGTGAAATCGGGCACCAGGCCCTCGCGCGGGTCGTCGCGCAGCGCCACCTCGACCAGGGGCGCGTCCTGCAGACGGGCGCTGACCGCGTACATGCCAAAGACGGGCGGCGTGACCAGCACCGCATCGCGCCCGGCCCGGCAGGTCGCGCGCACCAGCAGGTCGATGGCCTCGTCGCTGCCGCGCCCCACGAGCAGCTGGTCGGACCGCACGCCATACAGGCCGGCGAGCGCCTCGCACAGGGCCGCGGGCTGCGGATCCGGATAGCGCCTGCAGCTGGCTTCGGCGTCCGCGGCGTTACTCCAGGCCGACTCGTTGGCGTTGAGCCAGATCTCGCCATCGAGCCTTGCCGAACGCGCGGAACTGTAACCGGCGAAGTCGCGCAGATCCTCGCGCACCAGCGACAGCACGTCGGACAACGCGGCGCTCATGCCGCCGCTCCGGCCGCCACGGCCAGGCGCAGGCGGACCGCGTTGGCGTGCGCTTCCAGCCCTTCGGCTTCGGCGATGGTGACCGCGCACGGTCCGATCGCGGCGATGCCGGCAGCGCTGGCCGACTGCACGCTGATGAAGTTCTGGAAGCTCGCCACCGACACGCCGCTGCTGGCGTGCGCGGCGCCATTGGTCGGCAGCACGTGGTTGGTGCCGCTGCAGTAGTCGCCCAGCGCCTCGGGCGTGTGGTCGCCGAGGAACACCGAGCCCGCCGCCTGCACCTGCCCCAGCCAGGCGCGCGGCTCGCGCAGGGCCAGGATCAGGTGCTCGGGCGCGTAGGCATTGCTGATCGCGAAGGCCTCGGACAGTTCCCCGACCCGCACCAGCCTCGACCGCCCCAGCGCCTGGCGGGCGATATCGGCACGCGGCAGCACCGCGAGCTGCGTCGCCAGCTCCCGCTCGACGCGATCGAGCAGTCCTGCGCTGTCGCTGAGCAGCAGGACCTGCGAATCCGGGCCGTGTTCGGCCTGCGAGAGCAGGTCGGCGGCGACGAAGGCCGCGTCCGCGCCGGCGTCGGCGATCACCAGGACCTCGGAGGGCCCGGCCGGCATGTCGATCGCCGCGATCCCCGCCTGCGCCACCTGCTGCTTGGCTTCGGTGACGAAGCTGTTGCCGGGACCGAACAGCTTGGCGCAGCGCGGCACGCTCTGCGTGCCCAGCGCCATCGCCGCGATCGCCTGCGCTCCACCCAGCTTGAAGACGCGATGCACGCCGGTCATGCGCGCGGCCACGAGCACCGCCGGGTCGGCGGTGCCGTCCCTGCGCGGCGGGGTGCACAGCACCACTTCGGCGCAGCCGGCCAGGCGGGCCGGCACACCCAGCATCAGCGCGGTCGACGGCAGCGGCGCGGTGCCCGCCGGAACGTACAGGCCGACCCGCGCGATCGCACGGACCATGCGCTCGCAGTGAACGCCAGGCGCGGTCTCCACCGCGTACGGCTGCACCATGCCGGCGCTGTGGAAGCGCTCGATGCGCCCGGCAGCCTCCTCCATCGCACGGCGCAACTCCGCCGGTACCGCCGACTCTGCCGCTGCGAACTCGTCCGCACCGACCTCGAACGCGTCCAGCGAGGCGCCGTCGAAGCGCTGCGTGATCTCGCGCAGCGCGGCGTCGCCTCGGTTGCGGACATCCTCGACCAGTGCCGCGACCGATGCGCGCGTCTGCGCCGCCACCGCCTGCACCGGGCGCAGCAGTGCCTGCGCGCGCGCGGCGCCATCCAGCGCGGCCCAGTCCAGCCGCTGCACCAGCGCGCTCATGCCAGCATCCTCTCGACCGGCAGCACCATCAGCCCGCGCGCGCCGGCCCGCTTGAGGTCTTCCAGCCGCTGCCAGGTCATCGCGCCGTGGCAGAGCGCCTGCAGCGCCAGGGTATCGGCACCGTCGACCTGAAGCAGCGTCGGCTGTTCGGCGTCGGGCAGCAACTCCAGCAGCGCCGGCACTTCGGCGCGCCGCGCCTGGAACATCAGCAGCCGGCTGTCCTTCAGGCGCAACACCCCATCGAGCCGCCGCAGCAACTGCTGCGCCAGCTCGCCGCGGATGTCGGCGAACGGCTGCACCGGGCCAGCCAGCACCGCCTCGCTGCGCATGATGGTCTGCACCGGCTTGAGCTGGTTGGCCGCGAGCGTGGCCCCGCTGGAGACCAGGTCGCAGATCAGGTCGGCCTGTCCCAGCCGCGGGGCGATCTCGACCGACCCCGACAGCATCACCACGCTGGCGTCCACTTGCTGCTCGGCCAGCCATCTGCCCAGCAGGCCCGGGTAACTGGTGGCGATGCGCCTGCCCTGCAGTTGCTGCGGCCCTTCCCAGTCCCAGGCGTCGGGCACGGCGATGTCCAGGCGGCAGCCGCCGAAGCCCAGCGGCCGGATCTCCCTGGAGACCTGTGGCTTGCCGGCGGCCGCGCGCTCGGCGCCCTGCTCCTCCAGCACGTTGCGGCCGACGATGCCGTAATCGCAGACCCCGTCGGCCAGCAGGCCAGGGATATCGTCGTCGCGCACCAGCAGCAGGTCGACCGGCGCGGTCTCGCCGTAGCAGAACAGCCTGTCGCGGCTTTCGCGCCAGGACAGGCCGCAGGACGCGAGCAACGCCCGCGCCGGGTCGCTGAGGCGGCCGGATTTCTGGATGGCGATGCGCAGGCGGTCGCGCGCCGCGGGGACGGCCGTGGGGCTCATCGGGAAGTTCCTTCAGTGGCCCGGCGCGAGCCGGGGATACTGGCGCTTGACCGCGGCCGCATAGCCGCCCGCGCCATGTTCGAGCGTTCGCGCGACCCGGCCGATGGTGGTCACGCTCACCAGGGTGCGCTCGTGGATCTCGCGGTACGGCAGGCCCTGCAGCAGCAGCGGCACCACGCGCCAGCGATCCGCCATGGCTTCGATCTCGGCCGGCGTGCACAGGTCGCGCAGGAAGGCACCCACCTCGTCCACGCGCTCCAGGCCAGCCAGGGCCTTGGCCAACGCCCGGAAGGAGGCGTCGGCGTCCGAATCGGACAAGGGTTCGAGGCGTTGTTTCATGGTCGGCATAATGTAATAGCGCGTTATTACATTAGTCAACAACGGAATGCGGGATACGGACGGCGGTTCAGCCCGCGGACGCCCGGGCAGAACGGCACCGCGCGATCCGGCGCGGTCGGCGGACGCCAGTGTGCCCCCGTAGGCGGCGCGTGTTCCGGCATGCCTCGGGGTGGTTCGACGACGGCGCCCGGATCCACGGGCGCGCCGCAGGATTCAGTCGCGCCTGTCGGCGCCCCGCTCCCGGGCCATGACCCAGCCGGCGACCACCCCGGCCAGGGCACCGCTCCACTCGAGGAATACGCGGGTGCCGACATGGTCGGCGTCATGGATCTTCGCCAGGGCGATGCGCGCGTAGAGCGGTGATTCCAGAGTGGCCACGCCCAGGTAGAACAGGTGCCAGCTGTCGATCCCGGCGCCGATCGCCACTGCGGTGACGCAGGCCCAGCCGATCGCCCGCGCCTCGCTCCAGCCGGCGCGACGCGCCAGCCAGCGCCAGCAAAGCAGGCTGGCGACGCCGATCGCGAACGCGATGAGCGCGGCCAGCAGGGCCCCGGGCCAGCCGGGAGGAAGCGGCAGGTTCACCCGGTCAGCGCCCGATCGCCGACAGCAGGCGCCCCTCGGCCACCAGGCGGACGGCTGTGGCGACCTCGCCATCGAGCGCGCGGTCCCGGTCGAGAAAGGCAATGTGCCTGCGCAGCTCGGCATGTGCCCGCGCCACTGCGTCGCCGGGGTGGAACGGCTCGGACGTGGCCAGCTCGGCGCGCAGCGCCTCGGCCTCGGCCAGGAACCCGGCACGCAACGGCGATTCCTCGTCCGCGCCGCGGATCTTGCGGGCGAAGCCCGCCGCGTCGCTGCGACGCGCCAGGTCGCGCGCGGCATTGATCATGTCCAGGCGCAGGTCCAGCGCCTGGGCGGCCGTGTACAGCTCCAGCGCGAGCACCTTGCCAAGATCGTCGGCCATCGACAGCACGTGCCGCGCCTCGTTGGTGCCCATCGAGACGTGGTCCTCCGCGTTGGCGCTGGTCGGAATCGAGTACACGCTGGCCGGATGCGCACGCGTGGCCAGGTCGTTGACGATGGCCGCGGCGGTGTACTGCACGATCATGTAGCCCGATTCGGTACCGTCCTCGTTGCCGATCAGGAACGCCGGCAGGCCGTCGCTGGTGGCCGGATCTACCAGTTTGTTGAGCCGTCGCTCGCTGATAGAGGCCAGCACCGGGATCGCGGCCTTGACCGCGCTCATCGCCAGCGCCAGCGGCATGCCGTGGAAATGGCCCGCGGAGATCACCTGCTGCTCCACGTGCTCGGCGTCGCGCTCCGGGAATACCAGCGGGTTGTCGGTGACCGCGTTGAGTTCGATGTCGAACACGCGCCTGGCGTGCTCCACGGTGTCGCGCACCGCGCCATGCACCTGCGGGATGCAGCGCAGCGAATAGCTGTCCTGCGGCTGGTGCTTCTTGCCCCCGCGGAACGGCTTGAAGCGCGCGTAGAACCTCTCGCGGCCGTGGCGCTGGTCGCTGGGGACCCAGTCCCAACCGATGTCGAAGCCCAGCGCCTGCGCCCCGGGCGTGTCCCAGCTCGAGGGCAGCCAGGGCTGGAACCGCGGCACGAGATGGTAGGGAATGTCGGCCAGCGTCGATCCGGCTAGCAGCTCGCGCAGGTGCGCGGCGGTGCGCACCTGCCCCGGATGCGGACGCAGCGCATGCACCTGTTCGTCGAACGCGCCCAGCCGCCCGGCGAAGGCATCGATGGTCATCGCCGCGGCGAGGTCGGCGGTGTCCAGCAACCGCTCCAGGCGGTGCAGCGCGAGCACCCCGGTGGCCAGCATCTGCGCGGTGCCGTTGTTGAGCGCCAGCCCTTCCTTGTACGACAGCGAGACCGGCGTCAGACCCGCCGCCTGCAACGCCTCGCCACCCGGCATGCGCCTGCCGTCGAACCAGGCCTCGCCGCCGCCGAGCAGGACGATGGCCAGATGAGACAGCGGGGCGAGGTCGCCCGAGGCGCCGACCGAACCGAGCGACGGCACCACCGGCACGACGCCGGCGTTGAGCATCGCCGCGAGCGCTTCCAGCGTCTGCACGCGGATGCCGGAATGGCCCTTGAGCAGCGTGTTGATGCGGATGCAGAGCATCGCGCGCACGACGTCCGCGGCGAGCGGTTCGCCGACGCAGACGGCATGGGTGACGATCAGGTTGTGCTGCAGTTCCTCGTGCAGCGAGCGTCCCGATCTGGGCGCGCCCGGCAGTTCGTCGCGCAGCGGGTGCGCACCCAGCAGCTTGTCGGCATTGCTGCCGAAACCGGTGGAGACGCCGTAGATCGGCTCCTCGCGCCGCACCTGCTCGGCCAGGAACCCGGCCGCGCGTGCGACTGCGCGCAGGGCCTCCGCATCGAGTGCGACCTGCGCGCCGTGGGCGACCATGACCAGCTGGTCGCGGGTGAGGGAGTTGCCGTCGAGAAGAACCGGTTTCATTGATCGTCCGCCGCTGTCGTCGCGCGTCCCGGCCACGCCGGGACACCATGTTTCTGTTCCGGATGCCCGGGGAAGGAGTCCCCGGACCGGAACCGGTCAATCGTCCGGCCCGTGGTGTGCCACCACCGGACGGCCGGTTCCGCCGCGGGCCCGGGGCCCCGCCTGTGCGGGCAACGCCCGCCAGGAGAAGCGGTCGTGGGGGGGGGGCGGCCCCCCCCGGGGGGGGG
>JAEXLY010000244.1 GCA_023444765.1 Pseudomonadota bacterium | reverse complement strand
CGGGGGGGCGGGGGGCCCCCCGCGACTACTGGGACAGGCCGGGCCTGCGGCGCTGGCTCGCCGGACGCGTGCTGCGCGCGATCCTGATCGACCGCCAGCGCACGGACCCTGCCGCCGATCCGCTGGCGCCGGTGCGTGCCGGCCTCGACCGGGGCGACTCGCTGATCCTGTTCCCGGAAGGCACGCGCAGCAACCAACGCCTGCCGCAGCCATTCAAGGGCGGGCTGTTCACGCTGGCCAACGCCTACCCCCATGTCGAACTGGTGCCGGTGTATCTGGATACCCTGCACCGCAGTCTGCCCAAGGGCGCGCTGCTGCCGCTGCCCCTGCCGCTGTACTGCAATGTCAACTTCGGCGCACCGCTTGCGCGCATCGCCGGCGAGAACCGCGACGACTTCCTGGAACGCGCGCGTTCGGCGGTGGAGGCCATGGCATGAGCCCGCAGACGAAGACGCTGTACGTGTTCGGCGGCATCGTCGCCGTACTGCTGGTCGCCTCGGTCGTCGGCTGGCTGCTGTCGCGCCGCGGTCCGGACGGCGGCGGCGGTGCCGTGCAGAACCTCAACGCCCGGGTCCGCGCCTGGTGGGGCATGGTCGCGGTGCTGGCCGCCTGCTTCGCCATCGGCCCGGTGGCGACCCTGGTGGTGTTCGCCTTCATCTCGTTCTTCGCCCTGCGCGAGTTCATCACCCTCACGCCCACGCGCGCCGGCGATCACCTGCCGCTGGTCGCGGCGTTCTACCTGCTGATCCCGATCCAGTACTGGCTGATCCACGACCAGTGGTACGGGCTGTTCGCGATCTTCATCCCGGTCTACGCCTTTCTCGCGCTGCCGGTGCTGGCGGTGCTGGGCGGCGACACCACCGACTTCCTGGAACGCAGCACCAAGATCCAGTGGGGCGTGATGATCGCCATCTACTGCATCAGCCACGCGCCGGCGCTGATGATCCTGCATCCGGATGCGCCCGCCGGCACCGGCCAGCTGCTGCTGCTCTACCTGATGCTGGTGGTGCAGATCAGCGACGTGATGCAGTACGTGTTCGGGCTGTTCGGGCACCGCAAGCTGGCGCCGACGGTGAGCCCGTCCAAGACGGTCGAGGGCCTGGTCGGTGGGGGGCTGGCGGCCGTGGGCATCGGCACGGCGCTGTGGTGGATGACGCCGTTCACGCCATTGCAGGCGGCCGGCATGTCCGGCGTGATCGTCTTCGCAGGCGTCTGCGGCGGACTGGCGCTGTCGGCGGTCAAGCGCAGCCTGGGCGCGAAGGACTGGGGCCGGATGATCGAGGGCCACGGCGGCATGATGGACCGCATGGACTCGGTGGTCTTCGCCGCGCCGGTGTTCTTCCACCTGACGCGTTACTGGTTCCCGGCATAGGGCACTCGGAACGCGCGTCGTCTGCAGTGCAAACGGGATTCCCGGCCGCCGGCTCATGGGATACCTTGCTGCGACCGGGCGAGACGAGAAGGGGACCGCCCCGCTCCGGCATCGGCCACGGCAACGGCCCGTCCCGCGCGCTTGGGGCGCACTCCGCGCAGGCTTCCCGCCCTCCGCATCCGCCGACGGTTCCAGCGCCGTCCTTGGGGGGGTGGTCCCCGGGTTCGCTCGCCCTGCGCGGCTCAGCGGCTGCCGGACTGGACCCGGATCTGCTCCGGCTCGATCCAGATCCGGTCCCACATCTGCGCCAGCCGCCTGCGCGCTTCCCAGGGCCACGACAGCTGTTCCGGCGGCACCGTCCGCCAGTCGTCGCCCTCGCGTTCGGCGACGACGAAGTTGAAGCTGTAGTCGGGTTCGGCCCCCATGCGCAGGTCGCTCAGCACCAGCCGACCGTCGCGCACCTGCGCCTTCATGAAGCCGCGGTTGAACCACTGCAGCCGCGCCACGGCCGGCACGCTGTCGTTCGCCGCCAGCGCCTCGACTTCCGAACGGTAGTGCCGGAAGGCGATCGGCCGCGCGTCGGCGACGAGCGAATGCTCGCCTTCGACGAAGCCCTCCGGCGTCATCGCCACCACCCGCCACAGCAGGGTGTTGAACGGCATCGGCACCGAGAAGCGCGGCGCATCGGCCAGGCCCAGCGCCGCCAGCGACCGTTCGGCCTCGCGCTCGACCATGCCCTTGGCCACCAGCGACCAGCCCAGGTAGCCGCAACTCAACACGAGGCCGGCGACCAGCGCCCGGCGCGCCAGCGGCCTGGTACCGGCGAACATGGCCACTATCGCGCCGAGCAGCAGCCACAACGTGTAGCCGGGATCGATGATGAACATGCTCGACCACATCACCGGCGGCGTCGGCAGCGGCCACAGCAGCTGGGTGCCGTACACCGTGAATGCATCCAGCAGCGGATGCGTCACCAGCGCCAGCTGGATCGCCCAGAACCAGCCACGCGGCGCCTGCGCCACGCGCCCGCCTCGCCTGCGAAAGAAGGCCCAGATCGCCCATGCGAGCAGCGGCAGCACGAACAGCGAGTGGCTGAAGCCACGATGCAGCGTCATCAGCGCGACCGGGTCGTCGGTGAACAGCGCGATCGGGAACGAGTCGAGGTCGGGCAGCGTGCCGAGCGCGGCGCCGGCTAGCATGGCGGCACGGCGGTGCGTGGCCGGGACCACGGCGCCGGCGACCGCGGCACCAAGCAGGAGCTGGGAGAGCGAATCCATGGCGCGCATTCTAGGGGTCGGCGTGGCGGTGCATTCGGCATTCCAGCGTGGACGCACCTGTCGGGGGGCACGGTCAGCCCCGGAGGGCATATCTCGCCCTGCGCTCGGGACGAACAGGGGAAGCGGCGGCGCCGGGTTAACCTGAAGCCGGACCGCCCGCGGATGCGCAGCCGCTGTCGCCCGTGTATCATCCGCACCCATCTTTTCATCCGAATTGAAGGATATAACGATGTCCAGCTACCTGTTCACCTCCGAATCGGTCTCGGAAGGCCATCCGGACAAGATCGCCGACCAGATCTCCGACGCGGTGCTGGACGCGATCCTGGCCCAGGACAAGCGTGCGCGGGTGGCCTGCGAGACACTGGTGAAGACCGGCGCGGCGATCGTCGCCGGCGAGGTCACTACCAGCGCATGGGTGGACATCGAGGCGTTGGCGCGCAAGGTCATCAACGGGATCGGCTACGACAATTCGTCGGTCGGCTTCGACGGCCACACCTGCGCGATCATCAACATGCTCGGCAAGCAGTCGCCGGACATCAACCAGGGCGTCGACCGCAAGAAGCCCGAGCAGCAGGGCGCCGGCGACCAGGGCCTGATGTTCGGCTACGCCTGCAACGAGGCGCCCGAGTACATGCCCGCGCCGATCTACTACAGCCACCGCCTGGTCGAGCAGCAGGCCAAGGTGCGCAAGAGCGGCAAGCTCGGCTGGCTGCGCCCGGACGCCAAGAGCCAGGTGACGTTGCGCTACAGCGCCGACGGCAACCAGGTGCAGGGGCTGGATGCGGTGGTGCTGTCCACCCAGCACGACCCGGACATCAGGCAGAAGGACCTGGTCGAAGCCGTGCGCGAGCACATCCTGCGGCCGGTCCTGCCGAAGAAGTGGCTCGAGGCGCTGCCGAAGAACAAGGTGCACATCAACCCGACCGGCAAGTTCGTGATCGGCGGACCGGTGGGCGACTGCGGCCTGACCGGGCGCAAGATCATCGTCGACACCTACGGCGGCATGGCCCGCCACGGCGGTGGCGCGTTCTCGGGCAAGGATCCGTCGAAGGTGGACCGTTCGGCCGCCTACGCCGCGCGCTACGTGGCCAAGAACATCGTGGCGGCCGGCCTGGCCGACCGCTGCGAGGTGCAGGTGAGCTATGCCATCGGCGTGGCCGAACCGACCTCGATTTCGGTGACCACCTTCGGTACCGGCAAGGTCGCCGACGACGTGATCGAGAAGCTGGTCCGCCGCCACTTCGACCTGCGCCCCTATGGCCTGACCCGCATGCTCGACCTGGAGCATCCGATCTACCAGGCCACCGCGGCATACGGCCACTTCGGCCGCAAGCCGAAGGAAATCTCCTACGTCGACGGCGCCGGAAAGAAGCACACCGCCACGGCGTTCTCGTGGGAGAAGACCGACCGCGCAGAGGAACTGCGCAAGGCCGCGAAGCTGAAGTAACGCTTCCACAGCGACCGTTGTCCGAGCGGGCCGCCTTGTGCGGCCCGCTTCGTTTGCGGGCCTGGCGGCGGGTGCGAGGGTAGCTCGGGCGGCGGGAAGCGCACGGGGCTGGCGTTGCATCGCGGCTGCCTTTGCCCCCACCCCAACCCTCCCCCGCGGGCGCGGGGGAGGGAGCGGGACGCGACGACGGTGACGTCGACGGTTACGGT
>JAEXLY010000176.1 GCA_023444765.1 Pseudomonadota bacterium | reverse complement strand
CGGGGGGGGGGGGGGTTCGGGGGGGCCCCGGCGCCGCTTCCATGCCTGCCCTGCAAGGGGCGGGCACACGCATTGCCAGGTGGTGGCGAGGGCGCTGCGCGCGGCCGCCTCGTAGCAGCGCGGGCGGATATCCGTACGCACCGTCGACCGCCGCGCTTGGCAGCCGGACCCGGCCCCGCCATCCTGTCGCACGGGATCGAGGGGGAAACACGACGTGATGCAACTGCATGACCGCCCGGCGGGCGGTCCGCCATCCTTCGCGCCGATCGACGCCGGCCAGCGCATCCAGGCGCTGGACGTGGTCCGTGGCTTCGCCCTGCTCGGCATCTTCCTGATGAACATCGAATGGTTCAGCAGGCCGATGCAGGAGATGGGCACAGGCATCGACCCCGCCGCGCAGGGGATCGACCACACCGCGGCGTGGTTCGTGCATGTGTTCGTGGCGGGCAAGTTCTGGGTGCTGTTCTCGCTGCTGTTCGGCATGGGGTTCGCGGTGATGTCGAGCCGCGGCGGACACGGGCCGCAGTTCCGCAGCCGCTACGTGAGGCGCTGCCTGGTGCTGCTCGTGCTGGGCCTGCTGCATGCGGTGCTGCTGTGGCCCGGCGACATCCTGCACGCCTATGCCGTCACCGGCCTTCTGCTGATGGCGTTTGGCGAGATATCTCCCCGCATCCGGCTGATCATGGGCATCGTGCTGTACGGCGCGCTGGCGCTGATGGTGGCCCTGGGCGGCGGCCTGATCTCGCTGGTGCCTGCCTCGGAAATGGGCGAACTGTCGACGATGGCCGACGACATGGAGGCGGCCGCCGCTGCGGCCGCGCAGGTCTATGCGCAGGGGAGCTATGGCGAGGTGGTGCTGCAGCGTGCGCGCGACTTCGGCTCGGTGGCCATCCAGGGCCTGCTGATGGTGGTGCCGATGGCGTTGGGCGTGTTCATGCTCGGTGCCTGGCTGGTGCGTTCCGGGCGCGTGCACGACGTGGCCGCGCAGCGCGGCTTCTACGCCAGGATGGCGGCGTGGACGCTGCCGCTGGGCGCAGTGTTCGTCGCGCTGGCGATGGCGGTGGGCAGCAGCTTCGATGGCATGCGGCAGATGGGGCCGATGATGGCGGCGTCCGGCCTGATGATGCTCGGCAGCCTGCCGCTGGCGCTGGGCTACCTGTCGCTGCTGGTGCTTGGGCTCGGGCTTCCCGGCATCTCGCGGGTGCTGGGCTGGCTGGCGCCGGCCGGGCGCATGGCGCTGACCCATTACCTGCTGCAATCGCTCATCGCCTCCACCCTGTTCTATGGCTACGGCTTCGGCCTGTGGGGCGAACTGGGCCGCGCGGCGCAGGTGCTGCTCGTGCTCGTGGTGTTCGCGGTGCAGGCGCTGGCCAGCCACTGGTGGCTGGCGCGCCATCGCTTCGGGCCGATGGAGTGGCTGTGGCGCTGGCTGACCTACGGCACGCGCCCGCCGATGCGCCTGGGCTGAACGGCCTCGGCGGCGCGGCCGTTACACTGCCGCGATGAGCGAACGCAGCGACATCCTCGTCATCGGCGCCGGCGTCTCGGGGCTCGCCAGCGCCCTGTGCCTGCTCGAACGCGGCCGCAGCGTGCGCGTGATCGATGCCGGCCGCATCGGCGGCGGCAGTTCGCACGGCAATTGCGGCACGCTCACGCCGAGCCATGCCGGCCCGCTGCACGCGCCTGGCATGGTGGCGCGGGCGCTGCGCTGGATGCTCACGCCGGACGCGCCGTTCTACGTGCGGCCGCGCTTGGATCCCGTGTTGTGGCGGTGGATGCTGCGGTTTGCCGGCCGCTGCAACCCGCGCGACTGGGCCGCTTCGGCCGCGCCGCGCGCCGCCATTCTCAATGCCTCCCGCGCGGCGTTCCCGGACTGGATCGCCGGCCATGGCATCGACTGCGAGTATGACGAGCCGGGCGCGGACTGCGTGTTCCGCGATCCGTTGCAGATGGAAGCGTATGTGCGCCAGTTGCCGGCGCTGGCCGGGCTGGGCATCGAGTCCCGCGTCATCGACGGACGCGACTACCAGGCCCGGGAGCCCGCGCTGCGCGATGGTGTCGCCGGTGCTGTGCACTATCCCGGGGATGCGCAACTGCGGCCGGACCGGTACGTGGCCGGACTGGCCCGGGCCGTGGCCGCGGCCGGCGGCGTGATCGAGACGGATTGCGAAGCCTTGCATGCCGAAGCCGCCGGCGAGGGGATGCGCGTGGAGACCACGCGCGGATCGCGCCATGCCGGCGAGGTGGTGCTGGCGACCGGCGCCTGGTCGCCGCTGCTGGCGCGCTCGCTGCGGCTGCGCTGGCTGCGCGGCGCGATGCAGCCGGGCAAGGGCTATTCGATCACCTATTCGCGTCCTGGCCTCGTGCCGCGGCGGCCGATGACGCTGTTCGAGCGCAAGGTCTGCGTCACGGTGTGGGAGGACGGCTTCCGCCTCGGCAGCACGATGGAGTTCTCCGGCCACGACACCACGCTCAACCGCCGGCGGCTCGACGCGCTGGAGCGCGGTGCGGGCGAGTACCTGCGCGAGCCGGTCGGCCCGGTCAAGCGCGAGGAGTGGTATGGCTGGCGTCCGCTGTCGTGGGACGACCTGCCGATCATCGGCCGGGCACCGGGGCAGCCGCACCTGTGGCTGGCGACCGGCCACGGCATGCTGGGCGTGAGCATGAGCCCGGCCACCGGCCGCCTGCTGGCCGAGCTGCTGACGGGTGAAAGCCCGCATATCGACCCCAGCCCCTATTCGCCGGAGCGCTTCGCATGAGCCAGACGGACCTGGATTTCGACCTCGTCGTGCTGGGCGGCGGCAGCGGCGGCCTGGCCGGCGCCTTCCGCGCGGCCGCGCACGGCGCACGCGTGGCGCTGCTGGAACCCGGCGAACTCGGCGGCACTTGCGTCAACGTCGGCTGCGTGCCGAAGAAGGCGATGTGGCTGGCGGCCGAGCTGGCCGGCGGCGTTACCCTGGCCTCGCAGCTCGGGTTCGATGTTCCCGCCTCGCCGAAACTCGACTGGCCGACGCTCGTCGCCAGCCGCCAGCGCTACATCCACGGCATCCACGCCAGCTACCGCCGGCGCCTGGACGAGGCCGGCATCGTGCTGCTGCCCTCGCGCGGCAGGCTGCGCGACGCATATACCGTCGAATGCGAGAACGGCACCCGCCTGCGGGCGGGCCACGTCCTGATCGCCACCGGCTCGCGGCCGCGGCTGCTGGACGTGCCCGGCGGTGCGCTGGCCGGCGTGTCCGACGACTTCTTCGCATTCCACGGGCCGCCCGGCCACGTGGCGCTGATCGGGGGCGGATACATCGCGGTGGAGTTCGCGGGCGTGCTGCAGGCGCTGGGGTGTCGCGTCGACATCTTCGTGCGCGGGACGCGCCTGCTGGGGCAGTCGGACGCGGAGCTGGCCGAACGGCTGCAGGAGAACTACCGCCAGCAGGGTATCGGACTGCATTTCGGTTACGGGCTGGCGTCGATCGAGCGCACACCGGACGGGCTCCGGCTACGTGACGGGGCGGGCGCTACGTCGGACGCCTATGCCCACGTCCTCCTTGCCATCGGCCGTGTGCCCGGCACCGACGGCATCGGCCTGGACGCGGCGGGCGTTGCGCTGGGCGCGGATGGCGGCATCGCCGTCGACGATTCCCAGCGCAGCAGCGTGCCGCATATCACCGCGGTGGGCGACGTCACCGGCCGGGCGATGCTGACGCCGGTCGCGATCGCCGCCGCGCGCCGCGCGATGGATCGCGTGTTCGGCGGCAGGCCGGATGCACGCCTGGACTACGACGGCATCCCGACCGTGGTGTTCTCGCATCCACCGCTGGCCTCGGTGGGCCTGACCGAGGCGCAGGCGCGCGAGCGGCACGGCGACGACGCGGTGCACGTGTGCCGCAGCATCTTCCGCCCGATGCGGCAGGCGCTGTCGGACCGTCCCCAGCACAGCCTGTTCAAGCTGGTGTGCGTCGGCGGCGAGCGCCGCATCGTGGGCATCCATCTGCTGGGCGAGGGCGCCGACGAGATCCTGCAGGGATTCGCCGTGGCGCTGAGGAAGGGCATCACCCTGGCCGACCTGCACGATACGGTGGCGATCCATCCCACCAGCGCCGAGGAAGTGGTGCTGATGCGCTGAGCGCGGCGCTGGCGCGACCGGTCAGCGCCTGCGCGGCACCGACACGCCTTCGCGGGTGTGGACGATGGGTGCGATGCCGCCGTCCGCGTCGTAGTACAGGTGTTCGACCGCCACCGCGCGGCGGCCGAGCCCGCCGTCCTGGTCGCCGACCGTCAGCACGCCGTTGTGGTAGAAGAAGTACCACTGACCCTTGAACTCCACGATTCCGGGGTGGATGGTGAAGCTGTTCTCCGCCGGGCCGCTGATCTCGCCGCGATACGCCCACGGTCCGGTAATGGACGGGGCGGTGGCATAGGACACCAGCTCGTCCTCGGACACCGACCTGTCCCGGGACGCGTAGCTCAGGTAGTACAGGTCGCCGCGCTTGTGGATCCAGGGGCCTTCCTCGTACTTGGGCAGTTCGGCCTGCAGGATCGGGCCATCGAGCTCGATCATGTTGGGCTTGAGCCGCGCGTAGTAGAAGTTGGCGTTGCCCCACATCAGCCAGGCGCTGCCGTCGTCGTCGATGAAGACGGTCGGATCGATGTCGTCCCAGGTGTGCGGACCCTGCGGGGTCATGTCGTTGCTGACCAGGGCCGAACCGCGCGCATCGACGAAGGGTCCGGTGGGGCTGTCGGAAACCGCCACCCCGATCGCCTTGCCCGGACGGGTCCGGTCGTGTTCGACCGTGGCGTAGAAGTAGAACCTGCCGTCCTTCCCGATGGCCTGCGAGGCCCAGGCGTCGCGGCTGGCCCACTGGAAGTCGGTGGGCTTCATGATCGGGCCGTGGTCGGTCCAGCGCGCCATGTCGGTGGTCGAATAGACGCGCCATTCGACGATGTTGAACATCTCCTCGCCGCGCGCCATGTCATGCCCGACGTAGAGGTAGAGCGTGTCGCCCACGACCAGCGGCGCGGGGTCGGCGGTATGACGGTCGGTGAACAGCGGATTGGTGGCGCCGCGGTGCGTCGGGCCAGCGGTGGAGCATGCGGTGAGCGCAAGGCAGGCGATCAGCAGGATGGATTTCATCGGGGAGTCCGGTGGAGGCGCGCCCGGGGCTGGGCGCGAAGATGGTTGGGATGCGAGGGGCGGCCGCAAGCCGGACGATCCGACCGAGTTCGCGGATCATCGCGGTACGCCGCGCCTGGCGCCGCATCGGACGCACGCCCCGTACAATCCGGGTCATGGACATCCTCACCCTGCATCGCGGCACCGCGCCATTGCTGGTCAGCCTGCCGCACGACGGCACCGTCGTCCCCGACGACATCGCGGCGCGGCTCACGCCCCAGGCGCGGCGCGTGCCCGACACCGACTGGCACATCTCGCGCCTGTACGCCTTCGCGCGCGAGCTGGGCGCGTCGGTGCTGGTGCCGTGCCATTCGCGCTACGTGATCGACCTCAACCGCAGCGAGGACGACGTGTCGCTGTACCCGGGGCAGAACACCACCGGGCTGTGCCCGACGGTGCGCTTCTCCGGCGAGCCGGTCTACCTCGATGGCCAGGCGCCGGGCGAGGACGAGGTGCGCGCGCGGGTGGAACGTTACTGGCGTCCCTACCACGATGCGCTGCGCGGCGAACTCGAGCGCCTGCATGCTGCGCATGGCCGCGTGGTGCTGTGGGAAGGACACTCGATCCGCGGCGAGCTGCCGTTCCTGTTCGAGGGCCGGCTGCCCGACCTCAACCTCGGCACTGCGGGCGGCGCCAGCGCGGGAGCGTCCCTGCAGAGGCGTCTGGAAGCGGTGCTGGCCGGGCAGTCGCGCTACGACTGGGTGCACAACGGACGCTTCCGCGGCGGCTACATCACGCGCCACTATGCAGATCCGGCCCGCGGCATCCAGGCTGTGCAGCTGGAGATCAGCCAGCGCGTGTACATGGACGAGGCGTCGTTCGCCTGGGACGAGGCGAAGGCCGCGCAGGCGCAGCCGGTGATCCGCGCGCTGCTGCAAGAGGCGTTGGCCGGCGACTGAGCGCGCGGGCCTAGTCATCCCGCGTCTCCAGCAGGCGCAGGCCGAACAACCGTGGCGTCCGGCGCCCGCCGCGCGCGACGAAGCGGACCTTGATGCCGTCGCGGCGCGCCAGCGCGGACAGATCGGGCGGCAGGGCGACCTGCCGCACGCCGAACTCGTCGGTGCCGGCGCCCGACATCTCCACCGTCGACAGCACGCGCCCGTCGACCTCGACGTCCATGGCCACGTTCCAGTCGCCGCCGAACAGCTCCAGTGCCAGGGCGAGCGGTGCATCGGCCGCGACGTTGCGGCTTGCCCGTAGCCGGTAGCCGAACCAGGCGCCGGCGTCGCGCCACGTGCGGCCCATGAGCGCGCCCGTGCTCGAATCGCGTCCCGCGTAGGCATGGTCGACTTCCGGCTGCTGTTCGCCGGCCTGCACCTGGTCGAGCGTGCGCGCCTCCAGGGCCTGGCGTTCGCGTTCGGTCGCCTCGATCGCCGCCACCACGGCCGGATACTCCGCGGGCGTGGCTGTGCGCCAGTAGACCATGTAGCGCGCGTCGTGCACGCGGAAGAACGGCTCCAGCCGCAGCTCGCGGAACGCCTCGGGACGGACCATTGTCGAGGCGGTGAACGCCAGCGGCTCGCCGGGCACGGGCCGGATGTGGTCGGCAAGACGGTCGCGCTCGCCGACCAGCATCGGCGCGCCGTCCAGCGGCAGGTAGGGCCCGGGCGCGATATGGCTGCCACGGCCGTCGTCGGCCACCAGGCCGTCGAGCGCATCCCCGTCGGTGCGTGCGGCCAGCATCAGCGGACCGTGCATCACCGCCACCCAGTCCGAGCCGTCGGGCAGACCCTCGATCCGGGTCGTCATCGGCAGCGCGATGGCGACCTCGTCGCCGTCCCGCCAGCGTCGCGCGATGACCGCCTGGCTGCCGGGCGTCGAATCGAGCGGCCAGTGTCTGCCGTTGACCCGCACCGCCAGCGGGCCCTGCAGCCATTGCGGGTGGCGCAGCTGGAGCGCGAACGTCTGCGGACGCTCGAGCTCCAGGCGCAGGCGACTGCGGGGTTCGTCGGGGAAGGCGGTGTCCTGCCGCAGCACCAGGCCGCGCTCGCGCCAGTGCAGGGTGGAGGCGATGTACAGGTTGACGGCCAGCGTGTCCTCGCCCTGCGCATAGACGAAGGCGCCATGTCGGCCGTGGTTTTCCATGCCGGTGCCCACGCAGCACCAGAAACACAGCTCCGGCTGCGAGTACACGCGGTAGTGGCGCGGCCGGATGGGCGTGAAGTAGACCAGTCCGCCATGACCTGGATGCTGGGTGGACAGGATGTGGTTGAACAGCACCCGCTCCTGGAACTCCGGGTAGCGCGGATCGGGCCGCAGGCGGTGCAACAGGGCCGCCAGGCGCAGCATGTTGTAGCTGTTGCAGGTTTCCGGGCCCTCGCGCGAGGCCAGCATCGGGCCGAAGTCGCCGGCCGGGTGGAAATGCTCGCGCGCGCTGTTGCCGCCGAAGGCGACGCTGCGCCGCAGCGCCACCGTCTCCCAGAAAAAGCGCGCCGCCTCGATCCAGGCCGGCTCGTCGTCGAGCTCGCCGATGCGCGCGAAGCCGATCACCTTCGGGATCTGGGTGTTGGCGTGCAGTCCGTCCAGCGCATCCTCGCGGCGCAGCAGCGGATCGAGGATGGCACGGTGGCAGAAGCGTCGCGCCAGGAGCAGGTAGCGTCGGTCACCGGTGATGGCGAAAACGTCGGCCAGCGCCTCGTTCATGCCGCCGTGCTCCGTGTCGAGGATGCGCTGCAGCTGCACGTCGTCGAGGTGCGCGACCAGTGCCCCGCACCAGTCGGCGAATCGCACCAGCAGTTCGCGCGCCCGGGTGTTGCCTGCGACCATGTGCGCATCGCGCAGTCCGGCGAACATCTTGTGCAGGTTGTAGAACGGCACCCAGGCCCCGTCGAGCGAGAAGGCCTCGGCCTCGAACGCGCCCGAGGCGATGCGGTCCCACAGCCGGCGCCCGTTGGGCACGCCGCCGAGGTAGCCGTCGCCGTTGGCCTGCTGCACTTCGGCCAGCGCCTCGATCATCGCGTCCAGGCGTCTGCGCAGCGCCGTCTCGCCCTGCGCGGCCTGCTGCGCCAGCGCCGACAGGTAGTGGCCCGCGGTGTGGCCGTCCAGTCCCATCGATTCCCAGTTCGGATACTTCGGCGCGGGCGATGGCAGGCCGGCTTCGATGCGATAGGGCGCAAGCAGGCGGTCGACGTCGAGCGCGGCCAGGTAGCGCCGGTTGAGCGCATGCGCATGTGCGAACGGTCCCGCGTGCAGGCGCACCGCGTCCAGCGGGAACGGCATGCCTGCGCCGGCGGCACGTGCGGACGCCAGCAGGGGCCACGAGGCCGCGGCCGGCAGCAGCAGGCCCGTGGCGGACGCGGCAAGGAAGCGGCGGCGATCCGGCGAAGCGAGGGCGGGGCGGCGCATCATGGGCTCCCTTGGACGGCGACGGCGTCGTGCGCGCGGCGGCAGGCGTAGCGGTGGCCGCGTCCCCGACCTGCATCCAGATCGCGCGGTGCGGACCGCAGCCGGCAAGCTGTCCCGGGCGCTGCCTCCACCCGGCGCAGCCCCCGTCGGCTCAGTGCGAGTCGCCCGCGACGGTGTCGCCGCTGCCGCCGACCAGGAAGTCGAGGTCGGCGCCCAGGTGGGCCTGCTGCACATGCTCGACGTAGAGCTTGCTCCAGCCGCGCGCGGGCGCCGGCAACGGCGTCCATTCGGCGCGGCGGCGGGCGAGCTCCTCGTCGCTCACGTCCAGGTGCAGGCGCCGGCCCGGCACGTCGAGTTCGACGATGTCGCCTTCGCGCACCAGCGCCAGCGGCCCGCCGGTGGCGGCCTCGGGCGAGACGTGCAGCACCACGGTGCCGTAGGCGGTCCCGCTCATGCGTGCATCGGAAATGCGCACGAGGTCCGTGATGCCCTGGCGCAGCAGCTTCGGCGGCAGCGGCATGTTGCCGACCTCGGCCATGCCCGGGTAGCCGCGCGGCCCGCAGTTCTTCAGCACCAGGATGCTGTCGGCGTCGACCTCCAGCGCCTCGTCGTCGATGCGCGCCTTGAAATCGTCGATGTCCTCGAACACCACCGCGCGCCCACGGTGGCGCAGCAGGTGCGGGGAGGCGGCCGAAGGCTTGATCACCGCGCCGTCGGGCGCGAGGTTGCCGCGCAGCACGGCGATGCCGGCCTCGGATCGCAGCGGCTCGGCCAGCGGGCGGATCACGTCGTGGTTCCAGCACGGCACGTCGGCGATGTTCTCGCCCAGCGTGCGTCCGTTGACCGTCATCGCGTCCAGGTCGAGGTGCTGCGAGATCTCGCGCAGCGCCGCGGGCAGGCCCCCGGCATAGTAGAAATCCTCCATCAGGTACTGCCCCGATGGCTTGAGGTTGACCAGGCAAGGCAGGCGCGAGCCGATCTGGTCCCAGTCGTCGAGCGTCAGCTGCACGCCCAGGCGGCCGGCGATCGCCAGCAGGTGGATCACCGCATTGGTCGAGCCGCCGATCGCGGCATTGGCGCGGATCGCGTTGGCGAAGGCCTGGCGGGTGAGCACCTTCGACATGCGCAGGTCCTCGCGCACCATCTCCACCGCGCGGCGGCCGGACAGGTGCGCCAGCCGGAAGCGCCGCGCGTCGACGGCGGGAATGGCCGCGTTCTCGGGCAGCGACATGCCCATCGCCTCGACCATGCAGGCCATCGTCGAGGCCGTGCCCATGGTCATGCAGCTGCCCTTGGAGCGCTGCATGCAGGCCTCGGCCTCGTTGAACTCGGCCTGGCTGAGCGTGCCGGCGCGCACCATCTCCGACATCTCGATCACGCCCGTGCCCGAACCCACCGGACGCCCACGCCAGTTGCCCGACAGCGAGGGGCCGCCGGACACGCCGATGGTCGGCAGGTCCACGCTGGCCGCGCCCATCAGCAGCGAGGGCGTGGTCTTGTCGCAGCCCATCAGCAGCACCACGCCGTCGATGGGATTGGCGCGGATCGATTCCTCCACGTCCATCGAGGCGAGGTTGCGGAACAGCATCGCGGTGGGACGCATCTGGGTCTCGCCCAGCGACATCACCGGGAATTCCAGCGGCAGGCCGCCGGCCTCGTACACGCCGCGCTTGACGTGCTCGGCCAGCTCGCGGAAGGAACTGTTGCAGGGCGTGAGTTCCGACCAGGTATTGCAGATGCCGATCACCGGCCGCCCGTCGAACATCTCGTGCGGCAGGCCCAGGCCCTTGAGCCAGCTGCGGTAGTAGAAGCCCTGCTTGCCGTCGCGCCCGAACCACTGCTGGCTGCGGCGTTCGGGCCTCTTCGGAGCGCTCATGCGGTCGGGGATCCTGCCCGGGGATGGAAGGCGGGCGGTCCGCGGCATGCGCACCGCCCTGTGCCGGGACGATGCTACCGGGGGGATCCATGCACGAAAAATAACAATTGAAGGAGAATCGATAGGCGTTCCGGTATGGGCTCGACCGTGCCGCCGACCTCTACGGGCGCGCCGCGCCCGCGCTGCCTGTCGCCGATCAGCCTGCCGGATATACCTGCGTGGCGACGTCCTTCAGCGCGGCCAGCACCGTGCGTGCGCCGGGCGAAAGCAGCCAGTCCGTGCGGGTGATGAAGCCGAACGAGTCCATCCGGCAGGAGAGCTCGAACGGCAGCTGCCTGACCATGCCATAGCCGGCGTAATGGCGGGCCACGTCCACCGGCACCACCGCCAGGTGGTCGCCGCCTTGCAGCAGGCGCGGCACCAGCACCAGCGCGGCCGTGCCGATCACCTGGCGCGGCGGCTGCAGGCCCGCGTTCTGGAACATCAACTCGAAGCGGTGGCGCAGCACGCTGCCTTCGGGCGGTACTACCCAGCTGGCCCGGGCCAGTTCGGCCAGCGACGTACGTCCCTGCAGCAGGGGATGATCGGGGCGCGCGATCGCGCACACATCTTCTTCGGCGATCGGCTCGTAGTGCAGGTTGCGCGTGTCGTGGCGCGGGAACAGGCGTCCGATCATCAGGTCGATGCGGTTCTGCGCCAGCTGCTCGAGCAGCACGTCGCTGCTCTCCACCATCAGCGACACCCGCAGATCGGGTTGCTCGCGATGCAGCCGCGCCAGCGTCGGCGGCAGGAGCGTCATGGCCGGGCCGGAGATCGCGCCGACGGTGACGTTGCCGGCATGCCCGGCCTTGAGCGCCTCGATCTCGGCGCCGGCCTCGCCCAGGCTGGCCAGTGCGATGCGTGCGTGGCGGATCATGGTCTCGCCGTACCAGGTCGCCCGCATGCCGCGTGGCAGGCGCTCGAACAGCGGCACGCCGATCAGGTCCTCCAGGTCCTTGAGCAGCTTGGAGGCCGCCGGTTGCGACATGTTCAGCGATTCGGCCGCGCGATGGATGTTGCCCTGTTCCTCGATGGCGATCATCAGCATCAGCTGGCGCGTTTTCAGACGCGCACGGACGAACCAGGGCGGGTTGGGCACGGCAGGGTTCCTATATCGGCATCGATATCGATTATCACGATGATCTGGCCGGTTGCATATACGTGCCGCGGAGCAGGGCGCGGCCGCGCGGGCAGGCTGCGCCGACAGCCGGCAGTAGGCCGCCCCGAGGCGGCCTTTGCTGCACGGCAGATCGGGTAGGTATCAGGGACCCAGGATCTGCTCGATCAGCCCCGTCGCCAGCTGCACCATGTAGTAGCTGTCGTCGCGGGGATCCGGGCGGACCCAGCTGTAGCCTGCCGGTGGTGGGGCCAGACCATACCTGCCGTAGTCGCGCACGTAATAGGTGTCGGAGAGGTAATGGCGCGGGATGTGCTGGCCGCGCGCCCAGCGGCGCTCGGCGCGGGCGAATTCGCGCATCGCCTCCCGGCGATCCTTTGCGTACTCGCGCTCGGCCTTGCGGCGGTCCTTCCAGTACTCGCGCTCGGCCTTGCGCCGATCCTTCTCGTAGTCGCGCCGTGCATGCTGGTAGTCCCGGGCCGCGTGGTGGCCATGCCGGTGCGGCGGGTCGGCCAGGGCGGCGCCGGGAACGGCCAGCATCAGCGCGCCGGTGATCAGGAGGTGTTTCATGTCCGTGCTCCCTGTCGTGGTTCCGGCCCAGACCCTAGGACGTCGCGGATGAACTGCCGGAGAAGGCGGCGCGAGGCTTCAGGAACGTCAACGTGAGGCAGTCAACCAGCCGTCATCGGACGAGCCGCAGCCGTGCATCCGCATCACGCCGCCGGCGCATCGGGACACGCGACAGCAAGTGGCCGCCGTCGATCCAGCGCTCGTGCCTGAAACCGTCATCCGGTCGCCCATCGCGACAGAAGCCGCCGCGGGTCTCGAAGGCCGTCATCCCCTCCGTCGCGCGGAGGCGGCGGGCCTGCGGGGCCGGCAACGGCCTGTGTCGCCGCCACAGCAATTGCGCGTGAGGAACTCGACCAGGCTATTCATGGCATCGAAATCGGCGCGATAGGCGATGTTCCGACCCTGCGCCTCGCCCGAGATGAGGCCCGCCAGGGTCAGCTCCTTGAGGTGGAAGGACAGGGTGGCCCCGGGCATCTCCAGTTCTCCCGCGATGTCGCCGGGTGTGCGCCCCTCCGGGCCGGCTTCGACCAGCAGCCGGAAGATCGACAGGCGGGTGCGGTTTCCCAGCGCCGCGAGCGCGGTGGTTGCGGTTGTCAATTCCATGATTCTAGAATAGTCGAACAATTCGGCAGGACACAAGCCACATGGATCTGCATGACCTTCCCAACCTTGCGCCCGCGGCGATCGATCCGGTCGATACCGGGCGGCTCGCCGCCGGCGCCGGACACCCGCCGAGGATCCTGATCCTGTACGGCTCGCTGCGTCCGGAGTCCTACAGCCGCAAGCTGGCGCTGGAGGCCGAGCGCCTGCTGCGGCATCTCGGTGCCGACACCCGCGTGTTCGATCCGCACGACCTGCCGCTGCAGGGCAGCGTGGGCCCGGAGCATCCGAAGGTGCAGGAACTGCGCGCGCTGTCGATGTGGTCCGAAGGCCAGGTCTGGGTGAGCCCGGAGCGCCACGGCGCGGTCACGGCGGTGTTCAAGAACCAGATCGACTGGCTGCCGCTGGTAGACGGCGGGGTGCGTCCCACCCAGGGTCGCACCCTGGCGGTGATGCAGGTCTGCGGCGGTTCGCAGTCGTTCAACGTGGTCAATGCGCTGCGCGTGCTCGGCCGCTGGATGCGCATGGTGACGATCCCCAACCAGTCGTCGGTGCCCAAGGCCTGGCAGGAGTTCGACGAGACGGGGCGGATGAAGCCCTCGTCCTACTACGACCGGGTGGTCGATGTCATGGAGGAGCTGGTCAAGTTCACCCTGCTTGTGCGCGATCGCAGCGACTACCTGACCAGCCGCTACAGCGAACGCAAGGGCGATCTCGTGGCGCTGTCGCTTGCGGCGGCGTCGGGCGCTGCAGGGGTCGCGACCGCGGCCACGGC
>JAEXLY010000254.1 GCA_023444765.1 Pseudomonadota bacterium | reverse complement strand
GACCTGGCCCGCGATCTGCGCGGTGGCATCGGCTGCGGCGTCCGCGGCCTGGGCGGCGGCGTCGGCCGACTGCGCGGCGGCCATGTCGCCGGTGGCGGCAGCGTGCTCGGCGGCCTGCTGGGCCTCGGCGGCCGAGTTGGCGGCCTCCTGCGCGGAGTTCTGGGCCTGGTCGGCGTTGGAACAGGCGCTCAGGCCGGCGGCCAGGGCAAGCGCGAGGATGGTCTTGGTCGCATTCATCAGTTGGTCTCCTGTTTCGGGCGCTCGCTGCGCCTTCGGGGGGCGACTTTGCAGCGGCCCGTGTCATCGCGACGCGAACGCTCCCCGGGCGCGGAGCCGGCGTTCAGTTTCGCGCCCCGGACGACAATCGCCCCGGCACGCACGGCGGGCGGGGGCGATCGGGAGGCGCTGGCGCGGCTGTTGCGGCCGCGCCGGGTTCAGTCGATGTCGAGGAACGAGCGCAGCTGCTCGGAGCGGCTCGGATGGCGCAGCTTGCGCAGCGCCTTGGCCTCGATCTGGCGGATGCGCTCGCGGGTGACGTCGAACTGCTTGCCCACTTCCTCGAGGGTGTGGTCGGTGTTCATGTCGATGCCGAAGCGCATGCGCAGCACCTTGGCCTCGCGCGGCGTCAGCCCGGCCAGCACGTCGCGCACGGTCTCGGACAGGTTGATGTTGGTGGTGGCCTCGATCGGGGACTCGACGTTGGTGTCCTCGATGAAATCGCCCAGGTGCGAGTCCTCGTCGTCGCCGATCGGGGTCTCCATGGAGATCGGCTCCTTGGCGATCTTCATGACCTTGCGGATCTTGTCCTCGGGCATGTCCATTTCCTTGGCCAGCTCCTCCGGCGTGGCCTCGCGGCCGTACTGCTGGAGCATCTGGCGGGAAATGCGGTTGAGCTTGTTGATCGTCTCGATCATGTGCACCGGAATGCGGATGGTGCGCGCCTGGTCGGCGATCGAGCGGGTGATCGCCTGGCGGATCCACCAGGTGGCGTAGGTCGAGAACTTGTAGCCGCGGCGGTATTCGAACTTGTCGACCGCCTTCATCAGGCCGATGTTGCCTTCCTGGATCAGGTCGAGGAACTGCAGGCCGCGGTTGGTGTACTTCTTGGCGATGGAGATCACCAGGCGCAGGTTGGCCTCGACCATCTCCTTCTTGGCCTTGCGCGCCTTGGCCTCGCCGTAGGCCATCGCACGGTTGATTTCCTTCAGGTCGGCGAGCGTGACCATCATCGCCTTCTCCACGGCGATGGTGGCTTCCTGCTCGGCGATGATCTGGTCCTTGACCTCGCGCATGCCCGAGGACCACTTCTGCTTGCGCTTGAGCACTTCGTCCACCCAGCCCAGGTTGGTCTGGTTGCCTTCCCAGGCACGGATGAAGTCCTTGCGCGGCATCTTCGCCACGCGCGTGGACAGGTCGAGGATGCGGCGTTCGTGGTCCTTGATCTCGCCGACCACATCGCGCAGCTTCCTGACCAGCACATCGGTCAGCGGCAACGGCAGTTTGAAGGTGGTGAACAGTTCGGCCATCTCCTCGCGCAGCTTCACGACCGGCTTGGCTTCGGCGCCGCCCTTGGCATAGGCCTTCTGGAACTTGCCGTACAACTCGGCCAGCGCCTCCATGCGTCGCGCGACCTCGGCCGGGTCCGGGCCGGTGGGGCCGGCTTCCTCGGCATCGCCGCCGTCGCCGTCCTCGTCCTCGTCGTCATCGCTGTTGTCGGCGCTGGAGGCGTCGTCGGTGTCGGCCGCGACCGGCGCCTCGGGTGCGGGCTCCTCGAGGTCGTTGAAGCCCACGACCAGCTCGGCCAGGCGCTTCTTGCCGGCCTTGTGGAGGTCGTAGTCCTCGAGCAGCAGCTGCACCGACCAGGGGAAGCTGGCCAGCGCGGAACCCATCTGGTTCAGGCCTTCCTCGATGCGCTTGGCGATGGCGATCTCGCCTTCGCGGGTCAGCAGCTCGACCGTGCCCATCTCGCGCATGTACATGCGCACCGGGTCGGTGGTGCGGCCGCCCTCGCCATCCAGCGCGGTCAGGGTGGCGGCGGCTTCCTCGGCGGCGGTGTCGTCCACCTCGCGGTTGCCGGTGGAGTCGCCGGTAAGCAGCAGGGACTCGACGTCGGGCGCGATCTCGTGCACCTCGATGCCCATGCCGTTGATCATGCCGATGATGTCCTCGATCTGCTCGGGATCGACGAGATCGTCGGGCAGGTGGTCGTTGACTTCGGCGTAGGTCAGGTAGCCCTGCTCCAGCCCCTTTGAAATCAGGAGCTTGATGTCGGACTGCTCGGCTGGACGTTCATTCGCCATGAGGCGCGCACCGGGGAGAAAAGTGAACCCGTAATTATACCATCGCCGCCTGCCCGGATCCTCGGCGGGCTGCGTGGTGCCCGGCCTTGGCGCCGGACTGTCAAGCAGATGGGGACGGATCCGACGGTTTCCAGCGCCGGCTGCGCGCGGCGGACCAGGTGCCCGTGGCGCGCGTTCCCGCGCGCCCCTCAGGCCCGCAGCAGGAAGGTCACCGGGCCGTCATTGACCAGGTGGATCGCCATGTGGGCGCCGAAGCGGCCGGTCTGGACCGGGCCCCGGTGCCGCGACCGGCATTCAGCCAGCAGTCGGTTGAACACCGGCTCGGCGACGCTCGGGGCCGCTGCGGTGCTGAAGCCCGGGCGCATCCCCGACCGCGTGTCGGCGGCCAGGGTGAACTGGCTCACCAGCAGCAGCCCGCCCCCGGTGTCCGACAGCGAGCGGTTCATGCGGCCTGCGTCGTCGGCGAAGACGCGGTAGCCGAGCAGGCGCCCGGCCATGCGCGCCACCTGCGCCTGCCCGTCGCCCGGCTCCACGCCCACCAGCGCCAGCAGGCCCGGCCCGATGCGGCCAATGCTCCCGCTCTCGCCTTCGACGGTAACGCTGGCTTCGGTGACGCGCTGGATCAGGGCAAGCATGCGATCGACAATGGCGAAAAGGAACCGGCGCCGCAGCCGCGAGTCAGGGGGGTTTCGGGCTTCGGGGCCAGCCTAGATCTTTCCGGTCCAGGATGCAGCACCAGAGAGCGAACCTGCGTCCGCGGCCCCTTGCCGCGGCCATGATCGCCGCTCCCGGTCGGACCTGCCGTCCGCCCTCGCTACACTGCCGGCGTGACCGATCCGATCGCCCGCCTGCTGTACGCCCTCGCCGCCGCCATCGGGCACCTGCCCTGGACTGCGCTGCGGCGACTCGGCGACGCCCTGGCCTGGCTCTGGCTGCGGACCGGGGCGCGCGAAAGCACCGTGGCGCTGCGCAATCTCGAACTCGCCTACCCAGACCTGCTGCCCGGGCAGCGCGAAGACTGGCGCCTGCGCATTCTCCGCTCCACCGGACTGCAGACCCTGCAGACCCTGCGGCTGTGGACCCGCCCGCATGCCGAGAACCTGAGGCTGATCGAGGAGGTCCACGGCGAGGCCTTGTTCGACGAGGCGCTCGCCGCCGGCCGCGGCCTGATCGTGGCCGCGCCGCACTTCGGCAACTGGGAGCTGCTCAACCAGTGGCTGGCGGCCAAGACGCCGCTGGCGATCCTGTACAAGCCACCGGAGTCGGCCATCGGCGAAGCATTCCTGCGCCGGGTACGCGCCGACGCCGATGCCGGCCGCATCACCCAGGTGCGGGCCGAGGGCGCGGGCGTGCGCCAGTTGTACAAGCGGCTCCAGGCCGGCGGGGTGGTCGGGATCCTGCCCGACCAGCAGCCCAAGGGCGGCGACGGCGAGTTCGCCCCGTTCTTCGGCGTTCCGGCCTCGACCATGACCCTGCTCGGCCGCCTGGCCTCGCGCAGCGGCGCGACCGTGCTGTTCGCCTGGTGCGAGCGCATCGGGGCCGGGCCGGGGCACGCGCTGCGGATCATGGCCGCATCGCCGGGCATCGACTCGGCCGATCCGAAGGTGGCGACGGCCGCGCTCAATGCCGACGTCGAGCGCATCGCCCGGCGCGACCCGGCCCAGTACCAGTGGACCTACAAGCGGTTCAAGGCGCAGCCTGCGGAGGCTGCAGTCCCCAACCCCTACGCCGACCTGGAAGGCCGATGAACACGACGCAGCCGAGCGGGCCGGGCCCGGGCGACCCGGTTCCCGACGCCGCGGACTGGCAGCCCCTTCCCCTGCGCGCGCGATGGCTGTTCGTGCTTGGCGGAGTGTTCGGCAATGGGCTGCTCGCACTCGGCCTGCTGGTGCCGATCGGGCTCCTGGTCGACGAACGCCTGCGCCTGCCGCTCGCGCTGGCGGTGCTGGCGATCCTGCCCGCGCTTGGCGCCTGGGGCGGGTTGCGCCGCCACGCCTTTACCCGCTGGCGCCTCGACGGCGACGGTTACGCGCTGCGGCGCGGACGGCTGTGGCGCCAGGAAACCCTGGTCCCGCGCTCGCGGGTGCAGCACCTGGACATCCGCCACGGACCGGTCGAGCGCCGCTTCGGGCTCTCCACCCTGGTGATCCACACGGCCGGCACCCGCAACCATGCCGTTGCCACCGCCGGCCTGGACGCGCGTGACGCCGAGCGCCTGCGGGACCACCTGGGGCACTGGATCGAAGCCGATGACGACGACGCCTGATCCGGCGCCGCAGGCCAGGCCGGACGACCGGCGCCTGCACCCCTGGTCGTGGCTGTTCGTGCTGCTCGGCTCGCTGCGCCAGTTCCTGCTGCCGCTGCTGGTGCTGGTGGTCTTCGGAGGCAGGCGGGACGAGGGCTACCAGCTCGCTGCCGCGGGCGTGGCGGTGCTGGTGCTGGCGCTGCTGTCGGTGTGGCGCTACTTCACCTACCGCTTCCGGATCGACGGCGACAGCCTGGTGATCCGCAGCGGCCTGCTCGAACGCAGCCTGCGCCAGGTCCCGTTCTCGCGCATCCACAACGTTGAACTGCGCCAGACCCTGCTGCACCGGATGTTCGACGTGGCCGAGGTGCGACTCGAGTCGGCCGGAGGCACGAAACCCGAAGCGCAGATGCGGGTGCTGCAACTGGACGATGCGCTGGCGCTGGAGCGGCTGATCCGCCATCGCGCGCGCGGCGGGGAGGCGCCGGACGATGCACCCGAGGCCTCCGGCGCACCCGCGCAGCCCGGACGCGTCCTGCTCGCCCTCCCGCTGGCCGAACTGGTGCGGCTGGGACTGGTCTCCAACCGCGGCATGGTCGTCGTCGGCGCGGCCTTCGCCCTGGGCTGGCAGGTGCTGCCCGACAACGCCCTGAGGCGGGGCGTCGACCTGGCCCGCGAGCGCCTGTCCGGCTATGCCGGCTACGTGGAGGGCACCTGGACGACCACGGCCCTGACCGCCGCCGGCCTGCTGCTGCTTGCGCTCGTCCTGGTGCGGCTGTTCTCGGTGCTGCTGGCGATCGTGCGCTACCACGGCTTCGAACTGCGCGAGCACGGACGCCGGCTGACCGTCGAGCGCGGACTGCTCTCGCGCGTGCGCAGCAGCGTCTCGCGCCGCCGCATCCAGGCCTGGACCCTGCGCGAAGGCCTGCTGCACAGGCTGTTCGCGCGCCGCTCGCTGGCGATCGACACCGCTGGCGGCCAGGGCGGCGATGGCGAGGGCCAGCCGCGCGAGGCGCCGGAGCTGGCACCGATCGCCACGCCCGATACCTGCGATGCATTGCTCCGGCATCTCCTCCAGAGCGATGCCTGGCCGCCGCAGGACTGGCATCGCCTGCACCCGCGCGCCTGGTGGCGGCTGCTGCTGGGCGACGTGGTGTTCGCCGCGCTGCTGGCCGCGGGCCTGGGGTGGCACTTCGGCGCGTGGGGCCTGCTCGGCCTGCTGTGGCTGCCCTGGGGCTGGCTGCTCGCGGTGCGCCACGCGCGCTTCGCCGGCTGGCACGTCGACGCGCGCCTGGTGGCGGTGCGCGAGGGCTGGTGGACGCGCCACTGGCGCTTCGCCGAGATCGACAAGCTGCAGGCAGTGCAGTTGCGCCAGTCGCCCCTGGACCGCCGCTTCGGCATGGCCTCGCTGTGGCTGGATACCGCCGGGGCCGGCGCCATGGCGCCGCCGCTGCGCATCCGCTACCTGCCGCTGCAAGAGGCGCGGGCGCTGGCCGCAACGCTTGCCGGCCGGGTCGCGCGCACGCCACTGCGCTGGTGAGCTGCGGCGGCTAGCGGCGAGCGGCGTCGATGTGCTTGCGGTAGAAGGCGTCAAGTTCCTGCAGCTTGGCCTCCAGGCGCATCCCGTCCAGGCGGTAGCTGCGCGGCGCTGGCCGGTTCGAGGCCATCGCATCCAGGGCGGCCGCGAGCGGTTCGAGTTCGCCCGCCGGCACCAGCGATGTGCGGATCAGCCCGGCCAGGGGGCGCGCCCCCCCGGTCGCGGTAGCGATGATCGGCAGGCCGGCCTGCATCGCCTCCAGCAGCACCAGGCCGAAGGGCTCCTCGCGCGCGGCGCTGACGAAGCCGTCGAACGCGGCCAGCCATTCCTCGGGCTTCTCGACGAAGCCCGGCATGGCGACATCGGCCGCCGCCCGGCTGCGCAGCTGCTCCAGTTCGCGCCCGCCTCCGACCAGGGCCAGCCGCAGGCCCGGCCGGCGCACGCGCTCGTACGCGGCCAGCAACAGGTCCATGCCCTTGCAGGGCTCCATCCGCCCGATCGAGCCGACCAGGAACTCGTCGGCGCCCAGCCCCAGCTGCCGGCGGATCCGTTCACGCGCATCCGCCGCCGGCGGGCGCGGAACCACCCAGTTGTCGATCTGCGTGCTCCGGCCGCGCAGCGGCTGGGGAATGGTCGGAAGCTGCCAGGGCGCGATGGCGACGAGGCCGTCCAGATGGGCATGCTGGCGGGCTTCGTAGCCGATGTGCAGGGTGGCGATGCGGGGAACGCCACCCAGCCCCCGCAGCGCGCGCGAGGCCGACCCCAGGTGGGCGTGGGCGATGTCCGGCCGCAGGCGGCGCACGACCGAGCGCGCATGCTGGACCGCCGGCCAACGGGCCAGGAAGTCGCGCACCAGGACCAGGCGCACCCGCGGGTCGACGCGGTGGGCGATGGCGTCGGGCCGCTCGCGGGCTGCCTTGCGCCGCAGGACGAGCGTGACGTCATGGCCCGCGGCGGCCTGTGCGGCGCTGAGTTCGAGCACGTGGCGCTCGGTCCCGGCAAAGCATTTGGTCAGCAACACGTGGACGATGCGCATGCCGGCTCTACAGTGGCTGGGGGGACGCGCATTCTGGCGCAGGCCGGCTTTCAGCGGCATTAAACGGCCGGTCGTCCAGGGTACGGGGCGTGGGTTACGCTCTTGCCCCTTTCGTCCGCAGCGGCCGCTTCCGATGCCCATGCCCGCCCCCGCCCCGGCACGTCCGCTGATCGTCCGCTGCGGCGCGTTCGGCGACATGGTGATGCTGACCACCTTGATGCGCCTGGTGTCGGCGCGCTATGCGAGCCCGGTGGACGTGATCAGTTCCGGGGGCTGGACGCCGCCGCTGATGGCGCGCGAGCCGACGTTAGGGCACCTGCAGATGGTGACCAGCCGCAAGACCCCCTACCTGCTGTGCCCCAGCCAGTGGCGGCTGGTGCACTGGCTGCGCGGACGCGGGCGCGGCCCTGTCTACCTGGGCGATACCGATGCGCAGATGCGCGCGCTGCTGGCGCGCGGCGGGGTGCATCCGGACGACATCGTCGCGCGCGACCCGGCCGCCGAGGACGCACCTGTGCTCTGGCCCGACCGCTGGCTTGAACTCGGGCAGCGCGATCCGGCGCACGCCTGGCCGACGGTCGCGGTGGATGCGGCGTCCTTCCGCCTGCCGCGCCTGCTGGTGACCGCCGACGATCGCGCCGACCTCGCCGCCTGGCGCGCCCGGCACGGCCTGTCCGGCCCGCTGGTGCTGCTGCAGCCGGGCAACAAGCGCACCCACAAACGCGGCAAGCTGCTCACCGAAGACCACCCCAAGCACTGGGATGCGGCGAACTGGGCGGCGGTGGCGCGTGCGATCCTCGACGACCTGCCCGATGCGCACGTGGTGCTGTGCGGGTCGCCACCGGAGCATCCGCTGCTGGAGGACATCCGCGCGGCAGCCGACGGGCATCCACGCCTGTTCAATGGCGCCATGGATCTGCCGATACCGCGCCTGCTGGCGTTGATCGAACAGGCGCGCGCCATGGTCTCGGTGGACACCGGGCCGGCGCACGCCGCGGCGGCGCTGGGATGTCCGCTGGTGGTGATGTTCGGCGCCGCCTCGCCGGAAAAATGGCGGCCGATCGGCCCCGGCGCGATCCACGTGCTCGGCGGCGAGCGCGGCGCGCAGAGCCGGGTCGCCGACATCACGGTGGAATCGGTGGTGGCGGCATGGCGCGCGTTGCCCACGCGCGAGGAACGTCCGGTCGCCGACTGACGGACCGCCCGTCAGCCGCGCTCGATGAGCGCGTAGAAGAAGCCGTCCATGCCCTCCTCGCCCGGCAGGCGCTGGCGCCCGGGTCCGTCCTCGCGGCCGAAACCATCGTCCAGCGCGACCGCGCGCGCGCCGGGCGTGCGATCGAGGAAGCTGGCGACCTGTCGTGCGTTCTCGGCCCTGAGGATCGAGCAGGTGGTGTAGAGCAGGCGCCCACCCGGCGCGAGCAGCGGCCACAGGGCGTCGAGCAGCCGCGCCTGCAGCGTGGCGAGCGCGGCCAGGTCCGACTCCCGCCGGTGCAGCAGCACATCGGGCTGGCGACGCACGATGCCGGTGCCCGAGCAGGGCGCATCGATGAGGATCGCATCGAACCGTTCGCCGTCCCACCAGGCGCCGGTATCGGCGGCATCGGCGGCCAGCAGACGCGCCGCCGCGCCCACGCCCAGTCGCGCGAAGGTGTCCTGCACCCGGCGCAGGCGGCGTGCGTCCATATCGATGGCCGTCAGCCGCAGCGTCGGGTCGCGCTCGAGCAGGTGCGCGGACTTGCCACCCGGCGCGGCGCAGGCGTCGAGCACGCGCGCGCCGCGCAGCGGCGACAGGGCGTCGGCCACGCGCTGGGCGGCGGCGTCCTGCACCGAAACATCGCCGTCGCCGAAGCCGGGCAGCGTGGTCGGCGACACCGACGCGTCGATCCGGATCGCATCGGGAAGCCCGTCGACCAGGGCGTGGGGAATCTCCGCCTGGGCCAGTCGCGCCGCGTATCCGGCCGCGCTGCAACGCGTGCGATTGACGCGCAGCCAGGTCGGACCGGCGGTGGCGCTGGCGGCGAACACCGCATCGGCATCCTGCGGCCAGTCCGCCCGCACCTGTCCGCGCAGCCACGCCGGCCAGGCCGCCTGTGCATCAGCGGCCGGGAGGCCTTCGCGCAGCGCGCGGCGCAGCAGCGCGTTGGCCAGGCCCGCCTGGTGCGTGCGCCCGAGCGCGCGGACCGCGTCGACGGTGGCCCCGACCGCCGCGTGGGGCGGCAGTTGCAGCGGATCGAGCTGGGCGAATCCGGCATACAGTAGCGCGCGCAGCGGCGC
>JAEXLY010000208.1 GCA_023444765.1 Pseudomonadota bacterium | reverse complement strand
CTGCCGGCCGAAGCCGGCAGCGGCGCCCGGTTCAGAAGTCGAACCGCACCTGCCCCTGCGCGGCATCCACGTCGAGGTCCTCGACCTCGCTGCGGGTGTACTCGCCGCGCAGCGCGACCGCATCGCTGAAACGGTACTGCAGGCCGAGACCATAGACCGGGTCGGTACCGTCGTCCCTGGCGGTGCCGGTCAGGCCGGGAATGGCGCGGTCGAGCTCCCAGCGCTGGAAGCCGGCCCTGGCGTAGCCGGAGAACCTGTCGGTGAACGGCAGGATGCCGACCGCGGTGAGCGAGGCAGAGGTCAGCTCGAGGTCGGTGCCGGCGTCGCGCGGTTGGAGCGAGCCGAAGTCGGTGTAGCCGGCCTCGAGCGCGAAGTTGCGGTGGAACTGGTAGCCGCCGAACACCGAGAACGCGGTGTCCTCGTCGTCGTAGGCGCGCTCGTCCACCAGCGCCTGGCCGGCGCCCACGCCGGCGTAGAAGCCGGTGTCCTGGGCCTGGGCGAGCGAGGCGCCGCCGAGCAGCAGGGCGGCAAGGGTGGTGGTCAACAGCCTGGAACGCATGGGTGTCTCCTGTGTGGGGGATGAGCGGAGTGCTCCGCCGCAGCACATCCGCTGCGGCTGTACAGGAGATGGCGTTGCATCGCGGACAGCAAAGGCCACGATTCTGGATTCTTTATCCCGCATAGCCGACCAATCGCGTGCGCATGTCGACTTGCGCTGGCGGCAGCGTGCAGGTCAATCCAGCGTCGCCGGCCAGACGCCGGCCTGCGCATCGCCGCATCCGTCAGGGCAACTGCACCAGCTGTCGCCCGTCGCACAGCACGCTGCCGCGACTGCTGATGCGCGGCACCGGATGGCCGCCGGTGAAGGCGGAGAAGGCCGGCAGCACCGTGCAGTCGGGCCGCAGCCAGAACAGCGGATGTCGCCCGGGTGCGCCCGGCAGCCGCAACACCGGGTGCAGGTGCCCGCACAGCACGTGCTGTTCGCTGGACTCGGCAGGCGGCGCGTGGCGGAACGCGAACGGTCCGTCGACGATACCGTTGGGCAGCGCCTGGACGCCCGCGGCGTTCGCATCGAAGGCGCGATCGTGGTTGCCGGGCACCACCGCCATCGCCACCCCGGCATAGGCCTCGCGGAATGCCCGCCAAGCCGCGTCCACCGCGCGATGGCGGCGCGCGTGCAGGAAGTCGCCGAGGATCCACAGCGCGTGCGCCCGCGTGCGCGCCAGCAGCGCGGCGAGGCGGCCCAGGGCGTGCGCCGTGCCGCCGCTGGGCACGGCGATGCCCGCAGCGCGGAAGGTGTCGCCCTTGCCCAGGTGCAGGTCGGCGACCAGCAGGCGTCGTCGCGCGGGCCAGTACAGCGCGCGGTCGGCGAGCAGTAACACCGGTTCGCCGGCGACTGCAAGTTCCAGCGCCTCAAACATGGCGCCGCTCCAGCCGCCCGGCCACGCGCTGCACGCGCGTGCGCCAGTCCTCGCTGCTGAGCGTGCCGCGCATGCCCTCGGCCCAGAGCGGGAACGACAGTGGCGTCAGCGTCCCGGGATGGTGCAGGTCGATGCGCGTGGCGTGGTAGCGTTCGAGCACCGCCTGCAGCGCGCGCACCTCGAGCTGGGCCTCGAACACTTCCCGTTGGGCCTGCTCCAGCAGCAGATGGCCCGGGTCGTGGCGCTGCAGCACGTCGAACAGCAGGCCGCTGGACGCCTGCAGCTGGCGCAGGCTGCGCAGCGCGCGCCCGGGCAGCGAAGGCGGCAGCAGGCCCGCCACGCGCGCGATCTCGCGGAACTGGCGCCGCTCGAGTTCGGCGAGGTTGGCGCCGCTGCGCAGGTCGTCGACCAGGCCGTCGGGGGCGAGCAGCGTGCGCAGCGTGTCGACGTCGATCGCGACCTGCGCCTGCGCACTGAGCGCCAGGCCGTAGTCGTTGACCGCGAAGCCGAAGGTATTGGGCGCCATCCGGCTCCAGCGCAGCGCCAGCAGCGCGGCCAGGCCCTCGTGCACGCCGCGCCCGGCGAAGGGATACAGGAACAGGTGCCAGCCTTCGCGCGTCTTCGCGAACTCCGCCAGCAGCGCATCCGGTGCGGGCAGCGCGGACAGTCGCGACTGCAGCTCCAGCAGCGGCGCGAGCGCGCGCAGCTCCGGGCTGTCGCGCGGCCCCGCCAGCACCTGCGCCACGCGCGCGCCGAGTTCGCTGGACATCGGCATGCGTCCGCCCTGCCAGCGCGGCACGATGCCCTCGCCCTTCTTCGCGATGCGCACGTAGGCGGTCATGTCCTGGAGCCGCACCAGTTCAAGGCTGCGCCCGGCGAACTGGAAACGGTCGCGCGGACGCAGGCGCGAAAGGAAGCCTTCCTCCACGCTGCCCAGGCTGCCGCCGCGCAGCAGCTTCACCTGCAGTGCGCCGTCACTGGTGATGGTGCCGATCGACAGCCGATGGCGCTGTGCGATGCGACGATCGGTGACGCGGTACAGGCCATCCTCGCCGACCACCACGCGGGTGTATTCGGGATAGTGCTCCAGGGCCCGTCCGCCTTGCACGATGAAGGCCAGCACGGCCTGCCACTGCGCGTCGCCGAGGGCGGCGAATGCATGGGTGCCGCGCACCTCGGCCAGCAGCGCGTCGGGATCGAAGCCGCCGCCGAGCGCGAGGGTGACGCAGTGCTGGGCCAGGACGTCGAGCGACAGCAGCGGCGGTGGGCGCGCCTCGACCTGGCCATCGCGCAGCGCCTCGCGCGCGGCGGCGTACTCGGCGAGCTCCAGCGCGTGCGTGGGTGCGCAGACGATATGCCCGGCCTCGCCAGGGCGGTGGCGCGCGCGCCCGGCGCGCTGCAGCAGCCGCGCCATGCCCTTGGGGCTGCCGATCTGGATGACCTGGTCCACGGCCGGGAAGTCGACGCCCAGGTCGAGGCTGGACGTCGCCACCACGCAGCGCACGCGACCTTCGCGCAGGCCCTGCTCGACCGCGGCGCGCAGTTTCGGATCGAGCGAGCCGTGGTGCAGGGCCAGCGTCGCGGGATCGTCCAGCCAGGTGGCGGCCAGCGCGCGATGCCAGAGTTCGGCCTGGGCGCGGGTGTTGGCGAACAGCAGCGTGGTGCGCGCCGACTGCAGGCAAGCGGACACGCGCTGCACCTGCGCCAGGCCGATGTGGCCCGCCCAGGGAAAGCGCTCGCCGGCTTCGGGCAGCAGGGTCTGCAGCGACATGCTGCGCGGCCGCGCCGCCTGCACGATCGCGGCGCCGGGCGCGTGCGGGAGCAGCACGTCGCGCGCCTGCGCCAGGTTGCCGAGCGTGGCCGACAGTCCCCAGATGCGCACGCCCGGTGCCCAAGCGCGCAGCCTGGCCAGGCACAGCTGCAGCAGCACGCCGCGTTTGTTGCCCAGCAGCTCGTGCCACTCGTCGACCACGATGCCGCGCAGGCCGGCCAGCTGCGCGGCGGTGTCCGGGTAGCTCAGCAGCAGGGCCAGCGATTCGGGGGTGATCACCAGCGCATCGGCGCGACCCTGGCGCGCCAGGCGCCTGTCGCGTGCGCTCGCGTCGCCGGTGCGCATCGCCACGGTCCAGTCCAGGCCCAGCGCGGCGACCGGTTCGCGCAGGGCGCGGACGGTGTCGCTGGCGAGTGCGCGCAGCGGGGTGATCCAGAGGAGGCGGGTACGGGGGTCGGCGGACTTCTTGCCGGGGGTTGGCTGTCTCTTGCTGGCCTTCGATGGAACCTTGGCTTTCGCGCGTACGGGCTGGCCCCCACCCCGACCCTCCCCCGCACGCGGGGGAGGGAGTTTCGCGCGTTTACGGGATTCGGCCAGCGCGTCGAGCAGGGGCCCACCCAGCGCGGCGAGGGTCTTGCCGCTGCCGGTGGGCGTGACCAGCAGGCCCGATTCGCCGCGGCGCCAGCGGCGCCAGGCCTCGCGCTGGAAGGGCGCCGGTCGCCAGCCCCGGGTGTCGAACCACGCCGTCAGCGGCACGTCGAAGCGGGTGCGCGGTGCACCCGCCTTCATCGCGCCAGTGCCCGCAACGTGTCGAGCCGGTCGGCTTCGGACGCGGGCTTGTCGTGGCGCCAGCGCAGGATGCGCGGGAAGCGCACGGCGATCCCGGACTTGTGACGGGTCGAGCGGTTCACCGCCTCGAAGCCCAGTTCGAACACGTGCACGCCCGGCACCGAACGCACCGGGCCGAAGCGCTCCAGCGTGTGGGTGCGGATCCAACGGTCCAGGCGCAGGATCTGCGTGTCGTCCAGGCCGCTGTAGGCCTTGGCCACCGGCACCAGCGTATCGCCGTCCCAGAGGCCGAAGGTGTAGTCGGTGTACAGCGTGCTGCGGCGGCCGTGTCCCGCCTGGGCGTAGATCAGCACCGCGTCGATGCTGAGCGGATCGATCTTCCACTTCCACCAGTCGCCGCGGCGGCGCCCGCTCTGGTAGACGGCAGCGGCGCGCTTGAGCATCAGGCCTTCGACGCCGCGTTCGCGCGCCTGCTGGCGCAGGCCCGCGGCGGTGGCCCAGTCGACCGCGTGGATACGCGGCGAAGCGACGATGCGCGGATCGTCATGCGCCGCCAGCAATGCCTCCAGCGCGGCGCGACGCTCGTGCTGCGGACGCTGCCGCCAGTCCTCGCCCTCGAGTTCGAGCAGGTCGTAGGCCTGGACCCGCACCGGCGTGTCGGCCAGCGTCCTGGGCCCCGGTTTGCGGCGCTGGATGCGGGTCTGCAGCGCGGTGAACGGCAACGGCGCGTCCTCGCCGGCGCGCCAGCCGAGCAGTTCGCCGTCGAGCACGCAGTCGCGCGGCAGCGACATCGCCGCATGCTCGATCTCGGGAAAGCGGCCGTCCAGCCGTTCCTCGCCGCGCGACCACAGCGCCACCTCGCCGCCGCGGCGGATCAGCTGCAGGCGGATGCCGTCCCATTTCCATTCCAGCAGCCAGTCGTCGATGGGACCGAGCGCGCGTTCGACGGCCACCGGGTCGTTGGCGAGCGTGGCGGGGGCCCAGTCCTTGCCCTCGCCGGGGCTGGCGTCGCCAGCATCGGCCGGATCGGCCTCGCCGGCAGGGAGATGGCCGGATCCCGCCGGCTTGCCTTCATCGCCACTGGCATCGCCGTGGTCAGTCGCCACCTCGACGCCCGGACGCAGCGCCGCCTCCAGCGGCGTGGCCAGGAAGAACGGGTAAGGCTGCTGCCGGTCGCTCGCAAGCTCCTCGTGCGAGAGCAGCGTCGCCAGGAACTGCGGCGTGGGCTGCCATTCGCCGAGCATGCGCTGGGCGATGCGGGCGATGTCGATGCCGCTCATCTCCGCCAGGGCCTGCTGCACCATCCGTTGCGACACGCCTACGCGCAGCGCCCCGGTGAGCAGCTTGTTGAACAGCAGGCGCTCGTCGAAGCACAGGCTGCGCCAGGCCTCGACCACCACCGCGCGGCGCGCCTCGACGTCGCGGTTGGCGACGGGCAGCAGGCGGCGTTCGATCCATTCCCATAGCGGCGCGTCCTCGCCGGGCGTGGACGGATCGTCGAGCAGCAGGGCCAGGGTTTCGGCGAGGTCGCCGACCTGGTCGTAGCTGTCGTCGACCAGCCAGTCGGGCAGGTTCGCTTCGGCTGCGATCCATTCGCGCAGTTCGCGGGTGTTGGCGATGCGACGCTTCGCTCCGGCGACCTTGCCGCCGGAGAGCAGGTGCAGCGCCCAGGCGGCATCGCGCGGCGGCGCCTCGCGGAAGTAGCGCACCAGCGCCGCGCGCTTGTCGAGCGTGGCGGTGCTGCGGTCGAGCTCGCGATAAAGGGTGGCGAAGCGGCGCATCAGGCCTGGTCCCATGCGCAGACGGGTTGCGTGGCGACCTGGGCGTGCCCCCACCCCCGCCCTCCCCCGCAGGCGGGGGAGGGAGCATGGGATCCGGAGGTGCGGACGATCCGGCCCTTCCCCCGCAGGCTTTGCCGCTTGCCCCGCAAGCTTTGCTCCTTCCTCCGTGCGCTTTGCTCCTTCCTCCGTGCGCTTTGCTCCTTCCCCCGCCTGCGGGGCATTGCGCCCTTCATGGGTGGAAGGCCGGGATGGGGGCGCGCGTGCAGCGCGCGGATCAGGCGGCGCCGTGCTTCGGCGGCCGCGTCAGGCTCAGGGCGATGGTGATCGACAGGATCACCGCCACCACCGACAGCGACCACAGCACCGGGATCTTGTAGATGTCGATCAGCAGCATCTTCGCGCCGATGAACACCAGCACCACCGCCAGGCCGTAGGGCAGCAGGTGGAAGCGCTCGGCCATGCCCGCCAGCAGGAAGAACATCGCGCGCAGGCCCAGCACCGCGAACACGTTGGAAGTCAGCACGATGAACGGGTCGGTGGTGATGGCGAAGATCGCCGGGATCGAGTCCACCGCGAAGATCACGTCGGTGATGCCGATCATCACCAGCACGATGAACAGCGGGGTGAACTTGCGCCGGCTGCCGCTGCCCAGCCACAGGGCGCTGCCGTAGTAGCGGCGCACGAACGGAACGTGCGCGGTCAGCCAGCGCAGCACCGGGTTCTTGTCCAGGTCCGGTTCCTTGCCGGCGGCGAACCACATCTTCACGCCGGTCAGCAGCAGGAAGGCGCCGAACACGTAGAGCATCCAGTGGAAGTTCGCGATCAGCGCCGCACCGGCGAAGATCAGGATCGCGCGCAGCACGATCGCCAGCAGGATGCCGATCACCAGCACCCGCTGGCGCTGCTCCTCGGGCACGGCGAAGTAGGTCATCAGCATCAGGAAGACGAAGATGTTGTCGACCGCCAGCGCCTTCTCCACCAGGTAGCCGGTGAGGAACTCCAGGCCCACGCGCCGGGCCTCGTCCGGTCCCGCCGTCTGGCCCATGTACCACCACAGCGCGGCATTGAAGGCCAGCGCCAGGGCCACCCAGCCCAGGCTCCACCAGGCGGCCTCCCTGAACGTGACCTTGTGCGGGCCGCCGTGGCGCATCAGCACCAGGTCCACCAGCAGCGCGATCAGCACCAGGCCGGCGAAACCGGCCCACAACCAGACGTTGCCTATCGTTTCCATCGTGTTTTCCGGGCAGGGGACGGGTCGGCCGCGGACGCAGGCGGCACGGAACCCTCGCTCGGAGATCCGGGGACGCACCTTCGCCATCGCGGCGAAGGTCTTGCTCACAGCCCGGTGGGCTGCCGTGGGACCGGAGCATTGCTGCTCGAAATGACGGCCTGCACGCTGGGAGCTACTCCCCTTCGGCGCGCATTCTGGGGGCGCGGGCCCGGCGCGGTCAACGGGGCAGATAAACTGTGCCGATGAACGATGCCCTCCCCACGATCCACCTGAGGAACCCCTGGCGCTCCAGCCACCCCTGGATCTTCCAGAAGCTGGTGGACAAGCCCGTCCAGCGTCCCAAGCCGGGCAGCATCGTCGACATCGTCGGCATGGACGGGGTGTGGATCGGCCGCGGCTTCTACAACGGCCACTCCCGCATCGCCCTGCGCATCCTGGAAACCGACCCGGACGTGGCGGTGGACGCGGCCTGGTTCTCCCGCAGGATCGCCGAAGCCGTGCGCCTGCGCCGCGAGCTGCTGCGGCTGGACGAGACCACCAACGCCTGGCGCGTGGTGCACAGCGAGGGCGACGGCCTGAGCGGGCTGGTAGTGGACCGCTACGACGACCTGGTCGTGGTCGAGTACTTCAGCGCCGGCATGTTCCGCCACCGCGAGTGGATCCATGCCGCGCTACGCGAGCAGTTTCCCGGTTGCCGCTTCCACGGGTTCGCCGACGAGCACGTGCAGAAGCAGGAGTCGTTCGACTTCCGCGAGACCACCGGTACCGAACCGGCGATCATCACCGAGAACGGAATCCGATTCCGTGCCGATCCGGCGGGCGCGCACAAGACCGGCTTCTTCGCCGACCAGCGCGACAACCGCGAATGGCTCTCCCACCGCTGCACCGGCAAGCGGGTGCTAGACCTGTGCTGCAACACCGGCGGCTTCGGCGTGTATGCCGCGGTGCGCGGTGCCAGCGAGGTGGTGGGCATCGACATCGACGAGGCGGTGCTGGAGATCGCGCGCGGCAATGCGAAGCTCAATGGCGTGAAGCCGCGCTTCGTGCAGGCCGACATCTTCCCCTGGCTGCGCGACGCGGCCGGCAACGGCGAGCGGTTCGACGTGGTGATCCTCGACCCGGCGAAGATGACGCGCGACCGCGAGCAGGTGATCCCGGCGCTCAAGAAGTACCTGGACATGAACAAGCTGGCGCTGGGCGTGGTCAAGCCGGGCGGGCTGTTCGCCACGTTCTCGTGCACCGGCCTGGTGAGCGAGGAACAGTTCCTCGACATGCTGCGCCGGGCCGCGTTCTATTCCGGACGCACGGTGCAGGTGCTGAAGATCGCCGGCGCCGGCGCCGACCACCCGTTCCTGGCCAACGTGCACGAGTCGCGCTACCTCAAGGCGGTGTTCTGCCGCGTGCTGGATTGAACCGGCGCGTCGGCCGCGCGCGGCCGGGCATGCGGCGCGCGCTGCTGGCCGTCGTCGCGCTCACCGCCATCGCGCTGGGCCTGACCTTCCTCTGGCAGCCGCTGCGCGACTGGTGGCGCGGCCCGCCACCAAGCCTGCCGGCGACATCGTTCGACTGGCAGCCGCGGATCGTGCCGCTGGCCGGAGACGGCCACCGCGGCGTGCGCGACGGACACGTCCTGCAGGCGCGTTTCGACGAACCCTGGGGCCTGGTGCGGGGACCGGACGGCAGCCTGTTCGTGGCCGACGGTGGCGAGGCCAACCGCATCCGCCGCGTCGCGCCCAACGGCGCGGTGACGAGCTTCGCCGGATCGCAGGAAGGCTTCGCCGACGGCATCGGCAGCGCGGCGCGCTTCCACACGCCTTCGGCGCTGGCGATCGACCTGCTCGGCAACCTCTACGTCGCCGATACCGGCAACCACGCCGTGCGCAAGGTCTCGCGCACTGGCGAAGTGACCACGCTGGCCGGCGACGGCCGGCCGGGTGTCCGCGACGGCGTGGGCACGCTCGCGCAGTTCCGCGCGCCGATGGGCGTGGCGGTGGACGCGGGCGGCCGCGTGTACGTGGCCGATACCTGGAACGATCGTATCCGTGTGATCGAACGCGACGGGCGCGTGCGCACGCTGGCCGGCGGCGAGGCGCCGGGGTTCGCGAACGGGCCTGGGCAGGCCGCGCGCTTCGATACGCCGACCGCAGTCGCCGTGGGTCGCGATGGGCGCGTGTGGGTGGCCGATACCGGCAACCGCGCGCTGCGCTGGATCGATCCCGGCGGCAGCGTCCACACCTGGCGTGCGAGCGGCTGGGGTGCGCCCGAGCCGGTGCGTCCGCTGGCGCTCGCGGCCACGCACGACGGCGGGCTGTATGTCGCCGAGCTCTCGCCCGGGCGCGTGCTGCAGATCCTGGCCGACGGCCGCTCGCGGGTGCTGGCGGGAGGCGCCGCGCCCTGGTTCGCGCGGCCTTCCGCGCTGTGGGTCGAACCCGACGGCAGCCTGCTGCTGGCCGATGCGGCCGGCCATCGCCTGCACGGCATCGTGCCTCGCGGCATCGACGCACCCGCCGATGGCCCGGTCGGACCTTCCCCGTCGCGCGCGCGGCCGGACACCGGGCAGCGCTGGCCGTTCGCGCCCCAGCACGGCTGGCACGAGGTGGTCGGAACGCTCGGCGAGGTGCGCGGCAACTTTAGCGGGGAAAGCCGCAGCCATCTGCACAACGGCCTGGATGTGCGCGCCGATGTCGGTACGCCGGTGCTCTCCATCGCGGGCGGCAAGGTGACCAGTCCGCTGGCCGCCTTCAGCTTCGGCGGGCAGGCCGAGGGCATCAGCGTGGACGAGCTGACCTACCTGCACCTGCGCGCCGGCCGCACTGCGCAGGGGCGCAACCTCGATCCTTCGCGCTTCCTGATCGACCGCGACGAAGATGGCCGCGCAACGTCGGTGCGCATCATGCGCGGCACGCGCTTCGCGCCCGGCGATGCGCTGGGCACGGTCAACGCGCAGGCGCATACCCATCTGATCGTCGGGCCCTACGGCCACCAGCACAACGCGATCCGGCTGGGTTTCCGCAACTACAGCGACGGCGTGCCGCCGCGCATCGACCACGTCAGCCTGCTCGATGCCGCGGGTCGGCCGTTGCGGGCGCGCGAGGACGGGCGTGTGCTGCTGCCGCGCGATGGCGTGCAGGTGGTGGTCGAGGCGTGGGACCAGGTGGACGGCAACCTGCCGCGGCGGCGTCTGGGCCTGCATCGCGTGGGTTTCCAGGTGCTGCATGCCGACGGGCGTCCGGTGGCCGGCTTCGAACGGCCGGCGATGAACCTCGACTTCTCGCGCATGCCCGCGCACCCGGAGGCGGTAAAGATCGCCTACGCGGCCGACAGCGGCATCACGGTGCATGGCGCCTCGCGTACGCGCTTCCTGTACGTGGCGAGCAACACCGTCCGCGGCGACGAAGTGGCGCATGGTCTCTGGCAGCCAGGCGCGCTGCCCGCCGGCGACTACATCGTCCGTGCCGTGGCCGAGGACGCGGCAGGCAACCGCGCGTCCGGCGCCACCGACCTGCCGGTGCGCCTGCGCACGGACTGACTTCGGTCGTCCCCGGGGCGCCGGGCGCGCATTGCCCGCACGGTGCTCGCGAATTGCGTGGAGCTCCTGTTGGTCACTGTGCGGGCGACCTTGGCCGTGAACGGCATTCGCGCGCGAGCGCGCTCCCACAGGGGCGAGTGCGAGGCGGGTCGGGGTGGGCCCTGCGCAACACGCGCGGCAGCGGTCGCGCCGCGGCGCTGTACAGCTTTCGTACAAGCCAGCGGTTGACGCACGACTAACCGCGCGCTGCCTAGCGTCGCCCGGCAGCATCGCCATCGATGCGCGTCCACCCAACCCCTTCAATGGAGCTGCCCATGCGCACCTGGCTCGTCCTGCCCTTCTCCGCCCTGCTCGCGACCTCGGCCCACGCCGCCGGTCCCGAAGCCGGGCGCTTCTCGATGTCGCTGACCGGTGGCGTCGACATGCCGCTTAGTAGTGATGTCCACGAGGGTGCGGTCGCGCCGGTGCCCGATCTCGGCCCGCTCAATCCCGCCCTGGCCGGCGTCTCTGCCGAACTGCGCATCGGGGCGCGCGGCCACGACCGCATCTACGATCTGGCCGACACCTACGGTCTCGAGTTCGCCTACGGCTTCGACGACAGCCGCGAGCTGTTCGGGCAGGTCCGGCAGACGCGCGCGGGCCGCGGCACCCTGCAGGTGGGTGGCGCCTTCGTGCCGGCGCTCGCTACCGAACTGCCGGTATACGGCACCTTCGGCGCATACGAGGCGCTGTCGGCGGAGGTCGGCTACCGCCACTACTTCGGTACAGCCGGAGCGTCGCGTCCGTTCGTCGCCGCGCGCCTGGGCGCGACCCGCACCGATGCCATCTCCGCCACGTTCGAGATTCCCGCTGCCGGCATCACCATCGCCGACGCGCCGTTCTTCGACTCGGGCTGGTCGGCCACCGGTGGTGTCGACGTGGGCGTGCTGATTCCCGCCGGCGAGACCTTCAGCGTCACCCTCACCGGCGGCCTGCGCTACGTCGCCGACCTGAAGGACGACGACAGCGCGATCGGTGGCCTGGGCCTGGCCGGCATCAACGACACCGGCAGCCGCGTGTCGCTGCCGGTGACGCTGGCCGCGCGCTGGGACTTCTGAGGTCCCGGGCGCCACGTCGCGACGACGCAGCCTCGGGCTGCAGGCGGGGGGTGAACGAGTCCGCCCGCTCACCCGCCGGGTTCCAGCTGCGGGCCCCTGCATGTCCCGAGGCCGCATCTGCGCTCAGGAGCAGAAGTCGCCCCGCCCAGGCGCTCGGTGCGCCTTCCGGAGGTGAGGCATCCGCGCCAGGATGGTCACGTTCGCATCACAGGGGAGTTCCGGGGTGGCCGCGCCGACGGCGCCTGCGCGCCGTACCGCTGCTCCATTCGATTCGCCTCCCGTGCGCGGCGCAAGTGCGCGGCGGCGACACCCTCAGCCACCCGGGCTCGGTCCTTCCGCAAACGGGGAGGGCGGGACGCCACGAGTCGATCGTCACGGTGACCAACCGCCCATGCGCGCGGCGCCGGCGGCGGTTGTGATGGCGACACTCCCGAAAGCCCGAGCCGAACCGATGCGCCGCGCCCTGCTGTCCGTCCTGCTGCTTGCCGCAAGCCCCCTGGGCACCCTGGCCGCCGAGCCCGGGGCGACGCCCCTCAAGCAACCCTTTGGCGGGCCGCCCACGCGGGTGCTGGTGCTGGGCACCGTGCACCTGGCGCAGGACGACGCTGGCGAGGTTGCCGCCAGCGCGATCGAACCGCTGCTGCAGCGGCTGGCCGCGTTCGATCCGCAGGTCATCACCATCGAAGCCATGCCGGGCGAGACCTGCGACCTCATGGCGCGGCACCCTGCGGTCTACGACCCGGAGGGCCGCGCGAACTACTGTCCCGAGACCGACCCGGCGCGTGCGGCGACGGGGCTGGACGTTCCCGCGGCGATCGCCTCGGTCGAGGCGCAGCTTGCGAACTGGCCGGCGGCGCCGTGGGCCCCCCCGCCGCCCCCG
>JAEXLY010000204.1 GCA_023444765.1 Pseudomonadota bacterium | reverse complement strand
GTTCAAGGATCACTTCTCCGCGCTCGCCGCCACCTATGCCCAAGCGCGGCCGGGGTATCCGCAGGCGCTGTTCGACTGGATCGCGGCGCAGGCGCCGGCCGCGCGCCTGGCCTGGGAACCCGCCTGCGGCAGCGGCCAGGCCACCGCTGGCCTCGCCGGACGCTTCTGCGCGGTGCATGCCAGCGACGCCAGCGCCGACCAGATCGCGCAGGCGGCGGGGCCCGCCAACGTGGGCTTCGCGGTCGAGCCGGCCGAGCGCTGCAGCCTGGCCGATGCCAGCGTCGACGCGGTCTGCGTGGCACAGGCGCTGCACTGGTTCGACATGCCGGTGTTCTTCGCCGAATGCGCGCGCGTGCTGCGGCCCGGCGGGCTGCTGGTGGCCTGGAGCTATGGCGACCTGCAGGCGCCGGCGCCGATCGCGGCGCCCGTGGCCGCGTTCTCGCGCGCGATCGAATCCTGGTGGCCGGCCGAACGCGCCCTGGTCGGCGCGGCCTACGCGGGCTTCGACTGGCCGTTCGAACCGCTCGCGGTGCCCGGGTTCGAACTCCAGGCCGACTGGCCGCTGGCACGGCTGCTGGCCTACTTCTCGAGCTATTCGTCGACCCGCCGCATGCGCGAGGCCACGGGTACCGATCCGGTCCTCCTGCACGCGCCCGCCATCGCCCGGGCCTGGGGCGACCCGGCCGCGACCTGGCGGCTGGAATGGCCGCTGTCGGTGCATGCACGGAGGAAGACGTGATCGCCTGGGGCATCATCGGCTGCGGCGACGTCACCGAGGTCAAGAGCGGCCCGGCCCTGCAACAGGCCCGCGGTTCCTCGCTGGTGGCGGTGATGCGGCGCGATGCGACCACGGCCGCCGACTATGCGCGCCGGCACGGCGTGCCGCGCTGGTACGACGATGCGCAGGCGCTCATCGACGATCCGGGCGTCGACGCGGTCTACGTCGCCACGCCGCCGTCGACCCACGCCCGCTACGCGATCGCCGCCATGCGCGCGGGCAAGCCGGTGTACGTGGAAAAGCCCATGGCCATGGATGCGGCCGAATGCGAGGCCATGCTCGAGACCAGCCGCCGGACCGGCATGCCGTTGTTCGTGGCCTACTACCGGCGCGCGTTGCCGCGCTTCCTGAAGGTGCGCGAGCTGCTGCAGGATGGCGCGATCGGGCGCCCGCGCGAGGTGCGCGTGTGCCTGCACCGCACGCCGCCGGAGCCTGCCGCCGCGCTGCCCTGGCGCCTGCAGCCGGAGATCTCTGGCGGCGGGCTGTTCGTGGACCTGGGCAGCCACACCCTCGACCTGCTCGATTTCCTGTTCGGGCCGATCACGCAGGTCTCGGGCGAGGCCACTTCATCCGGTCGGTACCCCGCCGAGGACAGCGTCTCGATGGCGTTCGGTTTCGCATGCGGGATCGCCGGACAGGGCGAATGGCGCTTCTGCAGCGACGCCCGCCGCGACCGGGTGGAGATCCACGGCGACGACGGCAGCCTGCATTTCGCCACCTTCGACGATGCGCCCGTGGAGCTGCGCCGCGGCGATGGCACGCAGTGTTTCGCCGTCGCCAACCCGGTCCACATCCAGCTGCCGCTGATCGAGACGGTGGTGGCCGGATTGCGCGGAGAAGGCGCCTGTCCGTCCACCGGCGAGTCCGCCGCGCGCACCACGCGGGTGATCGACGCGGTGCTGGCGGGCCATCGCCGGGGCGGCCGGGCGGGGGCGGCCGCGAACACGCTGCGCTAGAATGCGCGCGCCGGCCCAGGCCGGCACTCACAATGCAGACGTCTTCAGGGCGGGGTGGAACTCCCCACCGGCGGTAGGTGGAAGGTCGCGGTCGCGGCCCGTTCACGAGCCCGCGAGCGCCCGCGTGCCCTTGCGCACGCGGGGTCAGCAGACCCGGTCGGAATCCGGGGCCGACGGTCACAGTCCGGATGAAAGAAGACCACCCCCGCGCGGCCGTGCCGTGCGTGGACCGCCCTCCGGGCGTTTGCCGCCATGCGGGAAACGGACCATGTTCACCGGATTGATCCAGGGCGTCGGCACCCTGGCCTCGCGCCAGGCGCAGGGGGCGGATGCGCGCCTGCGCATCGCCCTGGGCACGCTCGCCGCAGGGGACATCGCACTGGGCGAGAGCATCGCCGTCAACGGCGTCTGCCTGACGGTGGTGGCGTTCGACGGCACGCACTTCGACGCGGACGCCTCGGCCGAGACGCTGTCGCTCACCACCCTGGGCGCGCTGCCGCAAGTGCGCGCGGTCAACCTCGAGCGCGCGCTGCGCGTGGGCGACCGCCTCGGCGGGCACCTGGTCAGCGGGCATGTCGACGGCGTCGGCCGGGTGCTGGCGGTCGAGGATGCCGGCGAGGGCGCGCAGCGTTGGCGCTTCGAGGCGCCGGCCGCGCTGCTCAAGTACATCGCCCGCAAGGGTTCGATCTGCGTCGACGGTGTGAGCCTCACGGTCAACGGCGTGGACGACGCCGGGTTCGACGTCACCCTCGTTCCGCACACCATCGCGCACACCGCATTCGCACGATCGGCGGCGGGCGATCCGGTCAATCTCGAGGTCGACCTGCTGGCGCGCCACGTCGAGCGCCTGCTGGCAGCGCGCATGGAGGAACAGGCATGAGCTTCGCACCGGTTCCGGAACTGCTGGAGGAAATCCGCAACGGCCGCATGGTGGTGATCGTCGACGACGAGGACCGCGAGAACGAAGGCGACCTGATCATGGCCGCCGAGCTGGTGCGGCCTGCCGACATCAACTTCATGGTCACCCATGCGCGCGGCCTGGTGTGCCTGTCGCTCACGCGCGAGCGCTGCCGCCAGCTCGGACTGCCGCCCATGGTGCAGTCCAACACCTCGCGCCACCGCACCAACTTCACCGTGAGCATCGAGGCGGCCGAAGGCGTGACCACCGGAATCTCCGCCTACGATCGCGCCCACACCATCCGCACCGCGGTGCGGCCCGACGCCAGGCCCGACGATCTGTCCCAGCCCGGCCACATCTTCCCGCTGATGGCCGAACCCGGCGGCGTGCTGGCGCGCAGCGGCCACACCGAGGCCGCGGCCGACCTCTCGCGCCTGGCCGGACTGGAGCCGGCCGGCGTACTGGTGGAGATCCTCAACCCGGACGGCAGCATGGCGCGGCGCCCGCAGCTGGAAGTGTTCGCGCGCGAACACGGGCTGAAGATCGGCTCGATCGAGGAGCTGATCCGCCACCGGCTGGAAACCGAACACACGGTCGAGCGCATGGACGAGCGCGACATCGAGACACCGCACGGCCGCTTCCGCCTGGTCACCTATCGCGACCAGGTCGGCCACGCGCTGCATTTCGCCCTGGTCCGCGGCACCCCGGACGCCGCACGCGCATCGCTGGTGCGGGTGCAGCCGCAGAACCTGCTGGCCGATGCCCTGCACTGGCGGCGCGGCGATTTCGGCCCGGCCACCGGCGAGGTGCTGGCGATGCTGGCGGCCGAGGGCGCCGGCGCGCTGGTCCTGCTGGACGATCCGCAGGATCCGGAGCTGCTGCTGGCGCGCATCCGCGCGCAGGACGCGGCACCGGCGCCGACCCGGGCCGGCGC
>JAEXLY010000050.1 GCA_023444765.1 Pseudomonadota bacterium | reverse complement strand
CCCAGCGCCATCCGCGTCCGCCGGGCGCCGGCCACGGCCGGCGCGAGGGTCGCTACTTCCACGAGCCGGGCAGGGGTGTCGAAGGCGGTGCGGCGCCGGCGGGAACGGGTCATGGCGATGGGCCGGGCGGGACAGGACGCATGATCATGGCAGCGTCGTGCGAAGGCGCTGCGAAGGCGTGGGCGTCACGGTGCCGAACCGCTTCGCCTGGCCTGTTGTTCGCGCACCCAGCGCATCTGGTCGCGGAAGGTGCCGGTCCAGTAGAACTGGCGGTGTTCGGCCAGATACGCAAGCAGCGCGTCGTGCGCCTCCCGGCTCACCGCCAGGTGATCGCCGCCGATGCCGTGGAACGTGAAGTTGATCATGGTCCCGCGCCGGCCCGCTTCCTCGACCAGCGCGATCAGTTCCGCGCCGCTCGCGTCCACCGGGACGGTGACGGGCACGGCCGCGGGGTCCAACGTCCACATGTCCGGGACCACGCCGCCGCCGACCATCTTGATGCCGAGGAACAGCCCGGAGACCTCCTTGATGTAGTCGCCGTCGCTGGCGATGCGGTCGCCGCAGGGCGCGGTGAAGGTGAAGGCGGTGCTGCCGTCGATCGCGTGCAGCATGGTGTTGGCCACTTCCAACTGGGCGCGCATCCGCGCGACGCTGGTGGTGTCGAGGTCCTGCGCGGTCTGGACCCATTCGCGCCCAGGGCCGCGGGTCGAACACTGGTGGAACAGGCTGTGGTTGCCCAGCTCGTGGCCGTTGCGCGCCGCCGCCCGCCATTCCTCCAGACGCTCGCGCACCGGCGCTGCGGCAAGGATGAGATAGAAGCTGCCCTTGAGGCCATGCCGGTCGAGCGCCGGGATCGCGTTGTCCAGCTGGCTGGGCAGCGCATCGTCGTAGGCCAGGCTCACCGCGGCCCGCTGGCCCTGCGGCCAGGGGAAGGCGCCATCGTCTGCGGCGGCCCGGGCGCACAGGGCCAGCGCCAGGCAGGCCACCGCGGTGCGGAGCGTCATGCGCATTGTGTTTCCCTTCCTCTGTCCGGGCCCCGCATGGTGCCGCAGTCGAGGCGCGACTGGCACGTGGCATGCGGCGAGGACACCACGGTGTTCCGATGATCAACGTTTCGCGTGGCGCCGCACGTGGCTATGGTGTCCGGCTCCCTGCAGCCGGTGCCGTCCTTGCATCCCGATCCACGTCGCGCGCAGCAGCGCGCCACCCGCGCCGCGTTCTTCATTCCCGGCTTCGTCATCGCCACCTGGGCGCCGATCGTGCCCTTCGCCAAGCTGCGCGCCGGGCTGGACGATGCCCGACTGGGCCTGGTGCTGCTGTGCCTCGGGCTGGGCTCGCTGGTGGCGATGCCGCTGGCGGGTGCGATGGCCGCGCGCCAGGGTTGCAGGCGGGTGATGCTCGCGGCGTCCCTGTCCATGCTGCTGGTGCTGCCGTTGCTGGCGATCGTGGGCGACGCCTGGCTGCTCGCTGGCGTGCTGCTGCTGTTGGGCGCGGCCATGGGTGCGATGGACTGCACCATGAACATCCAGGCGGTGGTGGTCGAACGCGATGCGGCGCGGCCGATGATGTCCGGCTTCCATGCCTTCTACAGCGTCGGCAGCCTCGCCGGCGCGGTGCTGTCGACCTTCCTGCTGGGCTTGGGCGTGCCGGTGCTTGCCGCGACCCTGGCGGTGGCCGGCATCGTCCTGCTGCTGGTCGTGGCTGCAGCGCGCGCCTGGCGCAGCGAACGCGCGGCGGGCGCTGCGGCGGTGTTCGCCCTGCCGCGCGGCGTGGTGCTCGGGATCGGGCTGGTGTGCTTCGTGGGTTTCCTGGCCGAAGGTGCGATGCTCGACTGGAGCGCGGTGTTCCTGCACGAGGTCAAGGGGGTCGCGCTGGAACGCGCGGGCTGGGCGTTCGTCGTATTCAACCTCGCCATGACTGCCACGCGGCTGGCCGGCGACGCGGTGGTGACGCGGATCGGTCGCGTCCGCACGGTACTGGGCGGCGGGCTGGTCGGCGCCTTCGGCATGGCCCTGGCCATGCTGGCGCCCGACCTCGGCGCGGGCATGGCGGGCTACGCCCTGCTGGGCGTGGGCTGCGCCAACATCGTGCCGGTGATGTTCACCCTGGCCGGCGCACAGAGGCGCATGCCCGAGCACATGGCGATCCCGGCGGTCACCACCATGGGCTATGCGGGCGTGCTGGCCGGCCCCGCGCTGATCGGCTTCGTGGCCGAGGCGCTATCGCTCTCCGCGGCCCTGCTCGCGGTGGCGGCCACGCTGGCGCTCGCCGCCGCGCTGGGCGCCCGCATCGGCCGCCGTCGCGGCTGATCCGTGCGCGGTGGCGCGCTGTCATCGACCGTTCTCGATTCGGCAACGCGAAGTTGACGTAGCCGCGCCTACGATGCGCCACCCCAACGGCGGAAGCATCCGCGAGAGGTGTGCCGGTGACCCCTGCAGGCATCAAGTCGACGAGCATCAGGATCGAAGTCAAACCCGACATCGAGGGCGGCTGGACCGTGACCCGCGACTGCATCATCGACGGCTGTTTCGTCGACGTCGGCGCGGCCAACGACTATGCCAGCGCCTGCGCGCAACGCGCGCGTCGCGCCGGTATCGCCGTCACCCTGCGCACGGCCCCGTCGCGCCCCGGCATCGAGGCCGCGTGAGGCACGTCAGCGTCCACGCCGGGCACGCAGCCACTTCAGCGCGCCCGACTGCATGCCCTTGAACTTCGGGTCTCCATCCAGCGCGGCCACCAGCAAGCGGCCGGGTCGGTAGCGCCGCTTGAGCGCGTGGTAGAGCTGGGACCGCGTCCGCGTGGACTCGGCCAGGAACAGGTCCGGCGCCAGCGCGACCAGTGCCGGCCCGGTCGCGGGCGGCGTGGCGCAATCGGACAGATGGACAAGGTAGAGCGTGGCCTGATGCACGCGTCGAATGTGGCCGAACGGGCCGGACGCGCGAGTGAAATCGTTGTGCCGGCGCTCCCGGGCCAGCGCGCCGTACACGCTGCGTCGATGCGTTGGAAGCGCCCGTTTCACCTGCGCTTTACATCGCGGCGACCAAGGTGTCCAAGCTGAACGAACCATCACAAGGAGTGGACATGGACCAGACGCGCAAACTCTGGATCGGCCTTGCGGTACTGCTCGTCTCCTCGTTCGCCGTGCTGCTGTGGTCGGGCAAGGAGATCTTCCGGTCGGTTCCCCCGATTCCGGAACGCGTGGTGGCCGATGACGGACGCGTGTTGTACACGCGCGCCGACATCGAGCGCGGACGCCAGGTCTGGCAGTCCATCGGCGGCATGCAGCTCGGCTCGATCTGGGGCCACGGCGGCTATGTCGCGCCCGACTGGAGCGCGGACTGGCTGCATCGCGAATCCATTGCCATCCTCGATTCATGGGCTCGCCAGCAGGGCGGGACGAGCTACCGTAGCCTGCCGCCGGAGCAGCAGGGCCTGTTGCGGGCCAGGCTCGAGGCGCTGATGCGGCCCAACACCTATGACGCGGCGACCGGCACCATCACCGTGCCGGCCGTGCGGGCGGCTGCGATCGAGGAAGTCGCCTCGCACTACGTGAGCCTGTTCGGCAACGCGCCGGAAACCGCGGAGCTGCGCGAAGCCTACGCGATGAAGGACAACACCGTGCCCGACCCGGCGCACCGCCAGGCGATGACGGCGTTCTTCTGGTGGACCGCCTGGGGCGCCGGCACCGAGCGCCCGGGACCCGGGGGCGAGTCGCTGGCGCCGGAGCAGTCGGGCGTCGCGCCGCAGCGGGTGACCTATACCAACAACTGGCCCAGCGAGCCGCTGATCGGCAACCGGCCGCCGCCGTCGCTGTGGGTGTGGTCGGCCTTCAGCGTGCTGTTCCTGATCGCCGGCATCGCGCTGCTGGGCTGGCACCACGCGCGCACCCGCGACGAGGACGCAGCGCCGCTGCCGGCGACCGACCCGCTGGCGACGCTGCGCATCACGCCTTCCATGCGCGCCACCGCCAAGTACTTCTGGGTGGTGCTGGTGCTGTTCCTGCTGCAGATCCTGCTGGGCGCGATCACCGCGCATTACCAGGTCGAAGGCCAGGAAGCCTATGGTTTCGCGCTCGCGGAAATCCTTCCCTACTCGATCACGCGCACCTGGCACACCCAGCTGGCGGTGCTGTGGATCGCGGTGGCGTGGCTGGCAACGGGCCTCTACATCGCCCCCGCCATGTCCGGGCACGAGCCGAAGTTCCAGCGCCTGGGCGTGAACTTCCTGTTCGTCTCGCTGCTGATCATCGTGGTGGGCTCGTTCACCGGCCAGTGGCTGGCGGTGATGCAGAAGCTCGGGCTCGAGCACAACTTCTGGTTCGGCCACCAGGGCTGGGAATACGCGGACATGGGCCGCTTCTGGCAGTGGTACCTGTTCATCGGCCTGATCCTGTGGCTGGTGCTGGTGGGGCGCGCGCTGTGGCCGGTGCTGCGCGGCCCGCCGACCGAGATGCGCACCGTGGTCGGCCTGCTGTTCCTGGCCACGGTGTGCATCGGCCTGTTCTTCGCCTCGGCGCTGATGTGGAACGAGCACACCCACCTGTCGGAAGTGGAGTACTGGCGCTGGTGGCTGGTGCACCTGTGGGTGGAAGGGTTCTTCGAGGTGTTCGCGGCCGCGGTGATGGCGCTGATCTTCGTGCGCCTCGGCTTGGTGGGGCCGAAGTCGGCGACCACGGCGGTGATGTTCGCCACGATCATCTTCATGGCCGGCGGCGTGCTGGGCACGTTGCACCACCTGTACTTCGTCGGCGGCACGCCGACGGCCGTGGTGGCGCTGGGTGCGAGCTTCAGCGCGCTGGAGGTGGTGCCGCTGGCCTACCTCGGCTTCGAGGCGTACCACACCTACCGCATGGGCCAGTCCACGCCGTGGATGGAACGCTACCGCTGGCCGATCTACTTCTTCATCGCGGTCTCGTTCTGGAACCTGGTGGGCGCCGGACTGTTCGGCTTCCTCATCAACCCGCCGCTGTCGCTGTACTTCATGCAGGGCCTGAACCTGACGCCGCTGCACGGCCACACCGCCCTGTTCGGGGTGTACGGGATGCTCGGGATCGCGCTGGTGCTGTTCTGCCTGCGTGGTCTGCGCGGGCAGATGCGATGGAACACCGCGCCGCTCAAGACCGCATTCTGGTGCCTCAACATCGGCCTGGCACTGATGGCGGTGCTGACCCTGCTGCCGCTGGGTACGCTGCAGCTGCTCGCGGCGATCGAACACGGCTACTACTACGCCCGTTCGGCGGAGTTCATGCAGAAGCCGATCGTCGACCTGCTGGTGTGGATGCGCGTGCCGGGCGACACCATCTTCAGCATCGGCGCGCTGGCGCTGGCCTGGTTCGTGCTGCGGCTGTGGATCGCGCCGCGCACCGCGCTCGCGCCGCCCGAAGGCGTGGGCGAAACCGGGAAGCGCTGACGCCTAGCCGGGCCCTGCGCCGCATCGAACGCGGCGCAGGGTCGATGC
>JAEXLY010000049.1 GCA_023444765.1 Pseudomonadota bacterium | reverse complement strand
CCTTCAAGTCCGGCGCCGCCGCCGCTGCCCTCGCCTGCGGCCGCAAGGTCCGCGCCCACTGCGCCGTTGCCGCCCACGCCGCCACGCCGACCGCCGCCGCGGCACTTCACTGCATCGTTCGCGCGCGCGGTGCAGCGCTGGTTCACCGTCGGCAACGTGCCGGTGAAGGTCGGCATGCTGGTGCTGCTGGCCGGCGTGGCCGCGCTCCTCAAGTACGCCAGCGACCAGGGCTGGCTGCAGCTGCCGATCGAACTGCGGCTGGCGGGGGTGTCGGCCGGGGCCCTGGCCGGGCTGGTGTTCGGCTGGCGCCAGCGCAGCGACAGGCCGGCCTTTGCGCTGGCGCTGCAGGGTGGTGCGATCGGCGTGCTGCTGCTGGTGGTGTTCGCGGCATTCAAGCTGTACGGGTTGCTGCCCGCGGCAGCGGCATTCGCGCTCAGCGTCGCGCTGGTGGCCGGGCTGGGCGTGCTCGCAGTGCTGCAGGACTCGCGCACCCTGGCGGTGCTGGGCATTCTCGCCGGCTTCCTCGCCCCGGTCTGGCTGTCGACCGGCAGCGGCAACCATGTTGCGCTGTTTTCCTACTACGCGGTGCTCAATGCGGCGATCTTCGCCATCGCCTGGATGAAGTCGTGGCGCTCGCTCAACCTGCTCGGCTTCGCCTTCACCTGGGGCATCGGCATCGCCTGGGGCGTGCTCGCCTACGCGCCGGACAAGCAGGCCAGCACGCAACCGTTCCTGGTGCTGTTCTTCGTGTTCTACCTGCTGCTGCCGATTCTGTACGCGCGGCGCCGTCCGGCCAGCCGCCGCGACTTCATCGACGGCTGCCTGCTGTTCGGCACGCCGCTGGTCGCATTCATGCTGCAGGCGGCCCTGCTCGATGGCGCGCGCATGCCGCTGGCGCTGTGCGCGTTGGCGCTGGCGACGGTGTACGCCGTGCTGGCCCGGGCCCTGCGGCGACGCGGAGGCTATGCGCTGCTGGCACAAGCGCACGCGCTGCTGGCGTTGGGGTTCGCGACGCTCTCGGTGCCGCTGGCGCTGTCGGCGAACGCCACGGCCAGCGTGTTTGCGCTGGAAGGCGCGGCGCTGGCCTGGCTCGGACTGCGGCAGGGACGCCTGTTGCCGCAGCTGGCCGGCCTGGGGTTGCAGCTTGCGGCCGCGGTCGCATACGCCATCGGCATGTCCACGGCGCCTGCGCCCGACGTGCAGCCGCTCGCGAATCCAGCCTTCATGGGGGCGCTGCTGATCGCGCTGGCCGCGTTCGCGAGCGCGTGGAGCTATCGCGACGCCGGGGACGCGCGCATCGGGCTGGGGTACTACCTGTGGGGGCTGCTGTGGTGGTGCGGCAACCTGCACCAGGAGATCGTGGGTTTTGTGGCCGGCCAGGCGCAGGTCGACGCCATGCTGGCCGCCACTGCGCTGACCGGCTGGCTCGCGGCGGAAGTGCATCGCCGGCGGCCGTCGCGCGCGCTGGCCGCGACCACGCTGCTGGCGCTCGCCTCGGCGATCCCGTTCGCATTCGCGCAGGCCGCGGCGCATGCGCATCCGTTCGAGGGGGCGGGCCTGTGGGCCTGGCTCGCCTACGCGGCGTTCGGCGTGCGCAGCCTGCTGTGCCTGCGCGGCGACCGCGACCGGACAGGCGACCTGGCGCAGCTGGCCTGGTGGCTGGCCTGGCCGACCGTGCTCGCGCTGTTCGCGGCCTGGCTCGCCAGGCATTTCGACCTGGCGCCGGGTTGGGGACACACCGCGGTCGCACTGCCCTGGGCGGCACTGGTGGCGATCTCGATGTGGCGCTGGCCTGCGCTTCGCGTGCCCCGGGGCAGGACGTTCGATGCGTTGCGCCTGCCGCTGCAACTGGTGGTGTTCGCGCTGCTCGGGCTGTGGTGGCTGGGCACGCAGTTCGCGCCGGGGGACGCCGCGCCGCTGCCATGGCTGGCGCTGTTCAATCCACTCGAGATGGGACAGCTGCTGGTGCTGGTGCTGCTGATGCGCTGGCTGTGGTCGGACCAGGCACCGCGCGCGCTGGCCGCGCTGCGCGTGGCGCTGCCCTCGGCGGCGGGCTTCCTCCTGGTCACGCAGGTCACGCTGCGCGCGGTGCACCACTGGGGCGGTGTGTCCTGGGATACGGGCATGATGGACGACACGTTGGCCCAGACCAGCCTGACCGTGGTGTGGAGCCTGCTGGGGGTGATCGGCTGGATCGTCGGCTCGCGCCGCGGCCAGCGCCTGCTGTGGCTGGCCGGCGCGGTGCTCATGGGTGTGGTGCTGGCCAAGCTCGTACTGGTCGATCGCCAGCACCTGGGCGACCTGCTCGGGATCGGCTCGTTCATCGCCTACGGCCTGCTGTGCACGCTGGTGGGGTATTTCGCGCCGGCACCGCCGCGTGCGGCCCTGGCCGCGCAGGAGCGGCCGGCATGATCCGCGCCGGCGCCGTTGCGGCCCTGGCGCTGCTGGCCGCGACCGCGGCCGCAGGCACTGCGGGCGATTACGCGGTGCAGTGGCCGCTGGACCTGTCCGATCCGGACGCGGGCGCCTACGCCGTGGTGCTCGACGGCGCGGTGTACCAGCGCGCCAGCTCGCCCGCGCTGGACGATGTGGACGTCCTGGACGCTGCCGGCGCGCCCGTCCCCGCGCAGTTGCTGCGTGCCGGAGAGGGCAGCCGCGGCGAGGCGCCACGCGTGGCCCTGCGCTGGTTCGCCCTGCCGGGCGCACGCGACCGGCTGGATGGTTGGTCAATGGCGGTCGAGCGGGCGGCCGACGGCAGCGTGCTGCGCGTGCAGGCAGCCGGGGGCGCTGCGGCCTCGCAGGAACAGCCGGAGGCCTGGCTGGTGGACGCCAGCCACGTGGATGGCCGGATCGACGCCCTGCAACTGGACTGGGACGCGGACCCGGCAGGCATCGATCGCAGCTACCGGGTCGAAGCCAGCGACGACCTGCGCGACTGGCGGCAGGTACACCCGCAGGGACGGCTGGTGGACCTGTCGCGCGCAGGCGATCGGTTGCTGCAGCAGCGGGTGCCGGTGGGCCTGGCCGCGCGCTACCTGCGGCTGCTGCCGGGTCCTGGCCAGGGAAGTCCGCGCCTGCGGGCGGTGCGCGCCGAACTGGCGCCGCCCGAGCGACGCGCGCCATTGCAGTGGCGCGAACTCGTGGGCAGGCAGGTGCAGGAGCGCGGCGTGACCGTCCAGCTGTTCGAACTGGACGGCCGCTATCCGGTGGAGGTTGCCGACCTGCAGTACGCAGGCAACGGCACCGGGCAATGGCGGCTGTACAGCCGCGAGCACGGCGATGCGCCGTGGACGCTGCGTGCGGGACCGTGGGTGGCCTACGCGATCGGCAGCGGCGAGGAGGCCAACCGCTCGGCACCCGAGCCGCTCGCGGGACTCACCCGGGATCGCGAGTGGAAGCTGGTTGGTGCCGAGCGCGACGCCTCGGCGCCGCGGCTGCGCCTGGGCTGGCGGCCCGAATCGCTGGTGTTCATCGCCCGGGGAACACCTCCCTATCGCCTGGTGGCCGGCAGCGCGCGCACCGTACGCGCCGGCGCGCCGGTATCGCACTCGCTCGAGGCGATACGGGAAGCGCGTGGCCCGGGCTGGCAGCCGGCCCGCGCCGTGCCAGGCGGGATGGAGCCGCTCGCGGGCGAACGCGCACTGCGTCCGGGAGCCACGCCGCACGACTGGCGCGGCTGGCTGTTGTGGGCGTTGCTGCTGGCTGGCGCGGTGCTGGTGGCGGGCTTGGCATCGAGCCTGTTGCGCCGGCGCGACGGCTGACCGGTGCGACTGCAACGTTTGCCTGCGGCGCTGGCGGCGCAGACAATGCACGACCCCGCCTGCAGCCACCGATGCCCATGACCATCCAGCGAATGACCGATCTCGACCTTGCCGGCAAGCGCGTGCTGATCCGGCAGGATCTCAACGTGCCGATCGACAACGGCCAGATCACTTCGGAACAGCGCATCACCGCCTCGATTCCGACGCTGAAGCTGGCGCTGGAGAAGGGTGCCGCCGTGATGGTCACCTCGCACCTGGGCCGGCCGAAGGAAGGCGAGTGGAGCGAGGAGAACTCGCTGGCGCCCGTGGCGCGGCGGCTGGGCGAACTGCTGGGCCGGCCGGTCCCGCTGGTGCGCGACTGGGTGGATGGCGTGGAGGTCGAGCACGGCCAGGTCGTACTGCTGGAGAACTGCCGCATGAACGTCGGCGAGGGCAAGGACGACGAGGCGCTGTCGCGCAAGTACGCCGCGCTGTGCGACGTGTTCGTGATGGACGCCTTCGGCACCGCGCATCGCGCGCAGGCGTCCACCCATGGCGTGATCCGGTTCGCCCCGGTTGCCGCCGGCGGGCCGTTGCTGATGGCCGAACTCGATGCGCTGGCCAAGGCGCTCGAGCAACCGGCGAGGCCGCTGCTGGCGATCGTCGCAGGCAGCAAGGTCTCGACCAAGCTCGAGCTGCTGTCCAACCTGGTGGGCAAGGTCGACCAGCTGATCGTCGGCGGCGGAATCGCCAACACCTTCATCGCCGCGCAGGGCCTGCCGGTGGGCAAGTCGCTGCACGAGCCGGACCTGCTGGACACCGCGCGCGAGATCCTGGCCAAGGCCAAGGCGCGCGGTGCGGACATTCCGGTTCCCACCGACGTGGTGGTCGCGCCGCAGTTCCACCCCGATGCGCAGGCGACGGTCAAGGCGGTGGCCGACGTGGCGGCGGACGACCTGATCCTCGACATCGGTCCCGACACCGCCGCGCGCTACGCCGGCATGATCGCGAGCGCCGGCACGGTGGTGTGGAACGGCCCGGTGGGCGTGTTCGAGTTCGATGCCTTCGGCAAGGGCACCGAGGCGCTGGCGCGTGCGATCGCGGCGTCGAAGGCCTTCTCGATCGCCGGCGGCGGTGACACCCTGGCGGCGGTGGACAAGTACGGCATCGCCGGGCAGGTGTCCTACATCTCCACCGGCGGCGGCGCATTCCTCGAGTTCCTCGAAGGCAAGACCCTTCCGGCAGTGGCCGCGCTGGACGCGCGCGGCTGACCCTCCGTCGAAGGTTTCGCTAACGACCGCTTCATCTTCGCGTGATGCCGGGGGGCCGAAGCTGCCGCCCGGAACAGGGGCCATGGGCCGCCATCGCGGCGGTCCATCCACCAAGGGAGAAAGTGCGATGGAAGTGTCGAAGCGGAACCTGAAGTACGCCCTGCTCGGCGCCTGCCTGGCGACCGGCCTCGGCGTTGCGGCTGCGGCCGGCGCCGATGACGGGACCGACTGCTGCTATCCGGGATCGGTGATCTACTACGACGAGGCGGGCAGCGTGGTCGGCGTGCGCATGTACGGTTGCGGCGATCCCGGCTGGGGCGTGGTGACCTCGCGTTCGCGGGCGGTCAACGGCTGCATCATGTAGGCGACGGCACGTCGTCGGCGGCCCGGGATTCTCCCCGGGCCGCTCGGGTCGCGATCCCTCCCCGGCCGGCCTGGGTGCCATGTCCCCCGGTCATGGCCGTATGCATCGGCCGCTCCTCCATTCGGGACGCAGCAGGCCGAACACTTCCGAGCCGCAGGCTTCGCCATCCATCAGGACGCGCTGGCGCAACAACCCTTCGCTGCGAAAGCCCAGCGCCTCCAGCAGCCGGCGCGACGCCACGTTGCGTGGATCGACATCGGCCTCGACCCGTTGCAGGCCCAGCCAGCGGAACCCCCAGTCGATTGCCAGCGCCACGGCTCCGCGCGCCAGGCCGCGATGCCCCCAGTCCGGATGCAGGGCATAGCCGATCTCCGCGCGACGATGCCTGGCGTCGAACCGGTACAGCGTGCAGCAGCCCACCGCGCGGTCGCCACGCCGCTCCGCGACGATCCAGTCCAGCGCCTCGCGTCGCGCGAAGCCTTCCCTCATATCCGCGAGCTTGCCTTCGGCTTGCATACGTACCCGCATGGGCGCGCTGCTCCAGTAGCGCATCACGTCCTGGTGCGAGAACAGCGCGAACAGGTCGTCGATGTCCTGCATGCGCGGCTCGCGCAGGCGCACGCGTTGTCCGGTCAGGACAGGAAAGCCCGGGAGCGCCGCGAGGGCGTCACTGATGTCGACGTCGGCATACATGTGCGTGATCGCCATCTGGCTCGGCTAGGATAACGGGCTCGCGCGAATCGCCCCGCGATACTTACTCCTGCAACGGATCCTGTCCATGTCCGAACACCGCCGCCGTACCCGCATCCTCGCCACGCTTGGCCCCGCGACCGATCCGCCGGGCGTACTCGAAGCGATCTTCCGGGCAGGCGTGAACGTGGTGCGACTCAACTTCTCGCACGGCGATCCCGCCGGCCAGATCGCGCGCGCCGAAGCGGTGCGCGAAGCGGCGGCGCGCGTGGGAGTGGAAGTGGGCATCCTCGCCGACCTGCCGGGTCCCAAGATCCGCGTGGAGCGTTTCGCCGAGGGCAAGGTCTCGCTCAAGGCGGGCGAACGCTTCGACCTCGTCGCCAGCGAGGACGCACCGGCGGGCACGCAGCACGAGGTCGGCGTGAGCTATCTGGGCCTGCCCGGCGACCTGTCCCCCGGCGACGTGCTGATGCTGGACGACGGCATGGTGCAGCTGCGGGTGGAGCGCATCGAGGGCCAGCGCATCGTCAACACCGTGCTCAACGACAGCGTCCTGTCCGACCGCAAGGGCCTCAACAAGCTCGGCGGCGGACTCTCGCTGGGCGCGCTCACCGAGCGCGACCGCGAACTGATCGGTGTCGCCGCCCAGATCGGGGTGGACTTCATCGCGGTGTCGTTCTGCCGCAACGCCGCCGACATGGAGGAGGCGCGGGCGATCGCGCGTTCGCACGGTTGCGACGCGGCGCTGGTGTCCAAGGTCGAGCGCGCCGAGGCGATCGAGAACCTCGCCGAAGTGATCGATGCCAGCGACGTGGTGATGGTGGCGCGCGGCGACCTGGGCGTGGAGATCGGCGATGCCGAGCTGCCGGGCCTGCAGAAGAAGATCATCCGCGAGTCGCTTGCGCGCAACAAGGTGGTGATCACCGCCACCCAGATGCTGCAGTCGATGGTGGACTCGCCGATTCCGACCCGTGCCGAAGTACTCGACGTCGCCAATGCCGTGATCGACGGCACCGACGCGGTGATGCTGTCTGCAGAGACCGCGGCCGGCAATTTCCCGGTGCGCGCAGTCGAGGCGATGGCGCGCATCTGCATCGGTGCCGAGCGCCAGTTCGCGCACGACACCGATTTCGAGAAGGCGCAGCGCAACCTGGAACGCGCCGACCATGCCATCGCCATGGCGGCGATGTTCCTCAGCGAGCACATCGGCGTGGCGGCGATCGTGGCCATGACCGAATCCGGCGGCACCGCGCGCTACCTGTCGCGTTTCCGCGCCGGGCCGCCGATCTATGCGTTCTCGCGCCATGCCGGCGCCCGGCGCCGCATGGCGCTCATGCGCGACGTGTTCCCCACCGACTACGACAGCCGCGGCCAGACCCCGCGCGAGGCCGCACGCGGCAGCGTGCGCCTGCTGGTCGAGGCCGGCGTGCTGGATCGCGGCGACCGCGTGGTGTTCACCAGCGGCGAACACATGGAAACGCACGGCGCGACCAATACCCTGCGCCTGCTGCAGGTCGGGCCGGACGGTCGCGCCGAGGGTCTCGGCGAGCTCTGACTCGGCGTCGCGCCGGAGCGTGTGGCCCGGCGCCACAGGGATGGGGGCCGGCAGGGCGGGGATATAATCGCCGCCCTTCCCGACGGCGTTCCCCGACATGAGCATCGAAACGCTGGCCGAAACCGCGCAGGCGATGGTGGCCCCGGGCAAGGGCCTGCTGGCGATCGACGAGTCGACCAGCACGCTGTCGCGGCGTTTCGAAGCCGTCGGCATCGCGAGCAACGAGGCCAACCGCCGCGCCTATCGCGAACTGCTGCTGACCACGCCGCGACTGGGCGAGCACATCAGCGGCGCCATCCTGTTCGACGAGACCATCCGCCAGGCCAGCCGCGATGGCGTTCCGTTGACCCGCCTGATGGCCGACGCCGGCATCCTCGCGGGCATCAAGGTGGACAAGGGCACCCAGCCGCTGGCCGGCTGCCCGGGCGAACTGGTCACCGAGGGCCTGGACGGACTGCGCCCACGCCTGGAGGAGTACTACAAGCTCGGCGCGCGCTTCGCCAAGTGGCGCGCGGTGATCGGGATCGGCGACGACATTCCTTCGGGCACGTGCATCGAGTCCAACAGTCATGCCCTGGCGCGGTTCGCCGCGCTCTGCCAGGAGCAGGGTCTGGTGCCGGTGGTCGAGCCCGAGGTGCTGATGGACGGCAGCCATGACATCGAAGCCAGTTACGGGGTGCACGAGGTGGTGCTGCGATCGCTGTTCGACGCGCTCTACCAGCACAGCGTGTCGCTGGAGGGCACCATCCTCAAGCCGTCGATGGTGCTTCCCGGCAGCGGCAGCGGAGAGACGGCCTCGGTGGAGGAAGTCGCCGAGGCCACGCTGCTGTGCCTGAAGTCCACGGTGCCGGCGATCCTGCCCGGCATCGTGTTCCTGTCGGGTGGACAGAGCGACCGTGCCGCTACCGCGCACCTGGATGCGATGAACCGGATGGGCCCGCATCCGTGGACGCTGTCGTTCTCCTATGGGCGTGCGATGCAGTCGGCCGCGCTCAAGATCTGGTCGCAGGACCTGCAGCGGAACGCGGGCAAGGCCCAGGAAGCGGTCTTCGCGCGTGCCCGCGACAACGGGCAGGCGGCACTGGGCAGGTGGCAGGCGGGCGCCTGAACCGTCACCCAGGGTGCGGCGGTAACGCACGGGCATCGCGCGGGTTGACACGCCCGGGCCACGGATCGCCCCCTCCTTTGGCATGGGCGGCCTTCACCGCCCCCCGATAGAATCGGGCGGTTTCCTTCCCCGCTGTCGACATGCCCGCAGATTTCCGTTTCCCGCCTTTCCCGACCCTGCTGTTCACGGGCCTGTGCCTGCTGTTGTCCGCATGCGGCGGGGACGCCGCTCCCGCAGGGCCGGGCCGGGATGCACCCGCCGCGGTGGTGACCACGCAGGTGGCGCGGATGCAGCCCTGGAGCGACACGATCCAGGCCCTGGGCACGGTGAAGGCACGCGAGTCCGTGACGATCACGGCCAAGGTCAGCGAAACCGTCGAGCGCGTGCATTTCGAAAGCGGGGACGAGGTGCCGGCGGGGGCGCCACTGGTCACGCTGTCGGGCCGGCAGCAGGCGGCCGCGCTGCAGGCGGCCGAAGCCGCGGCGAAGGAGGCCGAACAACAGTACCGGCGCGGCACCGAACTGGTCGGCCAGCAGTTGATCGCCCGCTCCCTGCTCGATACCCAGCGCGCAACGCGCGACGCCGCGGTGGCGCGGGTGGAGCAGATGCGCGCCGACATCGGCGACCGCCGCATCCGCGCGCCCTTCGCCGGCCGGCTCGGCATCCGCCAGGTCAGCCCGGGCGCGCTGGTGACACCGGGTACCGTAGTCGCGACCCTGGACGACATCTCGCGCGTCCATGTCGATTTCCCGGTGCCGGAAGTGCATCTGGCGCATCTGGCAACCGGCCAGCGGCTGGCCGGGACCAGCGTTGCCTGGCCGGGCGTGACCTTCGAGGGCGAGGTCTCCAGCGTGGACGCCCGCGTCGATGCGGCCACGCGCGCCGTCGTGGTGCGCGGCGACTTCCCCAATGCCGAACGGCGCCTGCGCCCCGGAATGCTGATGCAGGTGCAACTGTCGCGGCCGCAGCGCGAGGCGCTGGTGCTGCCCGAGATCGCCGTGGTGCAGGTGGGACGCGACACCTTCGTGTGGCGGGTGAAGCAGGACGACACCGTGGAGCGGGCCAGCGTCCAGGTCGGCGAGCGTCGCGCCGGGCAGGTCGAGATCGTGGACGGCATCGAACCGGGCGACCGCATCGTCGTGGACGGGACCGGGAAGCTGCGTCCGGCCATGTCCATCTCCGAGGCCCCGACCGAGGCCCCGACGTCCCCCGCGCAGGACGGCTGATCCGCCATGAAGCTTTCCGATGTCTCGATCAAGCGGCCGGTGTTCGCGGCCGTCATCAGCCTGTTGCTGGTGGTGCTGGGCCTGATGTCCTTCACCCGCCTGACCCTGCGCGAGCTGCCGAACATCGATCCGCCGATCGTCTCGGTGGACGTCACCTACCCGGGCGCGTCCGCGGCGGTGGTCGAGACGCGCGTCACCCAGATCCTCGAGGACGCGCTGTCGGGCATCGAGGGCATCAACACCATCCAGTCCAGCAGCCGCAACGGACGCGCCGACGTCACCATCGAGTTCAACCTCACGCGCGACATCGAGGCCGCCGCCAACGACGTGCGCGACCGCATCAGCCGGGTCATGGACCGCATGCCCGACGAGGCCGATCCGCCCGAGGTTTCGAAGGTCGAGGCCGACGCCGAGGTCATCGTCTGGCTGAACATGCGCTCCACGACCATGGACACCATGGAGCTGACCGACTACGCCGACCGCTACGTGGTCGACCGGCTCTCGGCGCTCGATGGCGTGGCGCGGGTGCAGCTGGGCGGTTCGCAGCGCTATGCGATGCGGATCTGGCTCGACCGCGACGCCATGGCCGCCCGCGGCATCACCGCCACCGATGTCGAGAACGCGCTGCGCAGCGAGAACGTGGAGTTGCCGGCCGGACGCATTGAATCCGAATCGCGCGACTTCACCCTGCGCGTGGAGCGCGGCTACCGCCAGCCCGAGCAGTTCGCGCAGGTTCCGTTGCGCAAGGGCGAGGACGGCTACGTGGTGCGCCTGGGCGATGTGGCCCAGGTGGAGCTGGGCCCGGAGGAGCGCCGGGCGTACCTGCGCAGCAATGGCGTGCCGAACGTCGGCCTGGGGATCGTGCGCACCTCCACCGCCAATGCGCTGGACGTGGCGCGGGCCGCGCGCGCCGAGGCCGAGGTGATCCAGAAGACCCTGCCCGAGGGCACCGACATCTTCATCGCCTATGACGGCACCACCTTCATCGACGCTTCGATCAAGCGCGTGTACTGGACGCTCGGCGAGGCGATGGTGCTGGTGTTCCTGGTGATCTGGCTGTTCCTTGGGAGCCTGCGCGCGGCCCTGATCCCGGCGGTGACCGTGCCGGTGTGCCTGATCGCCGCATTCATCGCGCTGTACGTCTTCGGTTTCTCGATCAACCTGCTGACCCTGCTGGCGCTGGTGCTGTGCATCGGCCTGGTGGTGGACGATGCCATCATCGTGCTGGAGAACGCGCAGCGGCGCACGGACCTCGGCGAACCGCCGCTGGTCGCGGCAAGGCGCGGCACCGCCCAGGTGGCGTTCGCGGTGATCGCCACCACGGCGGTACTGGTGGCGGTGTTCCTGCCGGTGGGGTTCATGGACGGCAACACCGGGCGGCTGTTCCGCGAACTGTCGGTGGCGCTGGCCGGCGCGGTCGCGCTGTCGGCCTTCATCGCACTCACGCTCACGCCGATGATGTGCTCCAAGCTGCTGCGCCCGCACGGCAGGGAAAGCGGCTTCAACGCCTGGCGCAACCGCCAGCTGGCGCGCGTCAGCGCCGGTTATGGCCGCGGGGTGGAACGACTGGTGGCGATGCCCGGCGGGCGCCTGCTGGCGCTGGTGCTGGCGGCGATGGCGGTCTGCGGCCTGGTGGCCGCGCTGCTGTTCCTGCGCGTCCCCAGCGAGCTGGCCCCGGCCGAGGACCGCGGGCGCTTCTTCGTGATGGTCGACGGTCCCGAGGGCGCCGGCTTCGACTACACCGTGTCGCAGATCCAGCAGGTCGAGAGGATCGTGCTGGGCGAGGTCGGCGAGGGCAAGCCGATCCAGCGCGCCAACTCGCGCGTGCCGCGCGGCTGGGGCGGCAGCGAGGAGATGCACACCGGCCAGGTGATCGTGTTCCTCGAAGACTGGAACGTGCGCGAGCAGAGCACCAACGAGGTGGTTGCGGGCCTGCGCCGCCAGTTCGCCGAATTGCCCGGCGTTCAGGTGCGCGCCAACGTGCCGGGCGGCCTCGTCGGCAGCCGCGGCCAACGCTACCAGCTGGTGCTGGGTGGACCGGACTATGCGGAACTGGCGCAGTGGCGCGATCGTGTACTCGAGCGGATGGAATCCAATCCGGGCATCCAGGACCCCGACTCCGACTACAAGGAAACGCGGCCGCAGATGCGCGTGCAGATCGACCGTGCCCGAGCCGCCGACCTCGGCGTACCGGTGACCGCGATCGGCCGTACGCTCGAGACGATGATGGGCTCGCGTCGCGTGACCACCTATGTCGACAACGGCGAGGAGTACGAGGTGGTGGTGCAGGCCGGCCGCCAGGCGCGGATGACGCCGGCGGACCTGGCCAATACCTACGTACGCGGCGGCGACGGCGCCCTGGTGCCGATGTCCAACCTGGTCACGCTTGAGGAAATCGCCGAGCCTGGCAGCTTCAACCGCTTCAACCGCCTGCGCGCCATTACCATCAGCGCCGGCCTTGCGCCGGGCTACAGCATGGGTGAAGCCATCGAGTGGACGCAGCGCGTGGTGGAGGAGGAACTGCCCGACTACGCGCAGATCGACTGGAAGGGCGAGACCCGCGAGTACCAGCGCGCCGGCGGCGCGGTGCTGGTGACCTTCGCGATGGCGCTGCTGATCGTCTACCTGGTGCTGGCCGCGCAGTTCGAGAGCTTCATCCATCCGCTGGTGATCATGCTCACGGTGCCGCTGGCGGTGCTGGGCGCGCTGATCGGGCTGTGGGCGACCGGTGGCACGCTCAACCTCTTCAGCCAGATCGGCATCGTGATGCTGGTGGGCCTCGCCGCGAAGAACGGCATCCTGATCGTCGAGTTCGCCAACCAGCTGCGCGACGAGGGCATGGACGTGCGCGCGGCCATCGCCGAAGCGTCGGCGGTGCGCCTGCGTCCGATCCTGATGACCTCCGCGGCGACGGTGATGGGCGCGGTGCCGCTGGTGGTGGCGGGCGGACCGGGCTCGGCCAGCCGGGCCACCATCGGCGTGGTGATCATCTTCGGCGTGTCGTTCGCGACCCTGCTGTCGCTGTTCGTGGTGCCGGCGTTCTACGCGCTGCTGGCACCCTTCACGCGTTCGCCGGATGCGCTGGCGCAGAAGCTTGAACGGCTCGAGGCCGAAACGGCACCGGTCAGCGGTCACGCCTGAGGCCGGGCGAAGACGGCCGCACCGGTTCGCGCGGACGCTGGGGCGCCGCCACGGCGGGCCGCCCGCGTCCTGCGGCGTGCGACCATCGTGGTCGCGGCAGGCTTCGATGGCGTGGAGGGCAATGCTGTGGAAGGGAACGGCGCGGACCTGCTGGTGGGTGGGGGCGTCCGGCTGCGGGCATGGCGTGCCGCTGACCTGGAGGCGCTGGTGCGGCATGCGGACGACCCGCGCATCCCGCCGGGCCTCAGCGACCGCTTTCCGTCTCCCTACACGCGCGTCGACGGCGAGGCGTTCCTGTCGGGCAGGGTGATCGACCTTTCCGATCCGGTGTTCGCCATCGAGGTGGACGGCGAGGCCCGGGGCGGCATCGGAGCGCGGCCCTTCGCCGGGGAACGCAGTGTGGGCGCCGAGTTCGGCTACTGGCTGGCCCCGGCGTACTGGGGACGGGGATTGATGACGCGCGTGGTGGCGACGTTCGCGCCTTGGGTCATGGACACGCTGGCACTGGAGCGGCTGCAGGCCACCGTGCTCGACTTCAACCAGGCCTCGGCGCGGGTGCTGGAGAAGAACGGCTTCGTCCAGGAAGGCGTGATGCGCAGCGCGGTGCGCAAGCGCGGACGGATCCATGACCTGCACCTGTACGCACGGGTGCGCGGCGACGGACCTTCGGCTGGGGCGGACACGGCCGTCGGAAGACACTGCGCCCGCGTGTAGGCGATGGGCGACGGGCCGGAACGGCCGCCCGGTTGCCGTCGCGACACGGACGCCATGGCCGACGGCAGGGGTGGGGATGTCCCCAAATCAGTTATCTTGCGGCCTTCCGTGCGTCCGCGTCCCGGCGGAGCGTGCCAACCGACCGGAGGGGGAGAGTTCCGTGGAAGCACTTATTGGCTGGCTGAACGGCATCATCTGGAGCAAGGCCCTGATCGCGCTCTGCCTCGGCGCGGGCCTGTACTTCTCGATCCGCACCCGCTTCCTGCAGGTCCGCGGCGTGCGCGAGATGGTGCGCCTGATGCTGTCTGGCGAGAAGTCGCCGGCGGGCGTGTCCCCGTTCCAGGCGCTGGCGCTCTCGCTGTCGGGGCGGGTGGGCATCGGCAATATCGCCGGCGTCGCGACCGCGATCTACTTCGGCGGTCCGGGCGCGGTGTTCTGGATGTGGGTGGTGGCCTTCCTCGGTGCGTCGACCGCCTATGTCGAGTCGACGCTCGGCCAGATCTACAAGGAGATCGACGACAAGGGACAGTACCGCGGCGGCCCGGCCTACTACATCGAGAAGGCGATGGGCCAGCGCTGGTATGCCTGGCTGTTCGCCGTGGTGACGGTGGTGGCCACCGGCTTCCTGCTGCCCGGCGTGCAGGCCAACGGCATCGCGGCCAGCATGTACAACGCCTGGAGCATCCCGCCCACGGCGACTGCGACGCTGCTGGTGGTCGCGCTGGGCTTCATCATCTTCGGCGGCGTCAAGCGCATCGCGGCGTTCGCCCAGGTGGTGGTGCCGTTCATGGCGCTGGCCTACATCCTGGTCGCGCTCGTGATCATGTTCCTCAACTACGCGCAGATCCCGGAGATGTTCGCGCTGATATTCCGCAGCGCATTCGGGATGGAAGCCGCCTTCGGCGCGGTGCTGGGCCTGGCCATCGAGTGGGGCGTCAAGCGCGGCATCTACTCCAACGAAGCGGGCCAGGGCACGGGTCCCCATGCCGCGGCGGCCGCCGAGGTCTCGCATCCGGCCAAGCAGGGGTATGTGCAGGCGTTCTCGGTTTACGTGGACACGCTGCTGGTGTGCAGCGCCACGGCCTTCATGATCCTCTCCACCGGCATGTACAACGTCAACGATCCCGAGGGCGGCATGCTGCTCGAGGCCCTGCCCGGAATCGAGGTGGGCCCCGGTTTCGCCCAGCACGCGGTGGAAAGCATCCTGCCCGGATACGGAGCCGCGTTCGTGGCCATGGCGCTGCTGTTCTTCGCCTTCACCACGATCCTGGCCTACTACTACATGGCCGAAACCAACGTCGCCTACATCAACCGCAAGATCCATCGCCCCTGGACCATCTTCATCCTGCGCCTCGCGATCCTGGCCGCGGTGACCTTCGGCTCCGTGCGCAGCGCCGAGATGGCATGGACGCTGGGCGACATCGGCGTGGGGCTGATGGCCTGGCTCAACATCGTCGCGATCCTGATCCTGCAGAAGCCCGCGCTGCTGGCGCTGCGCGACTACGAGCGGCAGAAGAAGCAGGGCCTCGACCCCACCTTCGACCCGGACGCGCTCGGTATCCGCAACGCCGATTTCTGGCGCGGGCGCGGCTGAGATGGGCAGGCGTCCGCCGCCGCCGGGCCCGGGCAGGGACACGCCCTGGGGCGCGCGCGCGCGCGGGACGGCGGGGCCTGCCCGCGAATCCCGCGTGTCGGCCGACGCCGGACAGGGAGTTGCCGTGCCTGCAGCGATCCCGTCGCGCGCTTCCGAGACGCGGCTGTACGGGATCAACGCGGTCCAGGCGGTCTTCGCCAGGCGTCCGCAGGCGATCCGCAAGCTCTACCTCGTGCCCGAGCGCATCGCCCAGCTGCAGCCGCTGCTGAAGTGGTGCGTGGCCAACCGCATCGGCTACCGGGTGGTAGAGGATGTCGAGGAATTGCGTCGCCTCTCGGCCAGCACCCACCACGAGGGCGTGGTGGCCGACGTGCTGCGCGAGGCGCCGCTGTCGCTCGCCAGCTGGCTGGACGCGCTGCCCGCGGGTCCGTGCTGCGCGCTGTGGCTCGACGGCGTCGGCAATCCACACAACCTCGGCGCGATCCTGCGCTCGTCCGCGCACTTCGGTGTGGCCGGACTGCTGTTGCCGGCCGACGCTTCACTGGCGCTGTCAGGTGCCGCCGCGCGCGTGGCCGAAGGCGGTGCCGAAGCGGTGCCGATGGTCCAGCTGGGAACGGAACAGGACGCGCTGGACCGGCTGCGCGCTGCGGGCTTCGTGCTGGCGGCGACGGTGGTGCGTGGTGGTCAGGACCTGTTCGCGCACAGCCTGCCACCGCGCCTGGTATACGTGCTCGGCGCCGAAGGCGGCGGCATGGGCGATGCGCTGGCGCGCGCCTGCGACGTGCGGCTGTCGATCCCCGGCAGCGGCGCGGTGGAAAGTCTCAATGTCGCCGCGGCGACCGCGGTGTTGCTGGCGCAATGGGCGAGAGGGCACGCGGGCGACTGATCGGCTGGGGCTGTCCGAGCCCGCGGTGCTTTCCGTGCCAGGTGCACACCCGCGAGCCCCGGGGGAGTCCGACCGCCCCGCAGGGGAGCGCCGCGTCCGCAGCCGTCATCTCCAGTCGGCCGGGGGACCGCTTGTGGAATGAGGCTTCCACTCGGTCCGTCGCTGCAGGGACCAGCCGCGTGGCCGCCTGCCGCTCCGGTCGGACGCAACGGCTGTGCCGTGGCCCTGCGCAGGACGCGTGGGTCGCGCCAGTTCCACGCCGGGCGAAGACGGCAGCGGCAATGGCGCCGGCCGCGTCCGTGCACCGCGAACGACCGACCTTCGGCGCTCTCCAGGACCGTCAGCGTGGCACTGCGGCCAGGGACGGAGTGCGTGGGGTTCGCCCTCGCACGGGACGAGCCGGCACAGATGAGGCCCAGGAGCACGAACAGGGTGGCCGGAAGGCGGTCGCGCATGGCGCGACTCCTTTGCGGCTCCGGGAGCCTGTCGGCCGCTGCGTTCCCTGTAGGCAACAGTGCGCCGACGGATCGCAACAGCGGGGTCCCCAAGGGGCGCGGGGGCGAGGGTCCGGCCTGGAGCCGTGCATGACATGCTTGCGGCATGCCACGCCGGAACATCGCATGTCCCAGCCGTATCGCACGCAGGACCCGCCGCCCGGGGCGGAGCGCGCATTGCCGCGGCTGGTGGTGCTGGGCGAAGCCCTGACCGATTTCGTGCGCACCGGCCCCGACCGTTGGCGCAGCGTGCCGGGAGGGGCGTGCTGGAACGTCGCGCGGGTCGCGGCCACGCTGGGCGTGCCCACCGGCTGGGCGGGGAGTGTCGGCAACGACGTGTTCGGCGACGAGCTGCTGGCGCGTTCGGCCGGGGCCGGGCTGGACCTGCGCTTCGCACAGCAGGTCGACGCGCCGCCGCTGCTGGCGATCGTCCACCAGCTCGATCCGCCGCAATACTTCTTCGTCGGCAGCGCCGACCAGGGCTTCGACCCCGAGCGCCTGCCGGACGGCTGGCGCAACGCCTGCGCGTACGCCCACGTGGGTTCCATCAGCCTGGTCCGCCAGCCGCTGGGCGCACGGCTGGTGGCGCTGGCGGAGGACCTGCACGCGCGTGGCGTGCGCATCAGCTTCGACCCCAACTGCCGCAACCTGATGGGGACGGGCTATCCGGCGCTGTTCGAACGCCTCGCCGCCATCGCCGATCTCGTCAAGCTCTCCGCGGAGGATCTGCGCCACATCTACCCGCAGTACTCCGAGGCGGATGCGCTGCTGCGCGTGCGCGCGCTGATGGCCCGTGGCGCCAGGTTGCTGCATACCCGGGGCGCGCGCGGCCTGCATCTGCATGTGGATGGCCGCCGCTTCGACCAGGCTGCGATCCCCGTGCCGGTGCGCGATACGGTCGGTGCCGGCGATGCCTGCGTGGGCGGCTTCATCGCCAGCATGCTGCAGCAGCCCGATGCGGGCTGGGCCGAACATCTGCGCAGTGCGGCGGCTACGGCCGCTGCCGCCTGCATGCACGACGGTGCGCACGCGCCGGCACGCGAGGCGGTCGAGCGACTGCTCGCGCAACAGGATCGCTGAGGGCGACGGGCGGTCGCGCCGCGCGCGGACGGACCGCGGGGACGCGGCACGGACGCCTCCGCGACGGTCAGTCCTGTGCCGGCGAGGCGTTCGGCGCGCTGCCGAAGTCCGCGTCCGACTCCGCGACCAGCCAGGCGAACACCGTGTACGCGGCCGCATTCTGGGCCAGGTCGGCCGGATCGATCTTGTCCAGCGTGTCGTCGGCGTTGTGGTGCAGGTCGAAGTACCGCGAGCCGTCCTGGCCCAGCCAGGCCCAGGCGCCGCCGATGCGGGCGAGCGGCGAGATGTCGGGACCAGGGCCGCCCTTGCCGGCCATGGGTTCGATGCCCAGGGGCGCCAGTGCGCTGGCGATGCGCGCCACGGCGGTCGCCTCGCCGCCACTGGTGTTGAAACCGTAGATGCGTCCGGCACCGAAGTCGCTCTCCACCGCGATCACATGGTTGCCCACGTTCGCGGCATGCCGGCGTGCGTACTCGCGCCCGCCGAGCAGGCCCTGTTCCTCGTTGGCGAACGCGACCACGCGGATCGTGCGTCGCGGACGCTGCGGCAGCTGCCCGATCAGGTGGCCTGCGGCCATGGTGATGCCGATGCCGGAGGCGTCGTCGATCGCACCGGTGCCCAGGTCCCAGGAATCCAGGTGCGCGCCCAGCAGCACCAGTTCCTGCGGCGCCTCGCGCCCGGTGATCTCGCCGATCACGTTGTGCGAGGTGTATTCGCCATCCCAGCCGCAGTCCAGCGCCAGGCGCAGACGCACCGGCCCACGCTGTAGCAGCCGCGTCAGCTGATCGGCATCGGGCAGCGACAGCGCTGCCGAGGGGATGGGCGCCAGCCCTTCGTCGAACCGGGTGATGCCGGTGTTGGCCACGCGGTTCGGGCTGGTGCTGGCCGAGCGCATCAGGAAACCCGTTGCGCCCTTGCGGATCGCCTCGGACGGGCCGCGGCTGCGCACCGCGCCGCCCCGCGAGTAACCACTGCCGTCGCGGGCGCGTTCCATGCGGTGGTCGACGAAGGCGATCCTGCCTGCCAGCGCACCCTCCGGCGCCGCCTGCAGCGCCTCCAGGCTGTCGAAGCGCACGATCTCCGCTTCCACCGTCCCGCCCGGGCTTCCGCCCAGCGCGGTGACGACCAGCGGTTGCGCGTGCGCACCCAGTACCCGGGCCGACTCCCCGCGCCGCTCCCACTTCGGGAACGTCACCGGCTCGGTCCAGACCCGGTCGAAGCCCAGTTCGCGGAACTTCGCTTCCGCCCATGCCACCGCGCGCGCATCGGCCTCGCTGCCGGCCAGCCGCGGTCCGATCTCGGTGGTCAGCGATTCGACCACGTTCCATGCGGTGGTGTCGGCCAGCGCCTGCGCGCGCAACCTGGACGCGGTGTCTGCTACGGCATCGGAGGCGACCACCGGCTCACCGCTGGCCGATACCGGCGGACATGCGGACAACAGGCAGGCGGACAGGAACAGCGTGGCCAGGCGCATCGCGGCCTCCATCGACGGGGAAGCCGCGAGCCTAGCAGGCCCGCGCCTTCGCATGCGAGGCGCGCAGGGCGCGTTTACTTGCTCAGGGCGTCCCGGATCTCGCGCAGCAGCAGCACTTCTTCCGAAGGAGCAGCGGGCGGCGCCGGCTCGGGCTTCCTGTGGAGCCGGTTGATCGCCTTGACCAGCAGGAAGATCGCGAAGGCGATGATCACGAACTGCACCAGCGTATTGAAGAATTCGCCAATGCCGATGACCACGGCGGGCACTTCCTCGCCGGCCGCATCCACGGTCGCGGCGCGCAGCGTCCAGCCGATGTCGCTGAAGTCCACGCCGCCCAGCAACAGGCCGATCGGCGGCATGATGATGTTGTCCACCAGGGAGGTGACGATCCTGCCGAAGGCCCCGCCGATGACCACGCCCACGGCGAGGTCGATGACGTTGCCGCGCATCGCGAATTCCCTGAACTCACTGATCATGCCCATCGGCGTGTCCTCCGGTTGCGGGGCGCGGCGGGCGCCGCGCGGCCACTATGCCGGGCGCGCCTGCAGCTGGCAACGCAGCTCCAGCACGTCGTCCAGGCGCGCCACGCAGGCATCGCCGGGCTGCAGCGCGGACACGCCTGCCGGCGTGCCCATGAACACCAGGTCGCCCGCGCGCAGCGCGTAGAGCCTGGACAGTTCGTGCAGGATCTCGGGGACATCCCAGATCAGCTGGTCGAGCCTGGAGTCCTGGCGCAGCGCGCCATTGACCTCCAGCGACAGGCGCCGTGGAGCCAGTTCGCCGACTTCGGCGGCGGGCACGATGTCGCTGACGGGCGCGGACTGGTCGAACCCCTTGGCGGTGTCCCAGGGCAGGCCCTTGGCCTTGGCCGCCGCCTGCAGGTCGCGGCGGGTCAGGTCCAGGCCGACGGCGTAGCCGAACACCAGCGATCCGGCATCCGCCACCGGCAGCACGCCATCGGGCGCATCGCGACCCAGTGCCACCACCAGCTCGACTTCATGGTGCAGATCCCGGGTGGCGGGCGGATAGTCCACGCGGCCGCCGGTGACGATGGCATCGGCCGGTTTGTGGAAGAACACGGGCGTACCGCGCTCGGCCTTCGATGCGGGCGCCGCCGCCCCCATCTCGCGGGCGTGGTCCGCGAAGTTGCGGCCAACGCAGAAGATGCGGCGCACGGGGAACGTGCCGCCGCCGCGCACGTCGATGCGCGGGATGGAGGGCGCCTCGATGACGTCCCGCATCGGGATCAGCGCAGCAGTGGCTGGCCGGGCTTGGACACGACCCGGTACTCGGCCTCGAGCGTGCCGGCGCGCGGCTTGCCCGCACGCGTCCGCAGTGCACCACGCAGCAGGCCGAACGACACCATCGCAGCGCCTGCGACCAGCCCGACCACCAGCAGCATGGCCAGCACCGCCACCCCCACCAGGCCAAGCACAACGCGCAGCAACGGGTTGCGCGGCTTGCGGGGCGTGAACACGGCGCGCACGCCCGAGGCATCGAAGCGGGCGTGGAGCGAGCGGAAGAAGGCAGACGACATGCGGCGGGGGTGCGACAATGCGGAGGCCCAAGTATCGGGCGCAGCCGCAACCAAGTTGTAACAGGAACGTTAAAAGACTGTGATGAACGCAGCAGATGAGGCGCCGGTGCTGATGGCGCTGGACGCCATCCCCGATGGCGGATTCGCCGAGGTCGAAGCGATCGTCGACGGCGAGATGGAATCGTTGATCCTGCACCGGGGCGGCGACCAGGTGCGCGCCTGGCTCAACGTGTGCCCGCATGCGGGCAGGCGCCTGGACTGGTCGCCCGGCCAGTTCCTCAAGTCCGGCGAAGGTCTGCTGGTGTGCGCCGCGCATGGCGCCAGCTTCGAACTGCACGGCGGGGAATGCGTCGCCGGACCCTGTCGTGGCGAGGCGCTGCGTGCGGTCGGGCTGGTGGTCGAGGACGGCATGGTGTCGCTGGCCGGCCGCTGAGCGGGCGGGGCGCCGCTCAGAACAGCAGGTTGACCGCGAGGACCACGACGGCGGTGTAGATCAGCGACAGCGGCACGCCGATCCGCCACAGCTCGCGCGGCTGGTAGCCGCCGGGGCCGGTGATCATCGACATTACCGGGTTGGACTGGGTGATGAAGTTGTTGGACGCCGACAGCGCGACGATCAGCGCGAACGCGGTGGGGTTGCCGCCGGTGGCCAGCGCCATGTTGACCGCGATGGGAACCACCACGATCGTGGCGCCAACGTGGCTGATCACCATCGAGAACGCCGCCGTGAGCAGGGCCACGGCGAACTCCAGCAGCCACACCGGCAGTCCACCCGGCAGCCGTTCGATGGTGTGGCCGGCGATCCACGCCGCGGCGCCGCTGCCGTCCATCGCCCAGCCCAGCGGGATCAGGCAGGCCATCAGGAATACCGTCTTCCAGCTGATCGCGCCGTAGGCTTCGTCCATCTTCAGCACGCCGAAGACCAGCATGCCGGCGACCCCGGTCATCAGCGCGATCGAGGTCGGCACTCTGCCCGACAGCGCGATCAGCATGGTCACGGCGAAGATCACCATGGCGACGCGGAACTTGTGCGGCCGCTGCTCGCCCTTCGGGTAGTCGGTGACGATGACGAAGTCGCGCTTGCCCGCGGCCTGCGCCAGGTCCTGCCAGATGCTGTGCAGCACCAGCATGTCGCCGGCGCGCAGCGGCGTGTCGCGCAGGTTCTCGCGGATCACGGTCTTGTCGCGATTGATCGCCAGCAGGCTGATGCCGTACTGGCGCCGCAGCTGCAGCTCGGCAGCGGTCTTGCCGATGAACTTCGACGTCGGCGGGATCACCGCCTCGGAAATGCCGGCGCGGCTGGGATTGAACAGGTCGGCGAAGTTGCGCAGGCGCGAGTTCATGCGCAGGAACTGGTTCTGCGCGAAATCGGCCACCTGCTGGCGCGGGCCCATCGCGCCGATCACGCTGCCCACCCAGATGCGTGCATCCGGCGGCGGCGCCAGGCGCGATTCGTTGCCGGTCTGCAGTGCCAGCAGCAGCGGCGCGTTGTGCAGGGCCTCGGCCTCGCCGAAGGTCATGCCCACCAGCGGGCTGTCGGCGCTGACGATCAGTTCGTGCACCTCGCCCTCGATGCCGTAGGTGCGCGAGAAGTAGCTCTCGGTGCGGGCGGGGGTGACGTTGGCGTCGCCGTCCTCGCGCAGCCGGCGCTTGCCCTGGAAGCGGAAATACAGCAGGCCGGCGCCGAGCAGCGCCAGGCCGATCGGCGCCGGCGCGAACATGTTCAACGGCTCGAGCGTGGCCGCGCCCGAGGGCAGGTTGGCATTGGTCGCCACCAGCAGGTCGTTGAGCAGGATCAGCGGCGAGTTGCCGACCATGGTCAGGGTGCCACCGAGCACGATCGACACCGCCACCGGCAGCAGCAGCTTCGACAGGCTGATGCCGGTGCGCGAGGACAGGCGCGACACCACCGGCAGGTACAGCGCCATCACCGACGGGTTCTGCATCACCGATGAATTCAGGCCCGCGATGCCCGAGACCAGCAGCAGCAGCCGCTCCTCCATGCCGCGCGCGCGGCGCAGCAGCCAGGCGGCCAGGCGATTGAGCGCGCCGGTGCGGTCCAGGCCCATGCCGAGGATCATCGTCGCGATCACGCTGATGACCGCGTTGGAGGAGAATCCGTTGAACAGGTCCTCCGGCTGCACCAGGCCGGTCAGGCCCAGCATCACCAGCACCACCAGCGCGACGAGGTCGGCGCGCACGCGCTGGAACACGAACAGCACCATGGTCAGGCCGACCAGCCCGAGCACGATCTTCATGTCCGTCGTGAGCGCGAGCTGGGGTTCCATCAGGGGGCGCGTGATTCGCGATGGGTGACTGGTGATTCGAAGTGGCGCGCGCCGATCGCCGGTCGCGCAGGCGATACCCGCAAAGCGTGCTGCATTTCCGGATCACCGATCACGGATCAGGAGGTCCGGTCATACAGCATGTCCCAGACCCCGTGGCCCAGCCGCTGGCCACGGCTCTCGAAGTGCGTCTGCGGTCGCCAGTCCGGCCGCGGTACATGGCCGCGCGGGCCTGCGCGGTTCAGCAGCCCCGGGGTGGCGTCGAGCACGTCCCACATCTGCTCCGCATAGTCCTCCCAGTCGGTGGCCAGGTGCAGGCGGCCGCCCGGCGCGATCTTGCGCACCAGCAGTTGTGCGAACGCGGGTTGCACCAGGCGGCGCTTGTTGTGGCGCTTCTTGTGCCAGGGATCGGGAAAATAGATGCGGACCTCGTCGAGGCTGGCATCGGCGACCTCGTGCTGCAGCACCTCGACCGCGTCGTGGTGGTACAGGCGCACGTTGCCGGTACCGTCGGCCGCCAGCGCATTGAGCAGCCGGCCGACCCCCGGCGCGTGCACCTCGATGCCGATGAAGTCGCGCCCGGGGTCGCGCGGCGCGGCGTAGCGCAGCGCCTCGCCATTGCCGAAGCCGATCTCCAGTACGCGTGGAGCATGCCGGCCGAAGGCGGCATCGAGATCCCGCGGCCGGCCGCGATAGTCCAGCCCGAAGCGTGGCCATTGCGCGTCGAATGCGCGCTGCTGCGCCTCGGTGAACCGCCCCTGGCGCAGCACGAAGCTGCGCACGGCGCGATGGCCCTCCACGACCGTGAACGGCTTGGGCGGAACCTTGGCGCCATCGCTCGCGAACGGGTCGGTCATCGCTCAGCCGACCAGGCCTTCGACCGGAGACGAGGCGCTGGCGTAGCGCTTGCGCGGGATGCGGCCGGCGAGGAAGGCATCGCGCCCGGCCTCGACCGCCAGCCTCATCGCGCGCGCCATGCGCACCGGGTCCTTCGCCCCGGCGATGGCGGTGTTCATCAGCACGCCGTGGCAGCCCAGTTCCATCGCGATCGCGGCATCGGAGGCGGTGCCCACGCCGGCATCGACGATGATCGGCACCTTCGCGTTCTCGATGATCTCGAGCAGGTTGTAGCGGTTCTGGATCCCCAGGCCCGAACCGATCGGCGCGGCCAGCGGCATCACCGCCACGCAGCCGATCTCCTCCAGGCGCCTGGCCAGGATCGGGTCGTCGGAGGTGTAGACCATGACCTCGAAGCCGTCGGCGACCAGCTGCTCGGCGGCCTTGAGCGTCTGCACCACGTCCGGGTACAGCGTCTTCTGGTCGCCCAGCACCTCGAGTTTGGTCAGGTTGTGGCCGTCGAGCAGCTCGCGTGCCAGGCGGCAGGTGCGCACCGCGTCCTCGGCGGTGTAGCAGCCGGCGGTGTTGGGCAGGATGGTGTAGCGGTCCGGCGGCAGGACGTCGAGCAGGTTGGGCTCGCCGGGGTCCTGACCGATGTTCGTTCGGCGAATGGCGACGGTGACGATCTCGGCGCCCGCGGCCTCGGTGGCGCGGCGGGTCTCGTCCAGATCGCGGAACTTGCCGGTGCCGGTCAGCAGGCGGGAACGGTAGGACTTGCCGGCGATGACGAGGGCGTCATCGGAACTGGGGTGCGTTGTCATCGCCCGATTATCGCGCAAAGGGGCGGGATGGGGGCGCGGATCGGGCGTGTCGTCAGCGAACGGTCCGGAATGCATGCAGGCGGTGGAGGATGTCGCGGCCGGATCCACCTGCCTGCCGGGATCATCCGTCTCCCGGCTGGCGTCCCTCGGTTCTTCGCGTCCACCCCTGCCACGGCCTAGGGTTTCCGGCGCCCGGGTGATGGCACATTGCCGGCCGCACCGGCGATGGTCGCTGCTCGGCGTCGTCGGATGGTAGGCGATGATCGCTCAGCGCGTTCGCGCCTCGCGGAATGCGGAAGCGCAGCCGATGCCTGCAGGGCATGGGGTGCGTCTGTCAGAGGCCTGGCGCCATCATGGCGGGATGATGCCGGTTCGGCTGGTCCGGCCCGCGCATCCGGGTGCGGGCGTTCGGGTTCGCGGACGCAGCCGATGCCGACAGGGCACCGGCGCTTCTGTCAGATCCCTGGTGGCATCCATGGCGCGACAGCGCCGCTTCAGGTCGCTCCGGCCCGCACATCGATGCGCGGGCGTTCGCTGACGCAGCCGATGCCGACAGGGCATCCGTTGCTTCGGTTAGGGGCGGGGCGCCATCCATGGCGGGACGGCGTGCCTTCGGGTCGATCCGGCCCGCACATCCATGTGCCGGCGTTGGCGAACGCAGCCGATGCCGACAGGGCATCCGTTGCTTCGGTTAGGGGTGGGGCGCCATCCATGGCGGGACGGTGTGCCTCCGGCTCGATCCGGCCCGCACGTCCATGTGCCGGCGTTCGCGAACGCAGCCGATGCCGACAGGACATCCGTTGCCTTGGTTACGGGCGGGGCGCCATCCATGGCGGGACGGCGTGCCTTCGGTTCGATCCCGCCCGCACATCCATGCGCGGGCGTTCGCCGTCACGCGAACCAGTGGTTCGCGAGCGTGCCGGCTCACCCACCTCCCAGTGCATGCACGATCTCGACGCGGTCGCCGTCGTGCAGGAGGTGGTCGCCGTGGCGGCTGCGGGGGACGATGTCGCCGTTGACCTCGACCGCCACGCGGCGGCCGGCCAGGCCCTGCTGTTCGAGCAGGGAGTGCACCGTGGTGTTGTCGGCGACGGACAGCGCGTCGCCATTGAGCTGGATGTCCATGGCGCGATTGTCGCCCGCGCCGGCGCAGGGTGCACGGCCGGCGTGCGGCAGTGCGGCGTGAGCGGCTGCGGCCGTTGGTGGACACTTGCCACCGTGCGGCCCCGTATTGGGGCCGCCTTGTCTTGTCCCGCCCATCTGGAGCCGCCGAATGCCCCGTTCCAAGACCCGTTCCGTTCCCGCGATCGCCGCGCTGGCCGCGGCGCTGGTGCTGGCCGCCCCGCCAGCGCTGGCGGACGACACGTTCTCGCGCACCGTCTTCTTCGGCGACAGCCTCACCGACGCCGGCTACTTCCGTCCGCTGCTGGTGCAGCAGAACCCGCAGGCCGCCATTCTCGGGCGATTCACCACCAACCCCGGCCTGGTGTGGGCGGAATGGCTGGCGCTGCATTACGGCACCGACGCCTCGCCCAACGGCAACGGCCAGTCCGGCGACAACTACGCCGCCGGCGGCGCGATGGTGGCGTCCGACCGGATGGGGCCGCCGTTCGGGCTGACGCCGTCCCTGGCTACCCAGGCCGGCGCCTATCTGGCCGCCAATGGCGGCCGCGCCGATCCTGACGCGCTATACAGTGTGTGGGGCGGCCCCAACGACCTGTTCTCGATCGCCGCCAACCCGGCCCAGGCCCAGCAGATCATCGGCGCCGCGGTGGCCGCCCAGGTCGGCATCGTCGGCAGCCTGCAGGCGGCCGGCGCGCGCTACGTGCTGGTGCCCAACATTCCGGACATCGGCATCACCCCGACGTTCCTGGCGCAGGGGCCCGCCGCCGCCGCGCAGGGTACCGCCATCGCCAGCGCCTACAACGACGCACTCTATGGCGGGCTCCGCTCCAGCGGCCTGCGGGTGATTCCGGTCGACACCTTCACCTTCCTGCGCGAAGTGGTGGCGGCGCCGGCGCAGTACGGTTTCGCCAACGTCACCGGGACCGCCTGCCAGCCGCAGATCGTGTCGCAGTCGATCACCTGCAACCCGGGTACCTACGTGGTGCCGGGCGCCGACCAGACCTACCTGTTCGCCGATGGCGTGCATCCGGGTTCGGCCGCGCACCGCGCCATCGCCGACCTCACCATCGCCATGATCGAAGGCCCGCGCCAGATCGCGGTACTGCCGCACTCCGCGGCGATGACCGGTCGCGGCCGCGCAGAGCGCGTCGGCGCGCAACTGGCGATCGGGCCCGAACAGGACGGCCGTCGCTGGTGGGTGGACCTGCGTGGCGACTTCCAGCGCTATGGCCATGGCGACAACTACGACGGCGCCGGCCCGGCGCTCACCGCCGGCCTGGGCTGGGCCAGCGGCAACCTCGTGTTCGGCGGCTTCGCCGGTTACGGCCGCCAGGCCAACGACTGGGGCCAGCGCGGGGGCGAATGGGACCAGGCCGAAGCCACCCTCGGCGGCTTCGTCGGATGGCACGCCGACAGCGGCGCCTGGGTCAATGGCCAGCTGAGCTACACCCGACTGGACTTCGACATCGAGCGGCAGGTGCCCATCGGTCCGGCGCTGCGCGTGCATCGGAGCTCCGCCGACGGCAGCAACCTGACCGCGGCGCTCCAGGCCGGCTGGAACCTGGGCGAAGGGGCGCTGCGCCATGGCCCGGTGCTGGGCGTGGTGGCGCAGCGGATCGAGGTTGACGGTTTCGCCGAGGGCGATGCCGCCTCGTCCAGCGCACTGGCCTTCCCCGACCAGGAGTTCGACTCGCTGATCGGTAGCGTAGGCTGGCAGGCCAGCTACGCGATCCATGCGCACCTGGCGCCGTACGCACGCCTCACCCTGGACCGCGAATTCGAGGACGGCGCGGCGGAGGCCTTCGCCCGCTCGCAGACCACGGGCCTGGACTACGCGGTGCCCGGCCTGGCCTACGACGACACCTACGCCACGCTCACCCTGGGCGCGCGCACCTCGCTGTTCGGGCTGGATGCCAACCTCGGCGTGAGCCTGAACGCCGGCGAGAAGGGCGGCAAGCAGACCACGGCTTTCGCCACGGTCAGCGGCGGGTTCTGAAGACGCCTGCGGGGCGCGGGCCGAAGCCCGCCCCCGCGTTGCCAGCCGCGCGCGGCGGGCATAGACTGGTGCCGTACGCGGGTGTAGTTCAATGGTAGAACTGCAGCTTCCCAAGCTGCTAGCGTGGGTTCGATTCCCATCACCCGCTCCAATCCAGGCGGCGGCATCATCGACACGGTGATGCCGCCGTTTTTCGCTTCGCAGGCCACCGATGAAGCTCGCGATCCTTTCCCGCAACGGCAAGCTCTACTCGACGCGCCGATGCGCGGAATGACCGCACCGTAGCC
>JAEXLY010000016.1 GCA_023444765.1 Pseudomonadota bacterium | reverse complement strand
TCCAGATACAGGGCGGCGAAGCCAGGTCGCTGCGAACTGCAAAGGCGGGGTGGAATCCGCCGCGCGCCGCCGCGCAGGATCCTCGCGGCGTGCTTCAGCCGCCGCAGCCGCCGCAGCAGGTCGAGGCCTGGCGTTCGACGGCCTGCACCGGTACGGCGATGCCCGCGCGCGACAGGCCCGCGGCGATCCCGGCTTCGTCCAGCGTGGTGGAGATGCGCAGGGTGCGGCTGAGTGCGTCGAAGTCGGCCAAGGCCGCCGGATCCTGCGACTGGAGCTGCTGCTCGAGTGCCGCCAGGTCGATGCGGCCGGTGTCGAGCTGTACGTTGAACTGCATGAACGATTCCTCGGTGATGGGTCGGGCGGTGTCGCGCTGCGCGCGCCCGGACGGGCGATGCCGACGGCTGCGCCAGCATGCGTCCGGATCCCGCAGTACGCCTTGATCTGGGTCAGCCGCCGCAGGGCATGCGGCGCGCGGCTGACGCAGGTCAAGCGCCCCCGCGATCCGGACATTTTGTCCATTCCCCGCCGTATCGAACCGCGCTGCAATGGCGCCACGAACGGAGGATCCGAGATGAGAAGCAAGCTGTTGTCCCTGGGTGTCGCGGCGGTACTCGCGCAGATCGTGGGAGGCGCCGCATGGGCGGCGAACGAGACGGCGCCCGCGGAAGAGCGCGTGGTCAACCTCGACACGCTGGTCGTGGTGGGCGTGGCCCCGGTGGCGTCGCTGACCTGGGTGACCGACCCGCGCCTGCCGCGCCAGCCGGTGCCGGCCAGCGATGGCGCCGACTACCTCAAGACCGTGCCGGGCTTCGCCACGCTGCGCAGCGGCGGCACCAATGGCGATCCGGTGCTGCGTGGGCAGTTCGGCTCGCGGCTCAACCTGCTCGCCGGCGACGGTGCGCTGATGGGCGCCTGCCCCTCGCGCATGGACAACGCGATGTCCTACGTCTCGCCCGAAACCTACGACCGGCTGACGATCGTGAAGGGGCCGCAGACGGTGCTGTGGGGCGGCGGCGCCTCCGCCGGCACGGTGCGCTTCGAGCGCGAGATCCCGTACTTCGACGAACCCGGCCTGCGCCTGGACGGCAGCGCGATGTTCGCCAGCCACGGCCGCAACGACCAGGTGGTCAACGCCATGGCCGGCAACCCGGCGGTGTACGGGCGGCTGACCGCCAACCGCTCAGAATCGGGCGACTACGAGGACGGGGCGGGCCGGCGCGTGCCATCGGCCTGGGACAAGTGGAACGCGGACGCCGCGATCGGCTGGACGCCGGATCCGGATACCGTGCTGGAAGCCAGCGTGGGCACCGGCGACGCGCAGGCGCGCTACGCCGGGCGGGGTATGGACGGATCGAAGTTCGACCGCACCACCTACGGCCTGCGCTTCGAGAAGAAGGGCATGGAAGGCCGGCTGCGCGAGATCGCCGCGAACCTCTACTACAACGACGTCGACCACGTCATGGACAACTACACGCTGCGCGATCCAGATCCGGATGGTTCGATGCCGATGCCGATGGCCAGCAACGTTGCCCACCGCACCAGCGGCGGCCGCGTCGCCCTGGGTTTCGGCGGCGACCACTGGGAGCTCACCACGGGCGTGGATGCACGCGGCAGCCGCCATTCGCGCCGCAGCGCCATGGGCCGCGACCAGTACCTGGCGCAGCCGTGGATGGTGGACGCGCGCTTCCGCCAGGCCGGTGCGTTCGCCGAGCTGCACTGGCACCTGGATGCACGCAACCACGTGATCGCCGGTGCCCGCTTCGACCGCGCCGAGGCCGAGGATCGCCGCGCCAGCACCGGCGGCATGATGCCGATGCCGAATCCGACGCTGGGCCAGACGCGCTCGGAAACCCTGCCGTCGGCCTTCGTCCGCTTCGAGCAGGACATCGACGGCAAGCCGCTGCGCTGGTACGCCGGCGTCGGCCATACCCAGCGCATGCCCGACTACTGGGAGCTGTTCTCACCCAACCGCGGCCCCGATGGCGCGGCCAACGCCTTTGCCGGCGTGCAGCCCGAGCGCACCACCCAGCTCGACGTCGGCATGCGCTATGCCGGCAAGCGTGTCGATGCCTGGGTGTCGGCCTATGCCGGGCGCATGACCGACTACATCGCCTTCGACTACATGAGCGGCATGAGCGGAACGACCACGCGTGCGCGCAATGCCGACGCGAACATCCGCGGCGGCGAAGCGGGCGTGGAGTGGCGCGCGGCCGAGCACTGGAAGCTGGGCGGCACGCTGGCCTACTCCTGGGGCGAACTGGCGGACACCGGCCAGGCGCTGCCGCAGATGCCGCCGCTCGAGATGCGACTGAACGCGGCTTACGACAACGGCACCTGGTCGGCCGGCGCGCTGCTGCGCGCGGTGGACTCGCAGGACCGGGTGAGCCCAGCGCTGGGCAACGTGGTGGGGCGCGACCTGGGTCCGAGCAGGGGCTTTGCGGTGTTCTCGCTCAATGGCGCCTGGCGCATCAACGACCAGCTGCGGCTCGCCGCCGGCATCGACAACCTGTTCGACCGCGACTATGCCGAACACCTCAACCTGGCGGGCAACAGCGCCTTCGGCTACCCGGCCGATCCCACGCGCATCCATGAGCCGGGCCGCACGGCCTGGGCGAAGCTCAACGTGGCGTTCTGAGCCGGCGTCGCCAGCCGGCCGTCGCCGGGTTCATGCCGCGCGGGACGCCGATCCTCCACCCGCGAGGGCGCAATGCCCCGCGGGCGGGGAGCGTCACCCGGACGGTGCGGACTTGAGGATCTCGCGCAGCCGGCGCTTGTCGAGCTTGTTAGCGCCGGTGCGCGGGAGATCGTCGAGCACCTGGATGCCCACCGGGCGCTTGTACTTGACCAGGGTCTGCTGGCACCAGGCCAGGAGCGCATCGACGTCGATCGGGACGCCGCGGCGTGGCACCACGAAGGCATAAGGGTTCTCGCCCAGCTGCGGGTCCGGGATGCCGACCACGGCGACATCGGCCACGTCCGGATACTGGCGGATATGGTCCTCGACCTGGCGCGGGTACACGTTGTAGCCGCCGACCAGGATCATCTCCTTCTTGCGATCGACCAAGTACAGGTAACCGTCCTGGTCGAGGTAGCTGATATCGCCGCTGTGCAGCCAGCCGTCGGGATCCAGTCCGGTCTCGGCCGCGTTCTCCTGCAGGCGGTAGCCGCGCATGACCTGCGGGCCACGCACGCACACCTCGCCGGACTCGCCGGTCGCCACCGGCCGCGACGGGTCGGTCACGTCCACCAGCCTGAGCTCGATGCCCGGCGCCGGATGGCCGACCGAGGACGGCCGCTGCGCCCGCGCGCGCCAGTTGAACACCAGCGGCGCGCCCTCGGACATGCCCCAGCCCTCCAGCAGCGGCGTGCCGACCTTCTGCAGCCAGGCTTCGCGCAGCGGCTGCGGGCAGGGCGAACCGCCGGTCAGGGCCAGGGTCAGGTGGCGCAGGTCGGCGTCCGGGAACTCGGGCGAGGCCAGCAGGCCGGCATAGATCGGCGCGGGTCCGCCGGCGAAGACGGTGGCGCGCTGGCGCTGCAGCTGCTGCAGCACCTGCTCGGGCTGGTAGCGGGGCAGCAGGATCAGGGTCGAGCCCAGGTACAGCGGGGCCAGCGTCGCGAAGCCGAAGCCCCAGATGTGGAACAGCGGGGCCACGTCGAGGATGCGCTCGACGTCGTAGCGCAGTTCCCATCCGGTGCAGTGCGCGCGTACCGAGAACACCATGCCGGCATGGCTGTGTTCGACCGCCTTGGACAGGCCCGTGGTGCCGCCGGTGAAGATCAGCAGTGCCGGATCGTCGGGCGAGAGGTCCGGGCACACCGCGAGGATGGCCTTGGCGGGGTCGGTCCCGTCGTCCTCGCAGGGCGCGGTCGCATCCAGTTCCAGCAGCGCGGTCCCGCCCGTGTCCCCGGCCAGTGCCTGCGCGGCGGCGCTGTCGCGGTTGGCCCAGGTGCTGCCCTGCTACCAGGTGCTGGACCAGCTCGAGAAGCAGCTCGCCGCCGCGCCCTGACCGGCGCGTGCCGGCTAGATCGTTCCGGTTTTCCGTCGCCGGCATGACGCGCGGCATCGGTGTCCACCCTCCCGGACCCGGTGTCGCAGGGCCGGTCGAGGGACGGTCGGAGGTGGCCTGGCCCAGGCGCGGGGGCCAGGCCGCCCCCGGCCGGCATTGCCGGCATGGCGCACCGGCATGGCCGGCCGGACCCGCGCCTTCAGCCGAGCCGGCGCGCGAGTTCGTGCGGCAGGGCCAGTTCCTGCCAGCCCTGCGCCTGCACGTGCCGCAGGATCGCCACCACGTCGTCGCAGGCGCGGCGCACGGCCTGCTCGAGCGCCATCCCGGCTAGCCGGCGGCCGGCCAGCAGGGCCGCGAACAGGTCGCCGCCGCCCTTGACCGCGTGCGGCACCTGGGCGTGTTCGATGCACCAGGCCTGCCCGTTCTCCACCACCACCACCTGCATCTGTCCGGGCGGGCAGCGGCGCGGGGCCGCACTGGTCACCGCGATCCAGCGCGTGGCTCCGCCAAGCAGGCCGGTGGCCGCCGCGGTGCAGTCCTCGAGCGTGTCCAGCTGCCGCCCGCACAGCTGCTCGAGTTCGAAGTGGTTGGGCGTGAGCCCGTCGGCGCAGGGCAGCAGGTGCTCGCGCCAGACCGGCAGCAGCGCCGGATCGGTGTAGCGGCCGGTGTCGTGGTCGCCGATCACCGGGTCGATCTGCACCACCAGTCCGGGATTGGCCTGGCGCATGCGCCGCAGCCAGCGCGCCAGCGCCAGGCCCTGCTGCGGCGAGCCGAGGTAGCCGACCAGCACCGCGCGCGCGCGGGTGGCGACGGCGCGCGCCTCCAGGTCGTCCAGGATGCCCTCGAACCAGTCCTGCGGCAGCGGCCCGCCGTGCATGGTCGGGTAGTGCGGCGTATTGCCCAGCACCACGGTCGGCACCGGCGCCACCTGCAGGCCCAGCGCCTGCAGGACCGGCACCGCAATGGAGTTGCCGACCGCGCCGTAGGCGACCTGCGACTGCACCGACACCACGTCGACCAGGCGCGTGCCGGCCACGGGCGCGTAGCTGCCGGGTGCGGTCACCGCGCGTCGCCGCCGGGGCCACCGGCGAAGCCGGGCCAGTAGCTGCTGTCGGGCGTGGGCCGGCGGCCGAAGATGGCCGTGCCCACGCGCACCGTGGTGGCGCCTTCCGCGATGGCCAGCTCGAAGTCGCCGGACATGCCCATCGACAGCTCGTCCATCGCGATGCCGTCCGGCGCTTCCTGCCGCAGCCGCTCGCGCAGCTCGCGCAGGCGCACGAAACAGGGGCGCACCAGGGCCGCGTCATCGGAGAACAGCGCCAGCGTCATCAATCCGCGCACCCGCAGCGAGGAGAACGCAGGCAGCTGGCGCACGAAGCCCGGCACTTCGTCGGGCGAAAGGCCGAACTTGGTGTCCTCGCCAGAGGTGTTGACCTGGACCAGCACGTCGAGCGCGCGGCCCTGCTTCTGCAGCTGCGCGTCGAGCGCCTCGGCCACACGCAGGCTGTCGAGCGCCTGGAACTCACTGGCGAAGCGCGCCGCGTACTTGGCCTTGTTGGTCTGCAGGTGGCCGATCAGCACCCAGCGCAGGTCGGGCAGGTCGGCCATCGCCTCCCACTTGCCCATGGCTTCCTGCACCTTGTTCTCGCCGAACTCGCGGATGCCGACGGCGTACGCCAGGCGCAGTCGCGCCTGATCCACGGTCTTGCTGACCGGCAGCAGGCGCACCCCGGACGGATCGCGTCCGGCCGCGCGGCACGCGGCGTCGATGCGGGTGCGGATCGCCTCGAGGTTGTGCCGCAGCGCGTCGGTCTCGTCCATCGCGTCGCCTCAGGTTCCCGCCAGCCAGTCGCGCGGCACCAGGTAGTCGTGCAGCAGGGCCTCGGCGCTGCCGGGCTCGGGCGTGTAGCCGTACTCCCAGCGCGCCAGCGGCGGCATGCTCATCAGGATCGACTCGGCGCGGCCGCCGCTCTGCAGGCCGAAGTGGGTGCCGCGGTCGTAGACCAGGTTGAACTCGACGTAGCGTCCGCGGCGGTAGAGCTGGAATTCGCGCTCGCGCTCGCCGTAGGGCGTGTCCTTGCGGCGTTCGACGATCGGCAGGTAGGCATCGAGGAAGCCATCGCCGACTGCGCGCAGGTAGGCGAAGTCCTGCTCCATGTCGCCGTGCAGGTCGTCGAAGAACAGGCCGCCGACGCCGCGCGTCTCGTTGCGGTGCCTGAGGTAGAAGTATTCGTCGCACCAGCGCTTGTGCGCCTGGTAGCGTTCCTGTCCGCCGAAGGGTTCGCACAGCGCGCGCGCGGTGCGGTGCCAGTGGCGCACGTCTTCGTCGACCGGGTAGAACGGGGTCAGGTCGAAGCCGCCGCCGAACCACCACGCCACGGTCTGGCCGTCGCGCAGGGCACGGAAGTGGCGCACATTGGCGTGGGTGGTGGGCACGTGCGGATTGCGGGGATGGAACACCAGCGACACGCCCACCGCCTGCCAGGACGCGCCGGCGAGTTCCGGCCGCGCCGCCGTGGCCGAGGGCGGCAGGCGGTCGCCGGAGACGTCGGAGAATCCGATGCCGGCCTGTTCGAACACCGAGCCCTCGCGCAGGATCCGGGTGCGGCCGCCGCCACGCAGGTGGGTGCTGGCGTCGCCGGGATCGCGCTGCCAGGCGTCCTCCACGAAGCGGGCCTGGCCATCGGCGGTTTCGATGGCGGCACAGATCCGGTCCTGCAGCCCGGTGAGGTAGTCGCGGATGTCGTCGAATCGGTCCATGCGCGACATTCTAGGGGCGCAGGGGGACGTCGCGTGCCGGGTCACGCGTGGCCGGGATGGCGGCTGCGCCAGGCCTGGCGATGCTGCTCCAGGCGTCGCACCAACTCCGCGGCATCGAGGCGGTAGCGGTCGGGCAGGGCGCCGTGGAAGCCGCTGACGCGGCGGTTGAGCCTGTACATGCGGCCCTCGCCGCGCGGACCGTCCACGAAATCGAAGCCCGCCATCCGCTCCAGGCCCATGCGCACCTCGCCGAAACGCGCCACCTCCGCCCAGGCGATGCGCGAACGCCGGTACAGCGAGACGACCTCGAATCCGTCTGCGTCGAGCACCAGCCCGCTCGCGCCGGGCAGCAGGTTGGCCAGCGCCACGACCACGCCCGGGCCGAAGAACGCGATGCAGGCCCAGGCCAGCAGCGCATGGCCGGACATGATCGCCAGGCCCGCCCAGACGAAGCCCGCGCAGATCGCCGCCGTCGCCAACCACCGGACCGGCGACGGCCGCAGCACCTCGGGGGCCGGCTGCGGCACGTCCACGCCGCCTGCGTCCTGCGTGCCGGCCGCGTGCGTCACTTCAGCGCGCGCTCGAACAGTTCCAGGATCCGCCGGTACTGGTCGTACCAGGAATCGGCGTGGACGTAGCCGTGGCGTTCCATCGGATAGCTGGCCAGTTCCCACTTGTCCTTGCGCAGCTCGATCAGGCGTTGCGCCAGCACCACCGAATCGCGATAGAACACGTTGTCGTCGATCATGCCGTGGGCGATCAGCAGGTGGTCCTGCAGGCCGTCGGCGTACTCGATCGGCGAGGACTTGCGGTACGCCTCGGGGTCGATGTCCGGGGTGTTGAGGATGTTGGCGGTGTAGGCGTGGTTGTACTGGGTCCAGTCGGTGACCGGGCGCAGCGCGGCGCCGGCCTTGAACGTGCCCGGCTCGCGGAACAGCGCCATGAAGCTCATGAAGCCGCCGTAGCTGCCGCCGTAGATGCCCACGCGGTCGCGGTCGGCCTGGCGGTGCTCGACCAGCCAGTCGATGCCGTCCAGGTAGTCTTCCAGTTCCGGATGGCCCATCTGCCGGTAGATCGCGGTGCGCCAGTCGCGCCCGTAGCCCTCGGAGGCGCGGAAGTCGAGGTCGAGCACGATGTAGCCGCGCTGCACCAGCAGGTTGTGGAACATCTGCTCGCGGAAATAGTTCGGATAGCGGTCGCTGACGTTCTGCAGGTATCCGGCGCCGTGCACGAACAGCACCACCGGATAGCGGCGGCCCGGCTCCATCGTCGCCGGCCCGTAGTACTTGCCCCAGATCGTGCCGGCGCCGTGCTTCGAGGGCACCTGCACGTACTGCGGTTGCAGCCACTCGAAGGCGCGGTACTCGGGCTTGCGGGTGTCGGTGAGCGTGCGCAGGTTGCCGCCGTCGGCGTCCATCACCGCCAGCTGCGGCGGCACGTAGCTGGAGGAGTGGCGCAGCAGCACGCGCGCGCCATCGGGCGAGGCGACGAAGTCCTCGACGCCGCCAAGATCGGTCAGTTCGGCGACATCGCCGCCGGTGGCCGGCACCGCGCACAGCTCGTAATCGCCCGGGCGGGCACGGTTGCAGGTGAACAGGAAGCGCGTGCCGTCGGGCGCGAGTACCGGCTGCGACACTTCCCAGCGTCCGGAGGTCAGTGCGCGCGGGCGGCCAGACGTCGCATCGACCGTGTACAGGTGTGCGTGCCCGCTCTCCTCGGACAGGAACCACAGGGTGCGCTGGTCGGACATCCAGCCGAACTCGTTGAAGCTCCAGTTGACCCAGGCCGGATCCGTCAGGCGGTGGCGCGGCTGCAGGCGTGCCTCGCCGGGCTGGGTCGTGGCCAGCCAACGGTCCTTGTTGTCGACCGAATGCAGCATCAGCGCCAGCTGGCGCGAGTCGGCGCTCCACCGCATGCCGCCGGAAGGATCCTCCAGGCGCAGCGCGCGCGGGCCCTTCAGCGGCTCCTTGTCCGCGGCCTTGCGCAGCGCGGCCAGCGGATCGCGGTCGATCCCGGGCAGGCCCGCGGTGGACAGCTCGCGGCGCGAGCCATCGCGCATGTCCACCAGCCAGAAGGTCTGCGCGCGCGGCAGGTTGCGGCCCACGCGGGTACGCACGTCCTCGAATTCCTCATAGCCCGACTCGGTCACGTACTTGGGCATCTTGCCGCCCTGTCCGCGTTCGTCGGACTTGCGCTCCGTGGCTACGGCCAGCCAGCCGCCATCGGGCGAGAGTGCGGTCGCCACGATCTCCACGTCCTTGCCGAGGTACACCGGCGCCGGCGCGCGCGTGGGATCGGCGCGGCGCAGCTCGGTGTCGCGCTGGCGCTGGGCTTCGCGGCGCTCGCGCTCCACGCGCAGCGTCTCCACCAGGCGCAGCTGGTCCTCGCGCAGCAGGTCGGGCTTGGGCGGCGCGGCCGGGTCGTCCTGCGCCTTCGGCGAGGCGGCGTGGGTGAAGGCGCCGTCCTGCGCGCTCCAGCGGAACCAGTCATGGCCGCTGCGCCAGACCAGCGCGCCGTCGCTGGACCAGCGGGGCGTGGCCTCGGCCGCCTCGGTGCGGGTGAGCTGGGTCAGCGCGCCGTTGCGCAGGTCGCGCACGAACACGTCGCCATTGCGCACGAAGGCCATGCGCGTGCGCTGCGGATCGATCACCGGCTGTGCGGCGTCGATGCCGGCGCGCGAGGCGCCGTCCACCAGGTGCGACTGGCCGCCGGCGATGGCCTGCACGTGGATGTCGCGGATGCCGGTGCCTTCGCGCTTGAGCAGGTAGTAGGCCTGGCGTCCGTCCCAGGACCACCAGGCCTGCTCCACCGGCGGCCCGATCCAGTCCGGATCGGCCATGATGCGGTCCAGCGTCAGCGGTTGCGCCGGTTGCGCCTGGGCCAGCGCGGCGAAGGCGGAGAGGAACAGGCAGGAGAGCAGCGGGGCGGATCGGGGCATCGAATGGCACGGGCAGCGGGAATCGCGACAGCCTAGCAGTCGCCCCGGGCACGACATCTGCCGTGGGTCATGCACGCGGGCACGCGGCGCTGGCCCGCCTGAACGCGGCGACGTTCCCCGCTGGGGCGATTTCCCGCACAATTCCGCGACCTGTGACACCGCGCGGACATGCACGCCTACGTCTACAAGAGCCAGCGCCGGGCCGATACCTACGTCTATCTCGCCGCCCGCGACGATTTCGCGCGACTGCCCGACGCGCTGCGCGCCCGGCTCGGTCCGCTGCGGTTCGTGCTCGACGTGGCGCTCGTCCCGGGCCGTCAGCTGGCGCGCGGAAACGCCGGGGAAGTGCGCGACAACCTGGCCGCCCGCGGGTTCCACCTGCAGTTTCCGCATGACGCGGCCATCGATCCGATGAGCGAGGACTGGGGCACCGATGCCTGAGCCCCGCGTCACCGCGACCCCGCAGGACCGACGCATTCCCGCCGCCGCTGCCGCGGCCGGCCTTGCCCTGGCGCTTCTGGCGGGGTGGGGCGGGGGCCTCGCGTTGCTGGCCGCGGTGCTGGCC
>JAEXLY010000009.1 GCA_023444765.1 Pseudomonadota bacterium | reverse complement strand
GCCATGGGCGCCCGCCGCGCGACGCCGCCGCTCGCGTCCCGCGAGGGTGCAAGCGCGTGCTCTGCTAGGCTTCGCACATGGAAAACGCCACCGCGCCTGCCGCCAGAATCAGCCTGCTCACGCGTCGCTTCCGCGGCTACCTGCCGGTGGTCGTGGACGTGGAAACCGGCGGCTTCGACTGGAATCGGCACGCGCTGCTGGAGATCGCCGCGGTTCCGCTGGACGTGGACGGGGACGGGGTCCTGGTCCCGGGACCGGCCACCAGCGCCCATGTCGTGCCGGCGCCGGGGACCGACATCGATCCGCAGTCGCTGGAGGTCACCGGCATCGACATCGACCATCCCTTCCGGTTCGCAAAACCCGAGCGCGAGGCGCTGGACCACGTGTTCGCGGGCGTGCGCGCGGCGGTACGCAGGCATGGTTGCCAGCGCGCGATCCTCGTCGGCCACAACGCCCACTTCGACCTCAATTTCCTCAATGCGGCGGTCGCCAGGACCGGGCACAAGCGCAATCCGTTCCATCCCTTCAGCGTGTTCGACACCGTCACCCTGGCGGGGGTCGCCTATGGCCAGACCGTACTCGCCCGCGCGGTCCAGGCCGCGGGCTTCGACTGGAGCAGCGAGGACGCGCATTCGGCGCTATACGATGCCGAACAGACGGCGAAGCTCTTCTGCACCATCGTCAACGCCTGGCCGACGCCGCAACGCGCCTGAGTGCCGCGCCGTTGCCGGTTCGCGTCCCTGCCGACCGTCGACCCGGACTGCACATCCGCTGTGATCCACTCGTGACCAACGCACGAGAGGAGATGCACCGATGCCGATCACCCGCGCCAAGGCCCGCCAGCTGCTCAACCAGAAGGAGATGGCGCTGTACGACGAGAGCCGGGTGAACGGGCTGCGCCAGCTCGACGCCAAGGCCCTGGCCACCCGCATCACCCGCGCCCGCGCCGCGCGCGCCCGCGCCCGCGACCTGGTGCGCAGGCAGAAGCTGGACTCCCGCACCCGGACGGGCAGCAAGCGCGGCACCAGCGGCACCGCCAACCAGCGCAGCAAGGACAAGGCCGAACTGATGGCCGACATCCTTGGCCGCTTCGAGACGCACCTGCGTGAGCTGGACCGTCCAGCGGCGGGCTCGCGCAAGACCGCATCGAAGAAGACCGTCCCGAAAAAGGTGGCCACCCGGAAGGTCGCAACGAAATCGGCGACAAGGAAAGCCACGGCCAGGAAGACCTCGACCGGGAAGGCCGCAACGAAGAAGGCCGCGACGAAGAAGGCAGCCGCGAAGAAGGCAGCTGCGAAGACCGGCACCACGCGTAGCCGGGCCGGTCAAGCCGTCACCAGGAAGGCGGCCGGGAGCCGCCTGGAAAAGAAGACGGCCTCCACGACGGCCGTGGGCAGGAAGACGGCAAAGGCGCCGCAGTCGAACGGGCAGCCGGACCGCGGCAGGCAGTCCGGCGACAGGCGGACCGGCAAGGCGGACACCAGGGCCTCCACCCCGAAGGTGCCGGCCTCGGGGCAGCCGGACACCTCGTCAGCCGGCAGCCAGCGCTTCCGGACTGCTTCGCAGGCGTCCTCCGACCGCCGTGCCGGCGGCGACACAGCCCCTGCCGCAGGGTCGCGCACGCGTCGCCCGCGCAAGCGCCCGCTCACGCCCGAGCAGGCCCTGGCGCAGACCCAGGCGCTACTCGAAGCCAAGCAGGCCCGCGACAGCGAGCCCAAGCCCTGGGCCGACATCGGTGGCGAGGCCGCCACTGCGGGCAGCCCGGGTTACCAGTCGGACAGCGCGGCGCGCCGGGCCAAGCGCCTGCACGCGGCCGAAATGCGGCTGCCGGCCAACCAGGGCAGCATCAGCACCCACGACCGCATCAATCAGGGCAAGCGCGACCGCCGCAACCGGACGGACAACTGAGCGCCCCCACGGGCGTCGGGCGAGGTGCGGCCGCCGCGCCCGACGCATCGCATGCCGCACTGCAGCCCGGGCCAACGTGCGCCGACGCGCATCCATCGCCCGCTAACCGGGCGATGCCAGCTTCAGCCCGATGATGCCCAGCACGATCAGGCCGAGGCTGGCCAGACGTCCCGGGTTGGCCGGCTCGCCCAGCAGCACGATGCCCAGGATCGCCGTCCCGACGGCGCCCACGCCCACCCACACCGCGTAGGCCGTCCCGACCGGCAGCGACCTCATCGCGATTCCAAGCAGCGCGAGGCTGACGCCCATCGCGGCGACCGTGCCGAGGGTCGGCCAGAGGCGGGTGAAACCATGGGTGTACTTCAGCCCGATCGCCCAGCCGATCTCGAACATGCCGGCCAGCAGCAGGATGATCCAGGACATGGTGCAACCTCCATCGTCGATGGGGTCGTCCCCGGAACAGGCAAAGACGCGGGGTCGTCCCCGCGCCGGCGCATCTTCGCACGCCACCCGCCGACCGGCGGAACGCGATCCTCAGCGCCCGCCGGGCGCGCGGAACAGACGGTAGGCGTTCAACAGCACCCAGGCCACCAGCAGGAAGAACAGCGCCGGATTGAAGCGCGCGATGGCGGCCGGCAACAGCGCGGCCGCGCCCAGCAGGCCCAGCAATGCGCGCGTGCCACCGCGCCTCTCGCCCGCTGCGAACAGGTGCAGGAACAGGGCCAGCAGCATCAGCGCCGCGCCGGCGAATCCCAACCAGTCCTGCCACGCCAGCGCCGCGATCATCGACCTTCCTCCCGTGGATTCAGCCCTTGCGCTGGCGCACGGCTTCGAACAGGGTGACGCCAGCCGCCACCGACACGTTCAGACTTTCCACGCCGGGCGAAGTTTCCAGTCCCGGCATGGGGATCGACACCAGCTGGTCGCAATGCTCGCGGGTGAGACGGCGCAGGCCGTCGGCCTCGCCGCCCAGCACCAGCGCCACGTTGCCGGTCAGGTCGAGCGCATACAGCGAGGCCTGCGCGTCCCCGACCAGCCCGTAGATCCAGACACCGAGTTTCTGCAGCTCGGCCAGCGTGCGCGACAGGTTGGTGACGCGCACGACCGGGATGCTGTCGGCAGCGCCCGCGGAGGTCTTGCGCACCGTGGCGTTGACCTGCACCGCCTTGTCCTTGGGGATCACCACCGCGGTCACCCCCGCCGCCGCGGCGCTGCGCAGACAGGCGCCGAGGTTGTGCGGATCCTGCACGCCGTCGAGCACCAGCAGCAGCGCGCGGCCACCGGCCTGTTCGACCAGTTCGGACAGGTCGTGCTCGTCCCAGGTCTTCGCGGCCGCGTAGCGCGCGGCGACGCCCTGGTGGCGCACGCCGCCCGCGACGCCGTCCAGCGCCTGCTGCGCGACCCGGCGCACATCGATATCGCGGCGGCGCGCGGCCGATTCGATCTCGGCCAGGCGCGGGTTCTTCGCGCCGGCCTCGACCAGCACCTCGCGCACGTGCTCGGCGTCGTGTTCGACGGCCGAGGCCACCGCATTGATGCCGACGATCCACTGGTTCTGCTTTGACATGCGACGTGACTGGTGATTCGTGACTGGTGGCTGGAAAGAACGGGAATCCGCTTCGCGTTGGCTTTCGAATCACCAATCACGAATCACGGATCACCGTTCTAGTACTTCTGCTTCTTCCGCTTCGCGGGCTGGCCGCGCGTCGGCGGCGCCTTGGCGTTGCGTTCTCCCGCCAGGCGGAAGTCGATCTTGCGCTCCTCCAGGCTGGCCTTGAGCACAATGATGCTCACCCGGTCGCCCAGCCGGAACTCGCGTCCCATGCGCTCTCCGGTCAGTGTCTTGCGCACCGGGTCGAAGTGATAGAAGTCGTTGGGCAGCTGGGTGACGTGCACCAGGCCGTTGACCTTGGACTGGTCGAGTTCCACGAACAGTCCGAAACTGGTCACGCCGCTGATCGTGCCGTCGAACTCGCCGCCAACGTGCTGCTCCATCCAGGCCGCACGGTAACGCTCGTCCACCTCGCGCTCGGCCTCGTCGGCGCGACGCTCGCGTTCGGAGCACTGCAGCGCCAGAGACGCCATCTCGCTCGGGCTGTGGAAGGCCTCGCGGCGGCCGCGCCTCAGCACGTGCTTGATCGCGCGGTGCACCAGCAGGTCGGGATAGCGCCGGATCGGCGAGGTGAAGTGCGCATACGCCTGCAGGGCCAGGCCGAAATGGCCGATGTTGTCGGGCGAGTACACCGCCTGGCTCTGGCTGCGCAGGATCACCGACTCGAGCAGGGTGGCGTCGGGTCGGTCACGCACCTTCTTCAGCAGGCTGGCGAAATCCTTGGGATGCAGCCTGCCCCAGGCCGGCATGCGCAGCGCGAACTCCTTGAGGAACTCGAGCAGGTCGGCGTACTTGGACTCCGGCGGCTTGTCGTGGATGCGGTAGGGCGCCGGCATCTCCGCCTGCAGCAGGAACTTCGCGGCCTCCACGTTGGCCGCGATCATGCATTCCTCGATCAGCTTGTGCGCGTCGTTGCGCTGGAGCATCCCGGCCTGGACCACCTCGCCGCGATTGTCGAGAACGAAGCGCACTTCGGAGCTTTCGAACTCGATCGCGCCGCGCCTGGCGCGCGCCTTGGCCAGCACCTTGTACAGCTGGTGCAGCCGGTCGACGTGGGGCAGCAGCGAACCGATCTGCTCGCGCGCGTCGAGGTCGCCCTCGCCCACCGCCCTCCACACCTGGGTGTAGGTCAGGCGCGCGTGGGAGCGCATCACCGCCTCGTGGAACTCGGATTGCACCACCTCGCCGTCGCGGTCGACCTGCATGTCGCAGACGAAGCAAAGGCGGTCGACCTGCGGGTTGAGCGAGCAGATGCCGTTGGACAGCGTCTCGGGCAGCATCGGCACGACGAAGCCGGGGAAGTACACGCTGGTGGCGCGAAGCTGCGCTTCGTCGTCCAGCGGCCGCCCGGGGCGCACGTAGCTCGATACGTCCGCGATCGCGACGATCAGGCGGAAACCGCGGGCGTTGGGCTCGCAGTAGACGGCATCGTCGAAGTCCTTCGCGTCCTCGCCGTCGATGGTCACCAGCGGAAGCTGGCGCAGGTCCAGGCGACCGGCCGCGGTGTGGGCATCCACCTCCAGCGGCACCGCGGCGGCCTCGGCCAGGACCGTGGCCGGAAACTCGTGCGGCAGTTCGTGGCCGTGGATCGCCGCCTCCACCACCAGCGACGGTGTCAGCGCATCGCCCAGCACAGCGAGCACCTTGCCGATGGGCGGGCGCCGCTCGTCGGCGGGGGTGGTGATCTCGCAGACCACCAGTTGCCCATGCTCCGCGCCCAACCGTGCATCCGAGGGAACCTGCACGTTGCGCTGGATGCGGCGGTCGTCCGGCACCACGAAGCTGATGCCCGATTCGATGGTGAAGCGTCCTATCAGACGATTGAGCCGCCGTTCGAGCACCTCGACGATGACGCCCTCGCGGCGCCCGCGGCGATCCATGCCGGTGACACTGGCCATGGCACGGTCGCCGTGCATGACCTTGCGCATCTCGAACGGGGGCAGGAACAGGTCGTCGCCCACGCCCTTGTCCGGGCGCAGGAAACCGAACCCATCGGGGTTGGCGATGACGGTACCGGCGATCAGGTCCAGCGGGCCGGCCGGCACGTAGCCGCCGCGGCGGTTCTGGAGCAACTGGCCGTCGCGGACCATGGCGCCCAGACGCTTGCCCAGCGCCGCGGCGCGGTCGGGCGCCGTGAGGTCCAGCCGCTCGGCCAGCATCTCCATCGTCAGCGGGCCATCGGCTTCGCCCAGCACCTGGAGGATGGCCTCGCGGCTGGCGATCGGTTCGGCATAGCGCTCGGCCTCGCGCCCTGCGTGCGGATCGACGAACCGGTGCGAACGGCGTTCGGCCTTGGTCCCGCCCGCCCGTGGCGCCGGCGGCGCCGGCGGCAGCCAGCCGGGCTGGTTGCCGCGGCCGGCACGCTTGCGTTGCGGGCCCTGGCCCGACGCGGGACCCTCGCCCCGTCCTTTTCCGCGACCAGCGCCGCGCTTGCTTGGAGTTTTCGCCATCGGCGGCATGGTACACGCGACGCCGTCGGGTTCCGGTGCAGAAGACCGTTGACATTAGCCGCGCCGCGCCGCAACATACGCGGCCACCTGCCCAGGTGGCGGAATTGGTAGACGCACTAGTTTCAGGTACTAGCGGGTAAAACCGTGGAGGTTCGAGTCCTCTCCTGGGCACCAAGGCAGAAAACCCTCGAGAAATCGGGGGTTTCTTGCTTTTCAGGGCCGGTTTCGCCGCCTGCGGCGTCCATGCGCTGTCGCCTGGACGGCGCAACGTCCGGCGGCACGCGCCCGTCTGCCGGCCGGTCTCCGTTCCACCACCCGCACCTCGAGCATCCGGACGGCTGTTGACGCAGGTCAAAGCCTCCCGGCGCCGCTGGCATAGCGTGGTGCAACCTCCAGCCGGGCGCATGCGCGATGAAGCTTCCGTTCCGCGATCGGCAGGATGCGGCGCAGCGGCTGGCCGCGGCCCTGGCGCGTTACCGCGGCTGCGATCCCCTGGTGATGGCGATCCCCCGCGGCGGCGTGCCGATCGGACGCGTGGTCGCCGAGGCGCTCGACGGCGACCTGGACGTGGTGCTGGTGCGCAAGCTCGGCGCGCCTTCGAATCCGGAATTCGCCATCGGTGCCGTGGACGAGGCGGGCGTCGTCACGCTGGGCGAGGACCTCGACGTGGCCGGCGCCGACAGTCGCTATGTCGAGCGCGAGGCAAGCCGGCAACTGGAACTGAGCCGCGAACGACGCCAGCGCTACGGCGCGGGACGCATGGCGAGCCCGGTGGCCGGCCGCACCGTGATCGTGGTCGACGACGGGCTGGCCACCGGCGCCACCATGCTCGCGGCGCTGCGCTGCCTGCGCGCCGCGCGCCCCGCGCGACTGGTATGCGCGGTTCCGGTGGCTGCGACCGCCAGCCTCGCGGCGGCGCGACGGTTCGCCGACGAGGTGGTCTGTCTCGCCACGCCCGCGCCGTTCCACGCCATCGGGCTGTACTACCGCGACTTCGGGCAGGTCGACGATGCCGAAGTAGTGGAAGCGCTTCGCGCAGCGAGGGGCGTACCTGCGCAGGTCCGGACCGTGCGGGTTCCCGCCGGCGACGTCACCCCCGGGACGATGCACAGATCGGTGGTGCGCGCGGTGCGCCGCGACCCGTTCCGGGGGCCTGACCAGCGCGTCCACCAGCTGCACGTCGCTGGACACCTCCGCCGAATCCAGTCTCGCCTTCAGCCGTGCGACGTTGACCTCGCCCTGCGCCCGCAGCCGCTGGTAGGCCTCGTTGAGCGCCACGTTCGGCGCCAGTCCCCAGGGGTCGGCCAGCGGCAGCGGCAGGTGGGCCATTGCCAGCACCGTGAGCCGGGCCGACAGCGCATCGGCCAGGGCAATGCCCGCCGCGAGCGCGTCCTCGTCGCCCGCCGTCGAGGTGATCGGAATCAACAGGTCCTTCAGCATGGCCGGCCTCCGCGACGGTGGTGCCCGCAGTAGGCCGCCATTCCTCCCGGCGGCGTGTTGACCGTGGTCAAACCTGCGGCGACATCGCGCATCCGCAGGCTCTTCACCCTTGACGAACCGGTGCACCGCGATTTGTTGATCCCGGTCAATCCCGGGATGCGGCGATCCGGCATCGTGCCGGCTTGAGGACCGGGAGCCCGCCATGCGCATCGCCGACATCTGCACCCGCAATGCGATCCACATCGACACCGGGGAATCCGTGCGCGACGCGGCCGAACTCATGCGCCAACGCCACGTCGGCTCGCTGGTGGCGGTCGCCAAGTCCGACGGCGAGCGCGTGCCGGTGGGCATGCTGACCGACCGCGACATCGTCGTGGCGATCGTCCCGCTCGGCGTCGCGCCGGACACCGTGACCGTCGGCGTTACCATGACCACCCCGCTGGCGAGCTGTACCGACGAGGACGATCTGTTCGATGCCATCGCCACCATGCGCAGACGCGGCGTCCGCCGCCTGCCGGTGACCAGCCGTGCGACCGGCAGGCTGGTGGGCATCGTCAGCGCCGACGACATCTACGGCGCGCTGGGGCTGCACCTGCGCGATCTGTCCAGCGCGCTCACGCGCGAACAGATCCACGAGATGGAAGCACGGCCCTGAGCCCGCGGCACTGCGTGCGGCGACAATGACCCCCAGGATCCTGATCGCGTACTACTCGATGGGCGGCAACACCCACGGCCTCGCCGTGGAAATCCGGGAAGCGCTCGCCGGCGACGCCGACGTGGAGCGGATCCGGGAACCGCGCAACCGCGAGGGCGTGGTGGGCACGCTGGGCGCCATGCTGGACGCGGTCGCGCGCCGCCAGCCGCCCATCGATCCGATCCTGATGGATCCTGCGCGCTACGATCTGCTGTTCCTCGGCGGGCCGGTATGGGCGGGCCGCATCGCCTCCCCGGTACGCACCTATACGTCCTCCCAGGGGTCGCGGGCGGCGCGCGTCGCCTTCTTCTGCACGGAAGGCGGCAGCGGCCACGACGGTGCGTTCATGGATCTGGCCCGCTTGTGCGGACGCGCGCCGGTTGCCGTGCTGGCGATCGATGCGCAGCACCTGGAACCCTCGCGCCACCGCGATGCACTGGCCGGCTTCGTGTCGGCGGCCCGGGTCACGCTGCAAACGCCGGCGCGGTGAGCGGCCGCGTCCACGGTTGCCGTTGCGGAGAGGAGCGGAAGGGCACGTCGGGGTCGGATTCCATCGGATCCTGCCGGGGAAGCGGTTACTCCACCGGCGCGGGCTGCTCGCCGGCGTGCGCGGGAGCCTGGCTGCCGATGCGTCGTTGGAATGCCTTGTCCAGGGTATCGGCCAGTTCGCGATACGCCCGCAGGAAGTCCTCGCGCCGTGTCCCAGGCCGCCTCGCCGCTGGCCTGGATCGCACGCAGCCGTTCCCGGGCCGTATCCCGACGCATCCGTATCCGGGCGGCCTCCTGCTCGCGCATCTTGCGTGCCTCCGTGCCGAGCTGCCCGGCCACGGCCGCCCGGCCGGCGCGCAGGGCATCGATCCTCGTGTCCATGCGGTCAAGCGCGAGCCGTGAGCGGCGCATCGCCTCCTCGCGCTGGATCGCCGTGCAGGCGCCGATCGCGTCGACTGCTTCCTCGACCTCGCGACGCATTTCCACGCGCGCCTGCCCGGCTGCGTCCGCCCGCGGCGGCGGTTCGCGACCGGCTTCCTCCTGCACGGGCGCGGGCGCCTGGCAGGATCACATCAGCCGAACCAGCAGGACTCCTTGCATGCAGGACGTGGTGTGCTCCCGGGAATGCCGGCAGGTCGGCACCTGTACGCCGACCGCGCGCCCGGTATCGACCGGAACGAACTTTCGACGCGTGCCGCAGCCCGGCGCGCTGTCGCCGCCTTGATCATGCGGTCACGGCTGCCGGCGCAACATCTTCGACCCTTTCCAGGAGAGCGCGCATGAAGCTCAAGACACCCCTGTCGGCCCTTGCGCTGGGCCTGCTCGTCGCCTGCGGGCAGGATGTCGCGCCGCCCGATGGAAGCGCGACGGGCGGCGAGGCATCCCGGGCCCCCATCGAAACCGGGGCCGCGTCGCCGGACGTCGATCCGTCGAGGATCGATGCCGCCCCCGGCACCGCCGCCACCCTGCACCGCGAAGGCGGCGATCCGGGATACCTCGCCGATGCCAGCGGTGCTGCGCTCTACTACCTGGAGGGCGATACGGACGGCAGCCGGTGCGACGACGCATGCCGGCAGGTGTGGCCGCCCGTCATGCTCGCCAGCGGCGAGCCGCCGGTCGCCGGTCCCGGACTGCAGCAGATTGCCGTGGGTACCCTCCAGACGCCTGCCGGCGCACACCACCTCACATACCACGGCAAGCCGCTCTACCGGTATGCCGGCGATCGCGGCGCGCGCACCACTTCCGGTCACGATGTGCAGGACGACTGGGGCCACTGGAAGCTCGCCGGAACAGACGGCGAAGCCGCCCAGCCCGCCGGATCAGACGGCGAAGCTGCCCAGCCCGTGGCCGAACCGCGGCAGTAGTAGTAGTAGTCGCGCAACGCACACGGGGCCCACGTCGCCCGGGTCGCGGGCCGAACCCGGCGCCCCCGGTGCCGCGGGCCGTACTGATTTTCCCCGCTCGACAAGGCGGCGCGGCTTCACCGCGCCGCCCGGGCTCCGGTCAGCGCGTGTCGTGAAGGGAGCGGGCGGTGTCGAGGTGGCGGGAGATCGCCGCCCGCGTCGTCTGGAGATGCGCCGTGACAGCCGGGTCGCTGGCGCCCGGAATCAACTCGTTGTCCAGCTTGGCCAGCGCCTCTTCGTGGCCCTTGACCATGGCCGCGAGCCATTCGCGGCGGAAACCGTCGCCTTCCAGCGCGGCCAGGCGCTGACGCTCGGCGTCGTGCCTGTCCCGCATCGCCGCGATTTCGGGCGGGACCGCCTGGGTGCCATCTGTTCCCGGGGCGCCGTCCATGACTTCCCGTGCATCGGTGCCTGGCGTGCCGCCGCCGTCGAGAGCGATGTCACGGTTGGGCCTGTTCTCCGCGTAGTGCTGCCCCCCCGGCGTTTCGCCCGCGACGCCGCCGAGAAGACGCCGCGTCGTCTCCAGGTTGCGTCCGTGTTCGTCGCGCAGGGTCTCCGCGTACGCCCGCACCTCGCCCTGGACATTCTTGGCGAGCGCGTCTTCCGCGGCGGCCACTTCGTGCCGGTCGACTTCCTGGACCGCCAGCAATGCGTTCCTGTCGCCGGCCGCCAGCCCGGCGCCCCGCGCGGCATTTTCGTCGCCTGTCGTCGCGGGGGCGGGGGCGGTCCCAGTCTGGGCAGGCTGGGTTGCTGCGACGGTCGTATCGACACCGTCGCGGCTGGCATCGTCGTTCGTGCAGGCGACCAGGGCCAGCGACAGAGCGGCGGCCAGGGTGAGATTCGGCTTCATGATGGGTCCCTCCCGGGAGGAGAAAAAGGTCCGGCCGGGATCAATGCCGCAGGCGGCAGAGCCGTCCCGGCGGATGGGATGGCTTCATACGGAAGTGGG
>JAEXLY010000002.1 GCA_023444765.1 Pseudomonadota bacterium | reverse complement strand
CCGCCGGCCGGCGCGCAGTGCTGGTACGGCGCCTGCCAGTACAGCTCCAGCCGCATAGTCACGCGCGGCAGGCGCGAGTTCCGCCACGGACGCATCGAGGCGCGCATGCGCCTGCCGCAGACGCAGGGCATCTGGCCGGCGTTCTGGATGCTGGGCGGCAACTTCGGCACCGTCGGCTGGCCGCACAGCGGCGAGATCGACATCATGGAGCACGTCGGCTTCGAGCCCACGCTCACCCACGGCGCGCTGCACGGGCCCGGCTACTCGGGCAATACGCCGTTCGCCGGTACCCACGACCTGGGCCAGCGGGTCGACGCGGCCTACCATGTCTATGCCGTGGAATGGGATGCGCAGGGCGTGCGCTGGTTCGTGGACGGCCGGCAGTTCCACGCGGTGACCCGCGCGCAGGTGGAGGCGCGCGGCCCCTGGGTGTTCGACCAGCCCTTCTTCCTGTTGCTCAACATCGCGGTCGGCGGCAGCTGGCCCGGCAGTCCCGACGCGGGCAGCCAGTTTCCGCAGCGGATGTACGTGGACTGGGTGCGCGTGTACCAGCAGGTCGCGCGGCGGCGGCGCGAGGGCAGCCTGCCGCTGGCGCCGCCCCCCCCCCCGCGCCGCGCCTCGATCACCAGCACCCGGCTGCCCGCCATCAGGTCGTACTGCACCGAGGCGTTGCCGCCGTCGGTGTAGTACTGCAGTTCCTGGTTGCCCCAGCCGTGGCCGCCGGTCTCGAAACTCCAGCTGGCCGGGTCGATGGTCTCGAACTCGTCCGACCAGACCAGGCTGTGGCCGGTCGCGGCGACCTCGGCTGCCAGCCGGCGAGTCCCCTGGCCGGACGCGCAGGCCGGAACGCTGGCAAGCATGCCCAGCAAGGCCACCGCCAGCAGTGCCCGCCAGCCTGGCGTCGGATCGTGCATGCCGTGCTCCCGTGTGTGCGGCGCTGGCTTCAGCGGACCTGCGCCAGCCATTCGGTCAGGTTGTAGTAGTTGCTCACGCGCGCGATGCGGCCATCGCGGATATCGAAGAAGGCGCCGCCCGGCAGGACGTAGCGCTGGCCGCGGGCAGGCGGCAGGCCTTCGTCGTCGGCCAGGTACTCGCCATGCACCACATATTCGGCGGCGGCGCGCGCACCGTCGGCGGTGGCCATCACCACGATGTCGCGCAGCTGCTCGCGGTAGCAGCGGTCCATGCGCGCCATGAAGGCGGCGAAGGCCCCGCGTCCGGTTTCGCGCAGGCCCTGGTTGAGGTCGTGCGCAACGTCGTCGGCCAACAGGGCCAGCATCGCCTCGCGGTCGCCGCGGTTGAACGCGGCGTAGTAGGCCAGCACCAGCTCGGTGCTGCGGTCGTGCAGGCGGTTGCCGTCGATGCGCATCGCTGTGGGGCGTTGGCGCGCGCCGATCCGCGCCGGACGATCATAGCGCGGCGCCTCAGCGCGGCTTGACGAACAGGTCGCGGTGGAAGAAATAGACCTCGCGCGCGAGGAACTCCCAGCGGGTGCGGAAGGAGCGGAAGCGCGTGCTCGGCGTCGGCGACCCGACCGCATCGATCCCCAGGTGCCGGCACAGGCGCAGCGCCCGGGCCATGTGCAGCGGATCGCTGACCACGATCGCGCGGTGCAGGCCGTTCTCCTGCATCAGCCGGCGCGCCTCGAACAGGTTCTGGTAGGTGGTCTGGGACACCGCTTCGATCAGGATCGCCTCTTCGGGGACGCCGGTCCGCATCGCGTAGCGGCGCGCGACCTGCGATTCGGCGAAACGCGCGCCGCCGCCGCCGTAGCCGCCGGTGAAGATCAACCTTGCCGCGAGCCCCTCGCCGAACAGGTGGAGACCGTGCTCGATGCGCGCCCTGAACACGGGCGAGGGCACGGCGTCGTAGGCGGCCGCGCCCAGCACGATGATCGCGTCGGCAGGGGCCGCCTGGTCGCGCTCGCCCACCCAGTGGATCCAGCCGGCCACGCCGCCCAGCCACAGGATGCCCAGCATCAGCAGCCGTGCCAGCAGGCGCCACCGGCGGCGCGGCTTGCGCTGGCCCCTCACGCCGCCCACGGCAGGCGCCCGGGGTCGGCGTTGCCACCGGTCAGCACGACGCCCACGCGACGCCCGGCGAAGCGCGCAGGGTTGGCCAGCACCGCGGCCAGCGCGATCGCCGACGACGGTTCGACCAGCAGCTTGAGCTCGTCCAGCAGGCAGCGCATGGCCGCGACGGTGTCGGCATCCTCCACCGCCAGCACCTCGACCCCATGGGCCTGCAGGATGCGGAAGTTGGGTTCGCCCACCACCGCGCGCAGTCCGTCGCAGAGCGTGTCGGGCACGAGGTCGGTGCAGCGCTGCCCGCGTCGCAGCGACTGCAGCGTGTCGGCCGCGCCGGCCGGTTCGGCCAGCACCAGTTCGACCTCCGGCGCCGTGCCCGCCAGCGCGATCGCCGTCCCGCTGGCCAGTCCACCACCGCCGACGGGCACCACGACCACGTCCAGGTCAGGCGCCCGCCCCAGCAGCTCGAGTACCGCGGTGCCCTGGCCCGCGATCACCGCCGCGTCCGCATAGGGATGCACGAGGACCGCATCGGTGGTCGCCTGGACCCGTGCGCACATCGCCTCGCGCGCCTCGATCGTGGCTTCGCAGCGGTGCAGCACCGCGCCGAGGCTGGCGATGCGCGCGAGCTTGGTCGGCACCGCGCCGTCGGGCACCACCACGTGGCACGGGATCCCGCGCAGCCGCGCGGCCAGTGCAAGCGCGCCGCCATGATTGCCCGAGGAATGGGTGACCACGCCGCGGCAGGCCTGTGCCGGCGTGAGCGCGAACACCGCGTTGCAGGCGCCGCGGAACTTGAAGGCGCCACCGCGCTGCACGCTCTCGGCCTTGAACAGCAGCCGGCAGCCGGCGCGTTCGTCGAGCGCGGCCGAGTGCACTACGGGCGTCACCCGGGCATGGGGCGCGATGCGCGCGGCGGCATCCAGCACATCGTTCAATTGCGGCAGCGGCATCGCGGCAGGCATCGCCGCAAGACTATCCGATCGCCGTCGCACGCGTTCAGCAAACACAACGACATCCCGGCAGGATTAAGCACGGATTCAAAGCGCCGGGCCGATGCTGCGGATTCGCAGGAACGGGGGTTCGCCATGATCCGCAAGCTGTTGATCCCGCTGGTCGCCGCAGCGGCGCTGTCGGGCTGCGCGAGCGACTACTACTATCGCGGCAGCGGCGGGGGCGATTACTACCACGGCGCGCCCGCCTATTACTACGGCGCCCCCTACAGCTCGCTGGGCTACGGCGACAGCGGCTGGTATGGCAGCATCGGCTACGGCCGCTACGCGCCCTACCGGCGCTACTACGGCTATGGCGGCTGGTATGGCTCGCCCTGGTACGGCTATGCCCCCTGGCCGTCCTACTACTACCC
>JAEXLY010000252.1 GCA_023444765.1 Pseudomonadota bacterium | reverse complement strand
CCGTGCAGCCTTGCCCTGGTTCGTCGTCGCGCGGTCAGCCATGGCCAAGTGCCACCTTCATCAGTTCGGGCAGGGAACGCACGCCGAGTTTGGACATCATGTTCGCGCGGTGCAGCTCCACGGTCTTGATGCTGATGCCGAGAATGTCGGCGATGATCTTGTTGGGTTTGCTCGCCACGACCAGGTCGAGCACCTGCCGCTCGCGCGGGCTGAGCCTGCCGAGCGCCGGATTGTGCAGCGGCGCCTGCTCGCGACGGCTGGCGAACGCGGCATGGATGGCATGGGTCAGCGCTTCCTCGGTGAAAGGCTTCTCGAGGAAGTTGGCCGCGCCCTTGCGCATGGCCTCCACCGCCAGCGGTACGTCGCCGTGCGCGGTGACGAACACCAGCGGCAACCGGATCCCGCGCCGCAGCAGTTCGTCCTGCAGTTGCAGTCCGCTCATCTGCGGCATGCGGATGTCCGAAACCAGGCATTCCTCCGTCGCACCATGGCGCTCGGTCTCGTAGGCGGCGAGGAAGGACGCGCCGGAAGGATGCGGGCGCGGCTCGAAACCGGCGGTTTCCAGCAACCAGGCGGTCGAATCGCGGAAGCCGTCGTTGTCGTCCACCAGGTATACGCGCGCGGATGCCATTCCCTAGATCCTCCCTTCCGCCCGCGGCAGCGTGAACGCGAACACGCTGCCGCCACCCGGGCGTGCCTCGAAGAACAGACGCCCCTCATGGTATTCGATGATCGAACGGCAGATGGCCAGGCCGATGCCCAGGCCATCGGACTTGGTGGTGAAGAACGGCGAGAACAGCTGTTCGCTTTCGGCAGGACTCAGGCCGTTGCCGCGGTCGAGCACCCGGACCTCGACCTCCTCGTCGAGGTTCACGCGGCCCTCGATGCGCAGACCGCGCTGCCCGGCCGGCACCGCGCGCATCGCCTCGATCGCGTTCTTCACGAGATTGAGCAGCACCTGCTCGATCATCACCCGGTCGGCGAAGACGGCAGGCAGGTCCGGTGCCAGTGCCAGGTCGATGCACAGCTGCTGGCGCTCGGCTTCCAGGCGCAACAACTCGAGCACGGTGCCGGCGATCGCCCCGACCTCGGGCGCGTCGCGCCGCGGCTCGCGCGCACGCACGAACTCGCGCACGCGCGCGATCACGGCGCTGGCGTGCTCGGCCTGGGTGCGCGCGGCGAGCAGGGCGCGTTCCACCTGCGCCGGACCGCCGGCCTGGCCGACCAGGCGCAGGCTGCCGTTGAGATAGTTCACGATCGCCGCCAGCGGCTGGTTGAGCTCGTGCGCGAGCGTGGCGGCCATCTCGCCGACCGACATCAGGCGCGAGGTGAACAGCAGTTTCTCCTGCTGGTGCTTGTGCGTGTCCAGCGCCTGCAGGCGTTCGCTGATGTCGACCGCGGTCAGCAGGTCGACATCGCCCTTGCGCAGTGCCAGCCGGCGCCAGTGCAGCGCGTACCAGTGCCCGCTGTGCGGCGCACGCACCTCGGCGCCGTCGCCCGGGCCGGATGCGCCCAGTGCGGACAGCAGCGATGCCCGGTCGCGATGCCCTGGCAGCGCGGAGAACGCGTCGGCGAACCCGCGGTTGCCCGCGACCAGGGCGCCGTTCGCGCGGGAGAATGCCGCGCAGGCGAAGGGCACTGCGTCGAGGATGGTGCCGAGGGTGGTCGAGGCCGCGTCGGCGGCGGCGCGACGGGCCACAGGCGCGGGACTCACGCAGTCGCGTCCGGCAGCCGGGCGCGCCAGGCGACAGCCGCGGCGCGCCTGCTAGGGTATGCGCACCATGCGGATCGGCTGTGGGCCGATCGCTCCAACGGAACACTCCCGATGCTCCCCACCTCGCGCCGCGTCCCGTCCCTGCTTCCGTGTCTGGTGTTGGCCTGGGCAGGCCCCGTCGTGGCAACCGCCAGCGCCGCGCCTCCGGGGGACACCCCGTACATCTGGGAACTGCTGGCGATCCTGCTGCCGCTGGCCTTCATCATCGTCTGCCTGCTCGTCCTGCTGCGGGTCCTGCGGAAGCGTTTCGGCCTCACGGGGCCCGAAACCCCGCTGTCCGTTGTCCAGGTGCTTCCGGTCGGGCCGCGCGAACGCATCGTCGTGCTGCGCTCGCGCGCAGGCCGTGCGTTCGCGGTCGGCGTCAGTGCTGGCGCCGTCACCCTGATCTCCAGCCTGGACACCGAAGACCTTGGGCCCACCGCAGACGACTCCCTGCCACCCCAGTCTGCACCGCCGTCACTATTACAACGGTACCGGGTTAAACGATCGTGATGCATGGCGTGTCCGATGTCACATTCCTGAGCATGGAATCAACTGCAACATCCCGTTGACTCGCGTATAACATCGCGGCGATATATGTAGCACCGGCGATGCGGCGCGCATGTGCGTGCCAGGCTCAGCCGACGCGTCCGCCCCACTGCGCATCCCCCGGTGCGAAGGAAGCGGACATGGCGGCAGTGTTGCGCATCGACCACGCCCCTTCCCCCGAGGGCCATGGATGACCACAAGCGTACGCAGTTGGCTGAATGCCCTGTTGGCCGCCCCCGATGGCGCAGCGCCGCGCAAGGGCGTGGGCTACAGCGACGTGATCCTGGCGTTCGGCGCGGTCCTGATCATCAGCGTGATGATCCTGCCGCTGCCGCTGGTGATCATCGACGCGCTCGTCGCGGTCAACATCTCGATCGGCTTCGGGCTGCTGCTGCTGGGCATCTACATCCCTAACCCCGTGGCGTTCTCCAGCTTCCCCAGCGTGCTGCTGCTGACCACGCTGTTCCGGCTCGCGATCTCGATCGCGATCACCAAGTCCATCCTGCTGCACGCCGACGGCGGCCATATCGTCGAGACCTTCGGCACCCTGGTGGCGGGCAACAACCTGGTGGTCGGCCTGGTGGTGTTCCTGATCATCACCGTGGTGCAGTTCATCGTCATCGCCAAGGGCTCCGAGCGCGTGGCCGAGGTGGCCGCGCGCTTCACCCTGGATGCGATGCCGGGCAAGCAGCTGTCGATCGACTCGGACCTGCGCGCTGGCCTGATAGACAAGGACGAGGCCCGGCGCAAGCGGCGCCTGCTCGAGACCGAGAGCCAGCTGCACGGCTCGCTCGATGGCGCGATGAAGTTCGTCAAGGGCGATGCCATCTGCGGCATCGTCATCATCCTGGTCAACCTGCTCGGCGGCCTGGCGATCGGCGTGCTGCAGCGGGACATGTCGCTGGCGCAGGCCACGCATACCTACAGCATCCTCACCATCGGCGACGGCCTGGTCTCGCAGATCCCCGCCATCCTGGCCACCATGGCCGCGGGCCTGGTGGTGACGCGTACCACCGGCGAGATCGACGACCGCCACCTGGGCGATGCGATCGGCCGCCAGGTGGGCGCACAGCCGCGGGTGGCGCTGATCACCGGACTGCTGGCGCTGCTGATGACCCTGGTCCCCGGCTTCCCCTGGCCGGTGTTCCTGGTGCTGGGACTGGCGCTGCTCGGCTACAGCGCCTGGCGCTACCGCTACGAGTTCGAGAGCCTGCGGCGCATGTTCCGGATCAGCGACGAGGAGATCAGCGCGGCACTCAAGCCGGAGGAGACCGACGAGTTCGCCCCGCCGCCGCCGCTGCTGCTGGAGCTGTCGCCGTCGCTGGCCGGCGCGCTGGGCCAGGAGCCACCGCGGGCACGCGCCTCGGAGGCCGCGCGCCGCGTGCGCGACGAGTTCGGCGTGCCGGTGCCGGTCCCGGTGGTGCGGGTCTCGACCGCGCTCGGCGAGGGTGAGTACCGGCTCAGCGCGCACGGCGCCCGCGTCGCCTCCGGCCGCCTGCCGCGCAGCGGTGGCTTCGTCGCGCAGGCCGCGGGGGCCGAGCCGCTGCAGGGCTTCTTCCCCGCGCTGCACGGACGCTGGAGCGAGGGTGCGGCTGCCGAAGGCGCGCTGGCGCCGCTGGATGTGCTGACCCTGCACCTGGACGCGGCATTGCGCCGGCGGTTGGGCAGTTTTCTCGGCATCCAGGAAACCTCCAACCTGTTCGGCAAGATGCAGCGCGACTATGCCGATCTGGTCAAGGAGATGCTGCGCGTGGTCGCGCCGCAGCGCGTGGCCGACGTGCTGCGCAGGCTGGCCGAGGAGGGCGTTCCGATCCGCAACCTGCGCGACGCGTTCGAGGCGATCACCGACGTCGGCAGCCGCGAGAAGGACGTGGTGCTGCTGACCGAGTACGTGCGCGTCGCACTCAAGCGCGAAATCGCAGAGCGCTGGTCGGATGCGGACCGCAACCTGCACGTGCTGCTGATCCATCCCGAGCTCGAGGACAAGCTGCGCCAGTCGGTGCGGGTGGCCGGTGGCGCCAGCCAGCTGGCCATCTCGCCCGAGCTGGCCGCGCGCCTGGGCAACGAGGTCCGCGCGCACCTGGCGCGGCAGGCGCCGGGCGTGCGTCCGGTGCTGCTGTGTTCGCTCGACGTACGCCGTCACCTGCGCAAGCTGCTCGAGGTGGATTTCTTCGAACTGCCGGTGCTGTCCTACCAGGAACTCGCGCCGGACCTCCGCATCGTGCAGGCGGGGCAGATCAATGCCTGAGCCCCGTCCGACGATGTCCCGTTCCATGAACGTCCCGTGGGATCCCCCGCCCACAGGAGCCAGAACAGATGTCTTCCCCCACGATCGATCCAGCCGCATCAAACGACAACGATCATGACAGTGCGGTGCTCCGCATCGTGTCCGGACTGCACGCCGGTGCGTCCCGGCCGCTCGCGCGGCGCGAGATGGTGCTCATCGGCAGCGGCGACGACTGCGACGTGGTCCTCGCCGACGCCGGTGTCGCCGCGCACCACGCGCTGCTGAACGTCGTCGACGGACGTTTCCACCTGCGTGCGCTCGATGCGCCGCTCCAGCTGCCGGGCGGCACCCTGCATCCGGGCGATCCGGTCGAGGTCGCCCAGGTGCAGCGCATCACGCTGGGCCAGGCCGCGATCGCCTTCGGTCGCAGCGACGCGGTCGAGTGGCTGGGCCTGGCGCCCGGGCCGGGCGGCGAGATGCCTCTGGTGCAGGCGCGACCCGCGTTCGCCAGCCGCATGCCGATGATCGCCGGCATCGCGGTGCTGGCATTGGCGGCGCTGGCCATCGTCGCGGCGCTGATGCCGGCGCCGCAGCCGCCGGTGGATGTCGAGCAGCGACTGCGCGAACTGGCGCGCGAGTTCGAGGTGAGCGAGGTGGACATCCGTCGCGACGTCGACGGGCGGGCCGTACTGTCCGGAACCGTCGACGACGCCGCCACGCGCGGTCGTCTCGAGGAGCGGCTCGCCGGCGAAGGGCTCGAGGCCAGCGTCGCACTGCGCAGCGGCCACGACCTCGCCGTCGACGTGGCCGAGGTGATGCGCACCGGTGGCTATGCCGTGCGCGCCGAGTACCTCGGCGACAACAACGTGCGCGTCACCGGCGACCTCGGCGAGGACGAGGCGGCGCTGCGCGCGTTCCTGACCTCGCGCGCGATGATCGAAACCGGCGTGAACAGGGTCGAGCCGGTCAACCTCAGGCAGCCGGCGGAGGCGGTGGCCGACGCAGCTCCGGCGGCGGACGAGGGCAAGGCGCACATCGTGTCGATCGTGCGTGGGGAGACCCCCCACATCGTCGATGCGGACGGCAACGTCTACCACGACGGCGCGATCGTGCCGGGATGGGGCGAACTGGTGTCGATCGGGCAGTTCGCCCATGTCCTCCGCGCCGACGGCACCCTGGTGAAGCTGACGCCGTCCCCGGCGCCCGCGGCCCCCGCCGGGGACGTGCCGCCGGCGCCCGCCGACAAGCCCGCGGCCGAGCCGGTGACCGGCCTGGCGGCATCGTCCGCGCCGCTCGCC
>JAEXLY010000246.1 GCA_023444765.1 Pseudomonadota bacterium | reverse complement strand
CTCCACATCCGTCTTACGCATTCCAGCAAGCTCTCCTAGTTCCAGTAACCAATATCCCTGAAGTTTCTCAGCCCCGGATTTATCCTTCATATCTGTAATAGTCAAACTATCTGAAAACCAGTCTCTAGCAAGCTTGGCAAAGAAGGTTGACTTACCGATACCTTGAGGCCCGTTTAAGATTAGAACACTATCAAACTTTGTACCTGGTCTATAAATGCGGGCTACCGCTGCAACCATTGTTTTGCGAATCACTGCTTTTGTATAGGAATTATCTGTTGCACCGAAATAATCAATGAGCAGATTTTCCACTCGGCTAATACCATCCCATTTTGGCAGGGAGTCTAAATACTCTTTAACAGGATGGTAGGCTCGTTCTGACGCTACCGCTAACACAGCATCCTTGGTCTTGGTAGGTGAATAGACTCCGTATTTGCTGCTTAAGTACACCTTAAGAAGTGCGTTATCCGAATCATTCCAACCCATCTTAATCTGTTCCCAAGGCAGACCACCTTTGGCATCGATCCCATCACGGTGGCAATTGAAAGCGATATGTTGTAATTCCTCATCATGCCGAATAATCAGAACGATGTTGTCTAAAGAGTCTTTTATCCGACCTTGCTTATCCAGCTCCAAACCTGTCTGCCAATCCTCATCACTAAACTCCTCTTCAGCCTGAGCCTGTCTCTCCTTTGCGAACTCAGCTTTTACCGCTTCATCTTTTATAGCAAACTCGCACATTGCCACAAAAGACGGCATCCTGCCAGGAGCCGTAGTAGTGGAAGCTCTATCATCTAAAGAGCCGAATTTATGAATACGAACGAGATCAAAAGCATTAAGAAGCAGGCCGCTTGCTGGATCAGTAGCATGGTGGCTGTATGCAAATTTATCATCATAGATAATCACACCCGCGCTACTGTCCGCTGGAATATAGTCATAGCGTCCTTCCATTACAGATGGTGCATAAACTGAACTTAAAAATTTATCAATTGCTTCACGAACGGAATAGGTGCGACAGAAAGTTCCTACCACACCTTCCTTTAAAATAGGATCTGCTTGTTCTTTCAGACTGCGATTAATAACTTCAGACTGCCTGCTTGATACGGGCCAAGTTGACGTATCTCGCCAATTTTCATATTTTGCAAGATAAATATCCGGGTCAAGTAATGCTCCATCCTGCTCTTCATAGACAAATTGACCATTAGAGGAAGTGGATGGCCAATACATAAGGCGATGGGCTTCATATGTCGTATCATCGAAAAGATCAATACCAATTTCTTTTGCCACCATACGTCCAACAGCTGCATATTCTTCTTCGCTGATCTCACGAGCAAGGGGAACGATAAGCCTGAGTCTCGGATTTTCCGGTGTGTGCTTATGGGTGGAGTAAACGCAACATTTGAAATCAAAAAGCATTGAGATTTGCTCCCAAATATCTGGTCTACCGTAATCCATGTCAAGGGTAAGCAAAGAACGACACAGAACATTGCCCTTCTTTCGCCTTCCTTCTTTTAAATGCCCTCCGACAAAGCCACCGACGTCTTTGATATCATCTTGATGACCTTTTTTAAGTTTCCGATATTCTTGTACTGTTTCTGTGGTCCGCTGTGTTGTCTTTACACGGGAGCAAAAATCCTCCCAGGAGATATCTTTGTTTTTCCATTTCCTGTCCATCCGGCTATTGCCCACTGCAATTTTCATAAACTTTCGACCTCCTCATGCTCCGGACTAAAATATCTAACCGTTTGTCTGCGTTTCTTGGCTACTTCAATTTCCCTCGCCATACCGTTTGAGATGGTATTGCCCAGCACCCACACCTCGGAGCATTTGCCCATAAGCACGATGTCCATAAATATGGCAAGCTCCCGTTCCACTGGATTTTCATCATCCATAAACTGCGGAAACATAAGGTGGGGAGCAATTGGGATACAATTACTCTCCAAGGCAAATCTACAAAAGTTACGGGCCTTTTTAACGTTTCCTTCTACATCACCGGAATAGGGAGAACAGATATATACAAGCGGCTTAAAGGCAGGTTTTTTCTCTGCCTTTTCCTTTTTCATTATGTTGGTCAGTGCTTCATGGGGAGTTGGGTCATGGTATCCTTCATGATTAAATTTGTTGATTCCCATTACGCACCCTCCATTTCTATCTGAGGCAAAATACCGTCCGCCTTCATCAATTCGTAAATGAAGAGTCTACCTTTTTGAGTCCAGTATGTATGGACCTTTGTATGCTGCTGCCCATTACTGCCAAGGTAGCTATGTGTCTTAGTGCTGGTGTAGCCTTTTTCCGCATACTTCTGATATAAAAGCCAGATACCACCTTGTTTAAACTGAATGCCCTTTTTATTGAGATAGCGGTTCATCCAAATAGCGGATTTGCCGTAATCTTTGGCAATTGCTGATGTGGAAATGAGGTCTTTACAATTTAAAACCACATCGTAATAAGAGACTTTCGGTTTCATTTCTGCAATTTGCTGATTCTGAACCGCAACCGTACCTTCAAGCACTTTATTTTGATTCCTTACTTGAATTAGTTGCTGATTGGCAAACTGTAAAGCCCTTGCCATAATGGCCTCGGGGGAATTCCAGCGTCTTTCTATTTCAAGAAAGTATTGACGGCACTCTTTCCCTTTTGGGGTACGCTGTATCATGCATAGCTCTTTTGCCATATCGATTGTTAACTGATGGTCTATGCTCGGTCTGCCTCCGGTACTTTCGCTCAAAAATGAGCTAAAGTCTGACCCTTCCTCAAATCCGTACTCACACATTCTTGGAAACCAATCTTTATAAGCGGTCTTTACTTCCAAGGCTTCATGTAAATCACGACCGAGTACGGTTGGTCGCTGATTTTCATAGTTGATTTTTACTAATTCGTCCATACGAATTACCTCCTGCGATATAGTCAGAGGAAAGTTCCTCTACCTAATAGCCACAGGAGGTAATGATTGTTGAGGATTTTAAAAAAAAAATAAATTATACATCCGATTGTTTTTCGGAATTTGAGTATGTAAAATAGATTTAACAGTTGATTCAGTAATTTTCTACTTTAACAAACGGACTAGATTGATAAACAAGAAATGGTAACGTAAACAGTAATAGACCTATAGTGATTTGGGGCTAATAGGAAAAGAGAAAAACAGTCATTTTGGTATCATATTTTATCTATGACCTGGATGAGTAAGGCTGGTAGAGTCTGAGGAGAATCAATTAAAATAAAAAATACAGAGCGAGAAATTCTCACTCTGTATTTTTTATTTTTGCATCGTTCACTTATCGCTTTTACTTGATGTTATTTTACGAGTGGCTAAAGCTATGATCCCACCAACTGCAATAAATACAATGTCCAAAACGATTTCCAACCCTTGAAACGCATCAATATAATTTACTAAAAACCAACTTTTTCCTCCATTAGTCAAATGATTGATTAATCCTCCTACTCCCTGAATAATAAAAAGTAGGCTGAGTCCACTGATAATTTCTTTCATGATGAACACCTCTTTAATATTTTTTCTAATTTAATATGCCTCTAAGACCGATATTAAAAAAAACTGCACCTATGACTCCTGTCGCTACCAAGAGTGAAGAGATTGGAGCTTCATTTAATTTTGACCTGATTTTATTAAGAAATTGTTGAAGTCTCTTTTTAAACATAATATTAACCCCTACAAGTAGTAGAGAAGGAAGCACCATTACTAGATTGTATCCAATTATAATTAAGATAGAAGGTGTAGTCTCAATTGTTTGATGATTCATTAAAAAGATTGAATAAAAGTAAGGCAATGCCGTTACAAATTCAATTAAGAAAACAATGATTCCTAGTATAATCATCCCTTTAATTGTTGTATTTTGGGGGATAAATGCAATTAAACGTTTTTTTGTAGTCTCTTTTGGTTTACTGAAGCTTATTAGAACAAGAACTACTCCAAATACGATATAAAACCAATTGATAAAGTCAAACTCTGTTATTTTTTCTAACCTCTTCAATAGTGAATTTCCACCAAAGTATAGTAATATCCCCATTATGAAGTAGCCTAACTGCGTAATAGACAAAAAAACAAGCAATCGAGAAGTTAATTGATTCTGTTGTGTCAATAATAAATAAGCCGTTACAGTAAGTACACCAGGACTTAATATATCAATTAATGCACACAAAGAAATAATCATTAATGCTGAAGAAATGTCTAATGATGAAGAAGGCATCAATGCTTCAATAGTTTCGATCAAACAAACTAGTCCTCCTTTAAATGTTGTGGTATTATCTATTTAACACATCGTGCTATAAAAAGATAATAACACACCGTGCTAAATAAAGGAAGTGATTTTTATAATGCCAAAAATTGTTGATCATGATGAAAAGCGCAAACAAATTGCTGAGGCTGCATGGAATATTATTAGAAAAGAAGGGGTTGAGAAAGCGTCTATACGAAGAGTTGCAGCTGAGGCAGGGATGTCTTCTGGTGCGTTAAGACATTATTTTTCAACTCAAGATGAAATGTTATTATTTATTATGAATTACTACTTAGAAGAAGGGGAAAAACGTTCTCAAAATAAAGAATGGTCAGAAAACCCAGTGCAGGCAGTAGAAGAAGTTTTATTAGAGCTAGTACCAATAGATGAAGAAAAGAAAATTGAAACGAGTGTTTGGTGGATTCTTGCATTACGTTCACTTACAAGTGATACAATAAAGGACAAAAAAGATGAAATGACGGACGGTACATATGAATTAGCAAATTCAATGATTGAAATCTTAGCTCTAAAAGGCGTATTATCAGATTCAATGAATGCAGAATTAGAAAAGAGTAGGTTAACGGCATTAATAGAGGGATTGTCGATTCATGCTTTATTAAGACCTGATGTATACTCTCCAGAAAAGGTGAAGGAAGTTATTCGTTATCATTTAGAGACACTCTGCAATAAAATCAATTAAGCTAATCGGTCGATGTATCAATTATTGTCCCATGTGTTTTTAATAGATTTAGTCTTACCCCTTGATTTAATTTATTATTAACTTTATAGAGAGAGGAGTCAAAATCGGTTCTTTCACTATATTTCTTCAAGATTCGAATTTTAACCTTTTATTCCACAAAAATGGAGCGTTTATTGAACAATCAGGATAGCACGTACCTAATCATAAATAGTGCTATCCTGTTTTCGTTGTTTAAAAGTTGAAGGTCTTTTAATCTTTTCCCACAAGATAATCCGAATACCCAATTAATTTAATCTTTTTGATAAAACTGGCATTCATAGCCATCAGCACTGAGTAACAGACCATGTGCCCAGGTAGGAGTCCTAGCCATCTGCTCACAGACAGCAGAAAGTGACATCCCCATATCCGCCTCGATGATAATTTCATCGTGTACATGAGCCACAATCGAACAATTCTTTAATGTCTGCATGGCATGACACAAGATGTCACGACTGATTGCCTGAACAATATTCTCTACAAATTTGGGTCCATAGCTTTCGATTCTTTCCCACTTTTTCGTCCCACCGATACCTTCATAAGTAACTGACTCGCCACCAAATACATTCTCTCCCATACGAGGTTTCACATAGGAAAGCCGCCTGCCGGAAGGAAGGACAATAAAGAGCATTCCACTTTGATATATAAATTTAATGCCGTGTGTTTCTGTAGGAGTTTTCTGCTTAACGCAGGTTTTTACAGCGCGGTCAACATCCCACCATAGTTTTGTAATATTGGGATTGGATTGTCTCCAAGCCATTACAAGAGGTTGAAGTTCCTCTTCTTCAATTCCCATCTCCAAAGCACCCATTGATTTCAACGCTCCAACAGATCCTCCGTAACCTAGGGCTAGTTCAGCAATTTTTCCCTTCTGACGAAGATGCCCATTAACACCGTTTTTCTCCACAGGTACGTTAAACATCTGAGATGCGCTTGCACAGTAAATGTCACCGCCATTTTGGAATACATCTAATCTCCATTTTTCACCTGCAAGCCAAGCAATGACGCGAGCCTCAATCGCTGAAAAATCTGCCACAATGAACTTCATACCTTCTCGTGGTATAAAAGCAGTACGGATAAGCTCCGACAGTACCTCTGGGATTGAATCATATAGTAAAGTAAGAGCATCAAAGTTTCCGCTTCGAACTAAAACCCGAGCCTGTTCCAAATCGGACATATGGTTTTGGGGTAGATTTTGTAACTGAATCAGCCTGCCAGAGAATCTGCCGGTTCTGTTGGCTCCGTAAAACTGAAACATTCCTCTTGCACGACCGTCACTACATACCGCATTCTCCATTGCTGTGTATTTTTTCACCGATGATTTTGCAAGTTGCTGACGAAGTTCTAAAACAGTGCCTAGTGGTTCAGGTGCTGTCTTTAACATCTCAGCAACCGCTTTTTTACCAAGGGTATCTGTTTCTAGCCCATTATCGGCAAGCCAGTCTTTCATTTGTTGTACAGAGTTTGGATTCTCCAAATTGGTTATATCCTGCATTAAAGCCATTAGCTTTTCACGGGAATGTTCATCCATCACAACAGCCTGTTTTACGAAAGTCATGTCAATGGCAATGCCACGATCATTGATTACCTGGTCGAGATGATATTCCTCCCAGATGTTCTCTGGCATCGGAAACTTAGATAATTTCTGTTGTATAGACATCTCGGCTTCCACATCGCGAATGTTATACACTTTAAACCGCTCCCATTTATCCATGTCGTGTTCTGGTAAATTACGAACTCGACCACCATTAGATTTTGTAGGGGAGCATGGTGTACAGAAATATTTGATGAGGTCTTTACCTTCAGTCAATTTTTGCTTTTCTAAACCTAAAACTACACCGACCCCTTCCAGAGATAGCGGAAGTCCCATATATGCCGACCAGATCATGGAGCATTTCCAAGATGCAGGGTCAAGATATCCTGTAAGATTAAGCCATTTTGATAGACACACACGCTCAAACATTGCATTGAAAGCCCACTTAGTAACGGAATCATCCATAAGTGCGTTTATGATTTCATCTGGGATTTCCTCTCCGCAAGCAAGGTCAACAACTTGTACTTCACCACCATCCACCGAATAGCCAAATAGTAAAATTTCAAAATCATCACTCTCGGCATAACGGTAAACACCAGACTTTTGAAGATTGGCGCTACTAAATGTTTCAATATCAATAAAAATAGAATTCATGTATTACCGCCCTTTCCAATGCAAACGAGGTGGCAGAAGAACAACCTCCACCACCTCGTCTGTATTTATTCTTTATGCTAGAAAATCATCATCTTCAATAGTTGTGAAATCGTCAGCTGCATTGGTTCTTCCGCCTAAAGGCTCTCCATCTCTTATCTTCTGGATGTTGCCAAGACCGCAAGCTACACCCTTATTGCCATTAGAGTTAAAAGCATAGAAATTTAGGGATACTCTTGCATAACAACCACTGTACACCTCGTTGCGATCTAGAATAGGTCTAACTGCTTTATCTACTATTTGGGGTGGAGTCTTGCTGTTGGCATTTACAAAATAATGCCCTTTATAAGCCTCATCATCACGTTCTACATCACCATCACGAAGTGGCAGTTTGATAGCCGCCTTATTCGGCTTTTTACCACCAAACTTTGCAAGGCCCTCTTCAATGGCTGCATCTACTGCTGCATTGATAGCATTGATAGTTTCCTTATCTGTTTTAGGAATCAATACGGATACGCTGTACTTTTCCGCTCCGCCATTGATGGATACGGGTTCCCAGCCGTGAAAGTAGCTGAGACGGGTGTTGACACTTGTAATAACCTTAGTTCTGTTTTGATTATTCATATTCCAATTCCTCCGTTATTTCGTTAAATTCGTTTTTTACGTTTGATATATTCATAGCTGGCCGCTTATCCGAAAATGGAACCAGCGTGGGCTTGCCCGGTGGTTTATGTATGAGACCACCAAGTATTTCCTCAAATTTCGTTTTACCCATCAGCTTCTGCATTTCCGTAAGGGTAATAAGACTATGGCGGTAGATATCCTTATAGCCGTTTGCCTTGGCTGCTTCAGCCACAGCTTCTTCGTCCTTATATTTGCGGACGGATCTGCCCTGGACCACCTTAAAACCACTCCACTCTTTACCGTGATTAACAGCAGCATCCGTGGCATAAGCAATGATTTCATTTGCCCACTTTGTAAGGTCGGACAATTTAGAAAGAACTTCCTCAATTTCAGAGTCCGTAAGCAGGGGTGGCAGTTTAAATTCCATCTGTGCTAATTTCAGCTTTTCTTCTGCTCTTGCACGGCATTTGACAGCCGCTCGACAGAAAGTACACCATTCACCTGGGAGGTAGTCACCTTCGCCTTCATAAGCTTTTTTAGCCTTTGGTTTCAGTTCATTTTCTGCCCAGTCTTTTAATTCCTTTACCGGGATTGTCCATGTGCTGACATTCTCCCTGCGTGGTTGGAAGATGGTCATAGAAACCTCCTCGATGTCATACAAGCTATCGTAGATTTCCAAAGCACCAAGGGCATACAATTTCATCTGCGGATTATCCACCGCATCTACCAACACACCCATGCCATACTTAAAATCGATAATATGAAGCTTTTTATCTCCAATAATAATGCAGTCACCAGTTCCGAACCCCTGTGGTACATAACAGGAAAAGTCAAGACGTTGCTCAATAAGTATTAACGGGTCCGTACAGCTTTGTTTCGCCAGTTCAAGCTGCTCCATTACAAATTCCACATAGGCATCGCTGTGTTCTTCCATCTCATCGGTGTTATAAACCGAGACCGGACGCTTACTCCTCATGTGAAGTGCTTTTTTAAGTTTATGTTCACAGAGGGCATGGGCGGCGGTGCCTTCAGCAGCTACATTGGATTCGCTATTTTCAAACTCCAGTTCCAATCTTGCAGATGGAAGGCAATTAAGCCACCTATGGGACCCTGATGCGGAAAGTACTGCGTGATCACTCATTCCCTAGTACCTCCGCATCTTTCAACATATCTGCATAATGTGTTGGGTCAACTTCGCTTAATTTAGAGCCACCGTATTTTTTGATGATTTCTCTCACTTGAGAAGTAAGACCGGCTTGACTCTTTTCAGCGAGTTTTGCTCTTACTTCCTCTAGAGTGATCTCCTTTTTCTTTGGCGCAGGTTCTTTTACAGGTGTAGTCGGTTCTTTTGCTTCGACAGGTTCATTGCCCGCCATTGCATCAGCAACCGCTTGTATGCTGTCTGCCAAAGAAC
>JAEXLY010000221.1 GCA_023444765.1 Pseudomonadota bacterium | reverse complement strand
CGCCAGCGGCGACAGGCGCGGCTTCGACCTCCAGCCGCGGCGGCGCGTCGCCGCGCATGGCGCCGCGGGAAGCGGAGGCGGCCGGGCCGGAGGCGCCTGCGGGTGCGGACGCGGCGCCGATCACGTCGATTTCCCTTCGTCTGCCGCCAGCGCCGCGATGCGCACGCGACGGCCACCCAGGTCGTCCATCTCGCGCTGCACGCGCTGCTCGGCGACCTTCGATTCCTGCGCCCGGTAGCTGTCGGCCAGCTGCTCGAGCACCTTGGTCTCGCGGCTGGCCAGCATCAGCCGCGCGCGTTCGACGTCGCTGAGCTGGCGGCTCTGGTCGACGATGCCGGCCTGCTGCACGACCGCGGCGTTGAGCCGCTCGCGGAAGGCGAGCCGGTTGACCAGCAGTGCCGGCGAGATCGAGGCCTCGGCCGGCGCGGCCGCGTACTCCTCGGCGTAGCGGCGCAGCGCCTCCAGGCGCTGCTCCTGTTCGCCAAGCGCACGATCGCGCTCGGCGACCTCGCGTGCCGCCGCATCCTGGCGCTGCTGCATGATCTTGAGCAGCGGATCGAGCCGTTGCGAGCGCATCTGGATCAGGGCTCCTGGATGGGAGTGGATGGGGGGGAGGGGCCGTCGTCGAGCAGGGCGGCGAGCGCGTCGCGGCTGGACTGCTCGTCGGCGGCCTCGGCCACGTCCTGGCCGAGGAAGGCCTGGATCGCCGGCCAGCGCGCGACCGCCTCGTCGACCAGCGGATCGCTGCCGCGCTGGTAGGCGCCGATCGCGATCAGGTCGCGCTGCGCCGAGTGCGCGGCCATCAGCCGCTTCAGCTTGCGGATGCGCGCGCGCCATGGGGCGTCGGTGATGTCCTGCATCACCCGGCTGACCGAGACCTCGACGTCGATCGCCGGGTACTGGCCGGCATCGGCGATGCGGCGGGTGAGCACGATGTGGCCGTCGAGGATCGCGCGCGCGGCGTCGGCGATCGGCTCCTGCTGGTCGTCGCCCTCGGTGAGCACGGTGTAGAAGGCGGTGATCGAGCCGCGCCCGTCGGCGCCGTTGCCGGCGCGCTCGACCAGCTGCGGCAGCTTGGCGAACACCGATGGCGGATAGCCGCGGGTGGTGGGCGGTTCGCCGACCGACAGGCCGATCTCGCGCTGCGCATGCGCGAAGCGGGTCAGCGAATCCATCAGCAGCAGCACGTCCAGGCCCTGGTCGCGGTAGTACTCGGCGATGGCGGTGGCGCGCAGCGCGCCGTGCAGGCGCGCCAGCGGCGGCCGGTCGGCGGGCGTGGCCACCACCACCGAGCGGCGCAGGCCCTCCTCGCCGAGCGTGCTCTCGACGAAGTCGCGCACCTCGCGGCCGCGTTCGCCGATCAGGCCGACGACGATGATGTCGGCGGCGGTGTAGCGGGTCATCATCCCCAGCAGCGTCGACTTGCCCACGCCGGAGCCCGCGAACAGGCCGATGCGCTGGCCGCGGCCGATCGGCAGCAGGGCGTTGATCGCGCGCACGCCCACGTCCAGCGACTGGGTGATCGGCTCGCGCATCAGCGGGTTGATCGCGGCGCCGGCCAGGCCGACCCACTGCTCGGCGCGGATCGGGCCGCGGCCGTCGAGCGGCACGCCGTCGCTGTCGATCACGCGCCCCAGCAGGCCTTCGCCGACCGCGACCTCGCCGCGCCGGCGCGAGGGCACCACGCGCGCGTTCGGCAGCAGGCCCTCGAGGTCGGCGGTGGGCATGAGGAAGGTGCGGTCGCCGGCGAAGCCGACCACCTCGGTATCCACCCAGCGCCCGCCCGCCGTCTCGACCTTGCAGCGCGATCCCAGCGGTGCGCTGCAGCCCGAGGCTTCCAGGGTCAGGCCGATCGCGCGGCGCAGCACGCCTTCGCGCGCCAGGCCCAGCGAGGGCGGTTGCGGATTCGCGGCCTGCAGGCGCGCGGCCAGGCGCAGGTTGCGGGCTTCCTGCCAGTGGGCGGCGGCGATGCTGCTCATGGGCGGGCCTCGCTGGCGGCCAGGGTCGCCTCGAGCACCGACTGCAGGCGCGAGGCGATGGTGCCGTCGATGCGCACGCTTTCGCTGTGCAGGCGCAGTTCGCCGCGGCCGAGTGCGCCGTCGATGGTCAGGCGCACGCCGTCCAGCCCCGCCAGGTGCGGGGCGAGCACGCCGAAATCGTCGTTGTGCAGGCGCAACTCCAGCTCGCGGCTGTCGCTGCCCACCGCCTCCAGCGCCTCGCGCACGAGGTCGGCCAGCAGGGTCGGGTCGACCTGGTAGGCACGGCCGATCAGGGTGCCGGCGATGCGCACGGCCAGGTCGGCCAGCGCATCGGCGACCTCGGCGTCGAGCCGCGCCAGCGGCCGCGTGAAGCCGTCGAGCACGCCCTCGATCTGCGCCACCATCCGCCGCACCTCGGCCTGTCCGGCGGCCAGGCCCTCGGCGTGTCCGCGCGCATAGCCTTCCTCGCGCGCGGCGCGCTCGAGCGCCTGCAGTTCTTCCACGCTGGGCAGCGCGGGCAGGGGGTCGGGTTCGGGTTCGGGTTCGGGCGGCGCGAGCACCAGGCCGGGCGCGTTCCAGCGCACCACGCCAGCGGCCAGGCGCGGATCGTCGGCCGACAGTGCCGGCATGCCGCTCATATCAGCACCTCGGCCTTGGCCGCGATCTGGATGTCACCGTTGTCGGCCATCCGCCGCACCACCGCCAGGATCTCCTTCTGCGCGCCTTCCACCTCGGCCAGGCGCACCGGTCCGCGCGCTTCCATGTCCTCGAGCAGGATTTCGGCCGCGCGCTGCGACATGTTGCCGGTGATCTTCTCGCGCACCCTGGCGTCGGCACCGCGCAGCGCCAGCGCCAGCTGCTCGCTGGAGATCTCGCGCAGCACCGCCTGCATCGCGCGGTCGTCGAGGTCGGCGAGATTGTCGAACACGAACATCAGGTCGCGGATGCGGGTGCCGAGTTCGCTGTCGACCTCGCCGATCGCGCCCAGCAGCACTTCGTCCTGGCCCGAGTCCATGAAGTTGAGGATGTTGGCCGCCACCTTCACCCCGCCCACCGACGAGGACTTGATGTTCTGGCTGCCGGCGAACTGCCGCGCCATCACGTCGTTGAGTTCGTTGAGCGCATGCGGCGGGATGCCGTCGAGCGTGGCCAGGCGCAGCAGCACGTCCACGCGCGCGCGCTCGGGCAGGCACTTGAGCACCTCGGCGGCCTGGTCGCCGTCCAGGTGGGCCATCACGATGGCGATGATCTGCGGATGCTCGTTGCGCACCAGTTCGGCGATCGCGCGCGGATCCATCCACTTGAGCGTGTCCAGGCCGGTGGTGTTGCGGCCGGCCAGGATGCGGTCGATCAGGCTGCTGGCGCGGTCCTCGCCCAGCGCCTGGGTCAGCACCGCGCGCACGTAGTCGTCGGCGCCGCTGCCGATCCCGCCGGGGCGCGCCAGCACCTCGATGAACTCGTCGAACACGCGCGCCACGGATTCGCGGCTGACCTCGCCCAGCGAGGTCATCGCCACGCCCAGCTTCTGCACCTCGCGCGCGCCCATGTGCTTGAGCACTTCGGCCGCCTGCTGCTCGCCGAGCGAGAGCAGGACGATCGCGGCGCGCTGCACGCCGCTCAGTGCGATGCCTGCGCCCGGGTCAGCCATCGGAGGCCACCATGTCGCGGACCACCTGCGCGACGCGCTTGGGGTCGGTGGTCACCGCGGTGCGCGCAACCTCGAGCTTGTCGTCCAGGTCCATGCCCACCGCCGGCGGCGGCGTCGAGGGCGCGGCGACCTGCGCCGGTTGCGGCGCCGACAGGCTCACCGGCAGATCGTCATCGGCGCTGGCGGGCGGCAGCACGGTGGCGGTCGTGGTTTTCGGCGCGAGCAGCTGGCGCGTGGCCGGACGCAGCACGGTGAAGATCAGCAGCAGCACGGCCAGGCCGCCGAACAGCAGGCGCGCGAACTCGCGGGCGCGCGGATGCTCCCACAGCGGCGGACCCTCGAC
>JAEXLY010000211.1 GCA_023444765.1 Pseudomonadota bacterium | reverse complement strand
GCGCCTACCAGGACCGCCAGGAGGCCGAACTGCGTCGCCAGACCGCGGGCACGGGCATCGAGGTGGACCGCGAGGGCGACACCATCAAGCTCAATCTGCCCGATGGCGTCACCTTCGACTTCAACCGTACCGAGCTCAAGCCCCAGTTCTACCCGGCGCTCAACAACGTCGCCTCGACGTTGCGCGAGTACAACCAGACCATCGTGGAGGTCAGCGGCCACACCGACAACGTCGGTACCGCCGCGGTCAACCAGCGCATCTCCGAGCAGCGGGCGCAGAATGTCGCCAGCTACCTGATCGGTCAGGGCCTGCAGCGCGAGCGTTTCGAGGTGGCGGGCTTCGGCTACCGCTTCCCGGTGGCCGACAACAGCACCGAGCAGGGCCGCGCGCTCAACCGCCGCGTCGAGATCCGGATCGTGCCGCTGCGGTCGTAAGCCGCCTCTCGCTCCGTGGAACCAGGCAGGGTCGCTTCGCGGCCCTGCTTTTTTTGTTCTTCCCCAGGGGCGGACCCGGTGGACGGATCGGTGGTGGTTCCGGCTTGCGGGCGGCGGCCGTCCAGGTCCGGGGATTGCTCCCCGGCTCGGTCGGCCCGCGTCGTGGTCCTGCCGGGCGGAGAGCGATTCCCGGCGACGCACGGCGCCCGTTCGAAGCCCTGCGACCTGCCTCGAGGACGGCAACGGTCCCGCAGCTGGGAGAAGAGCCGCCCTCATTGCGTGCGGGCCTGCGCATCCTGCGTGACCGTTCGCCGCGCCAGCCGCCCGCGCAGGGGCGGAAGCGGCGCGTCCATGCACCTTCTTCCGGCCCCGATCGCTGGACCCCGCGGCGCATCCCCCCGTTCACGCGATCTATCTGTGGACCGCGCCCGAGCGCGGGGAGGGTCTGCAATGATGCGCCGGCACGCGGCGATCCAGGTCGATGGCATCCCCCCGGTGGGGATGCCGCGCGGCAGGGGTCGCGGTCCCTCGCCGTCCGAATTCAACCATGCCGACCGCGCCCGCCGGCCGCCGCGCGTGCGCCAAGCCCTGCCGCTCGGGACGTTGTCGCCCGCCTGGGCCGAGGAAAAAGGCACACGCCAGGCGGCCGGCCGATGCGCCAGGCCATGCATGGAGGACGTCAGCAGGGGGTGGACCGGTGCTGTGGGAGATCGCGGCCGGCTGCTGCGGAGCCCCCGCGGTGCTGCCGACCACGCTAGGCGTTCCTCGCTTTCGGGAGGAGCATGAAAAAACCCCAGCCGGGTACGGCTGGGGTTTCGGGATTGGTGGAGGTGGCGGGAATTGAACCCGCGTCCGAAGGAACTCCATCCCCGGCACTACATGCTTAGCCCGCCGTTGGATCTCGTCCCGGAGCAGCACGGCGTGCGAAGCGCGCCCCGGAACCAGCCTGTGAATTCAACCGTGGCAGACAGGCGGCCGCCGCGGCTGGTTCCCGTGATAGTGACCCTACATCCACGAGCACGGGCACAAGTGGGTTCGGGGCTTACGCCTTAAGCGGCGAGAGCGTAGTTGTCGTCGTTGGCAACTATGAGTTTGCCGCTGGATTAACGAGGAAAGCTGCCCCCTCGGCATGCGCCAGGCGATTTCGCTACCCCCGTCGAAGCCAGTGCACCCCCGGGAATGTCGATCACGCTGACACGGCAAGTATAGGGGCGGGCGGGGTCCACGCAAGGCGGTACCGGGGGGCGTGCGACGGCTGTTCAGGCTTGCCGGTATGCTGTGCCCATGTCGCATGCCAAGCAGGAGCCAGCCGGGTCGGCCGGCCGCAGCCGCCCGGGCCTGCGGCGCGGCTACGTGCTGGCGGTGCTCACCCTGGTCGGTTCCCTGGTGATGGTCTGGCACTACGCAGGCCAGGCCGGCGAACGCGAGCATACGGCGCGGCAGACCCGGTTCGTCGCGGACAGCAACGAGATCCTGGCGCAACTGCGCCAGCGACTGCTGCACTACGAACTGGCCCTGCGCGGCGGCGTGTCGCTCTACTGGTCGGTTGCGCGACCCACCCCCCGCCAGTGGCGCGACTACGCCAACGGGCTCGACATCGATCGCCAGTTCAAGGGAATGATGGGGCTTGGCTACGTCCCCTATCTCCGCCGCGGGGATCTGCAGGCGCTGCAACTGGCGATGCGCGACGAAGGACTGGGGCTGTTCCAGATCCGGCCGCAGGGCAGCCGGGAGATCTACGGCCCGATCCTGCTCCTGGAACCGCAGACCGCGCCCAACCGCGACGCCATCGGCTTCGACATGTTTTCCGAGTCCACCCGGCACCGGGCGATGGCCGAGGCGCGCGACAGCGGGGAAGTGCGACTCAGCGCCCCGGTCGCGCTGCTCCAGGACAATGGCGTCCGCCGCGACGGACTGCTGATGTTCGCGCCGGTGTACGCCAACGGCATCCAGCCTGCGGATTCGCGCGCGCGGAGGATGTCGATCTCCGGCTGGGTGTACGCGCCGTTCAACGCGCGCTCGTTCCTGGCCAGCGCGCTCGAGCCGTATCCTCACGGCCCGGCCCTGCGCATCGTCGATACCGGGGGCGACGTCGGCGGGGAGCTGCTGCTCTATGAGGACGCGGACTTCGTCGACCAGGCCGGGTCCGACGTGCTGAGCCACAGCGCCGCCCTGGATGTGTACGGACGGCAGTGGCGCATCGATTTCCAGCGTCGGCCGCCCCTCGGCGGCAGCCGGCCGGTGTCCGACAGGGAGGCGGTGCTGGGGGGCGGCGCGCTCCTGTCGCTCCTGCTGTTCGCGGTGGTGCTGGCTCTGGCGCACACCGAGTCGCGCGCCGAACGGCTGGCCGAGGTGATGAGCGAGTCGTATCGCCGCAGCGAGCAGCGCCTGCGCAATGCGATGCTCTATTCCGGGACGGGCATCGCGCTGCTCGATGGCGAAGGCCGGGTCGTCGAGGCGAACCCGGCGCTCGCCCGGATCCTTGGCGTCGCGCCGGGCAGCCTGCCGGGAACGCGCCTGGCATCGCAGTTCCTCGATCCGGACGTCGATGAGGCCTTGGCTGCCAGCGCGATCGCGCCGGCGACGCTGCAACTGCGGCGCAGCGACGGCGACATCCGTCTGGTACAGGTGGTGATGTCGCAGGTGCCGGGCGACATCGGCAGCGACGTGGCGACGCTGGCCCAGCTGGACGACGCGACCGACCGGCTTCGCGCCGAGCGCGCGGTAAGGCTGCTCAACCGCACGCTGGAGGCACGCGTGGAGCAGCGCACGCACGAACTCACCCTGGCCAATCGCGAACTGGAATCCTTCGCCTACAGCGTCTCCCACGACCTGCGTGCGCCCCTGCGCACCGTCGAGGGCTTCAGCCGCCTGCTGGCCGAACGGTTCGGCGCCGGCATGGGCCCCGAGGCGCTGGACTACCTGTCGCGCGTGCGCAATGCGGCCAATCGCATGGATGCGCTGATCGACGCGCTGCTGAAGATGTCGCGGATCACGCGTGAGCCCTTGCGCCATGCCCGGGTCGACATGAGCCGCCTCGCGGAGGAGGTGATGGCGGAGCTCCGCCAGGGCGATCCTGCGCGCGCGGTGGAAGTGGAGATCGAGCCGGGCCTGGCGGCGGGCGGTGATCCGGCGCTGCTTCGCAACCTGCTGCAGAACCTGCTCGGCAACGCCTGGAAGTTCACGGCCGGTCGGTCGCCCGCTCGCATCCGCTTCCGCACCGACGACGAGGGCGCGCGGCCGGCGGGGGAGGGCATGGTCGCGTTCGCGGTGGACGACAACGGGGCGGGATTCGAACCGGCCTACGCTTCGAAGCTGTTCCGGCCCTTCCAGCGGCTGCATGGGCCGGACGAGTACGAAGGGCATGGCATCGGCCTGGCGACCGTCCGGCGCATCGTCGAGCGCCACGGCGGCACCATCGGAGCGGAGGGACGGGTGGGCGAGGGCGCCACCTTCCGGTTCACCCTGCCGACGGAGCCGGAGGGGCCGCAGGCGGCGCCTGCACAGGCCTAGGCGCCCGGTCGGACGCCCCGGGTGCGGGCCCGCACCCCGGGCCGCTCACGCGGCGCGGGTGTGCGCGCGCCTAA
>JAEXLY010000195.1 GCA_023444765.1 Pseudomonadota bacterium | reverse complement strand
ATGCAGGCTGGCGCGGACGCCCCGGCCGCTGCGGGGCACCTGAACGGCGCTGTCTCCGGACCGCCGCAGCCGGGTGATCCCGGATGCGGCGAACTGCGCGGGGCGGCTTCGCGCCCTATGCGATAATCTCCGGCTGTCCTGACGCCGGCCCGCTGCCGCTCCCCCATGTCCGACCCGATGCGGCAGATCCGCAACTTCTCCATCATCGCCCACGTCGACCACGGCAAGTCGACGCTCGCCGACCGCATCATCCAGCTGTGCGGCGGCCTGACCGAGCGCGAGATGGAAGCGCAGGTGCTCGACAACAACCCGATCGAGCGCGAGCGCGGGATCACGATCAAGGCCCAGTCGGTGTCGCTGCCGTACACCGCGCGCGACGGCCAGACCTACCACCTGAACTTCATCGACACCCCCGGCCACGTCGACTTCTCCTACGAGGTCAGCCGTTCGCTGGCCGCCTGCGAGGGCGCGCTGCTGGTGGTGGATGCCGCCCAGGGCGTCGAGGCGCAGTCGGTCGCCAACTGCTACACCGCGGTCGAGCAGGGCCTCGAGGTGGTGCCGGTGCTGAACAAGATCGACCTGCCTACCGCGGACGTCGACCGTGCCAAGGCCGAGATCGAGGCGGTCATCGGCATCGACGCCAGCGACGCGGTCGCGGTCAGCGCCAAGACCGGCCTCAATGTGATCGAGGTGCTCGAGGCGATCGTGCAGCGGATCCCGCCGCCGCAACCGCGCGATACCGACAAGCTGCAGGCGCTGATCATCGATTCCTGGTTCGACAACTACCTGGGCGTGGTGTCGCTGGTGCGGGTGATGCAGGGCGAGATCAAGGCCAAGAGCAAGCTGCTGGTGATGTCGACCGGCCGCACCCACGAAGTCGACAAGGTCGGCGTGTTCACGCCCAAGCGCAAGGAAATGCCGGCGCTGCGGGCGGGCGAGGTGGGCTGGATCACCGCATCGATCAAGGACGTGCATGGCGCCCCCGTGGGCGACACCCTCACCCTGGCCGGCGACCCGGCCCCGAAGCCGCTGCCCGGCTTCCAGGAAATGCAGCCGCGCGTGTTCGCCGGCCTGTTCCCGGTCAACGCCGAGGACTACCCGGACCTGCGCGAGGCGCTGGACAAGCTGCGCCTGAACGACGCCGCGCTGCGCTTCGAGCCGGAAAGCTCCGAGGCGATGGGCTTCGGTTTCCGCTGCGGCTTCCTCGGCATGCTGCACATGGAGATCGTGCAGGAACGCCTGGAGCGCGAATACGACCTCGACCTGATCTCGACCGCGCCGACCGTGGTCTACGAGGTGCTGCGCACCGACGGCGAGGTAATGCCGCTGGACAACCCGGCCAAGCTGCCGCCGGTCAACCAGATCGAAGAAGTCCGCGAGCCGATCATCCGCGCCAACATCCTCACGCCCGAGGCCTACATCGGCGCGATCATCAAGCTGTGCGAGGACAAGCGCGGAACGCAGCTGGGCATCCAGTACCTCGGCAGCCAGGTGCAGATCAGCTACGAGCTGCCCATGGCCGAGGTGGTGCTGGACTTCTTCGACAAGCTCAAGTCGGTCAGCCGCGGCTACGCCTCGCTCGACTACCACTTCCTGCGTTTCGAGGCCGGCCCGTTCGTTCGCGTGGACACGCTGATCAACGGCGACAAGGTCGATGCGCTGTCGATCATCGTCCACCGCAGCCACGCCGACCGGCGCGGACGCGAGCTCACCGAGAAGATGAAGGACCTGATCCCGCGCCAGCAGTTCGACGTGGCGATCCAGGCCGCCATCGGCTCGCAGATCATCGCCCGTACCACGGTCAAGGCCTTGCGCAAGAACGTGCTGGCCAAGTGCTACGGTGGCGACATCAGCCGCAAGAAGAAGCTCCTGGAGAAGCAGAAGGAGGGCAAGAAGCGGATGAAGCAGGTCGGTCGCGTCGAGATCCCGCAGGAAGCGTTCCTGGCGGTGCTGCAGGTGGACAACAAGTAAGGATGGCGTGACATGATGAAATGGTTCGAGCTCGGGCTGGTCGTCCTGACCTTCGCCACCGGCATCATCTGGCTGCTCGACCGCCTGTTCTTCGCCAAGCGGCGCGCGCAGCGCGCCGGCCTGCTCGAGGAGAAGGAGCCGGTCGTCGTCGACTACGCGCGGGCGTTCTTCCCGGTGCTGTTCGTGGTGCTGATCCTGCGCAGCTTCATCGCGGAGCCGTTCCGCATTCCGTCCAGCTCGATGATGCCGACCCTGCTGATCGGCGACTTCATCCTGGTCAACAAGTTCACCTACGGCATCCGCCTGCCGGTCAACAACCGCAAGGTCATCGCGCTGGGCGAGCCCGAGCGCGGCGACGTGGTGGTGTTCCGCCCTCCGCACCACCCCGGGCAGGACTGGATCAAGCGCGTCGTCGGCCTGCCGGGCGACGTCATCGCGTACCGCGACAACACCGTCTACGTCAACGGCGAGCCGTTCGCCTATGGCGAACCCCGGCCCTACGCCGGCGTAGGTCGCGGCAGCGACATGACCGGCGCCGGCCTGATCGCCGAGACCATGCCCGGCCGGACCCACCATGTACTCGAGACCCGGCGCCCCGGCATGTTCGACCCGGGCGAGGGCGAGTGGCGGGTACCGGAAGGCGAGTATTTCGTGATGGGCGACAACCGCGACCGCAGCGACGACAGCCGGTTTTGGGGTACGCTGCCGGAGAGCCAGCTGCGCGGGAAAGCGTTCCTGGTCTGGATGAACCTCGACAGCAGCGCGCCGGGCTGGATCGACTGGAGCCGGATCGGCCGCCGCATTCCGTAGCGCCGGCGCGGAAGGCTGTCAGCAGGCCGGCACATCTGCAGCAACGGGGGATCGGAAATCATGGGTATGCGTCGCAGGCAAGGCGGCATCACGCTGCTGGGCTTCATCCTGGTGGCCGGACTGGTCGGCTTCCTGGCGTTCATGGGGATGAAGCTGTTCCCGATGTACTCCGAGTACTACAGCGTGAAATCCGCGCTCAGGAGCCTGGCGGCGGAGCCCGGCGTGGGCAACTACTCGCCGGCCAGGATCCAGGACCTGTTCTTCCGCCGACTCGACATCAGCTACGCGTCCAACATCCGCAAGGAGCACGTCAAGATCGTGCGCAAGGACGCCGGCTGGCAGATGGACGTGCAGTACGAGGTGCGCAAGCCGCTGATCGGCAACCTCGATGCGGTCGGCAGCTTCCATGCCAGCCAGCACCTGACCGGTACCGGTGCTGCCAACTGATCCGCCCGCGGTCTTCGACGCGCACGCGTTCGCCGACCCCGCCCTGCTGCGGCAGGCGCTGACCCATCGCAGCGCCGGCGCTCCGCACAACGAGCGCCTGGAGTTCCTCGGCGACGCGGTGTTGGGCATGATCGTGTCCGAAGCGCTGTACGCGCGCTGGCCCAAGGCCGACGAGGGTTCGCTGACCCGCGCGCGCGCCGAACTCGTGCGCGAGTCGTCGCTGGCCGAAGTGGGGCGGCGGCTGGCCATCGGCGAACGGCTCACGCTGGGTCCGGGCGAGATGAAGTCGGGCGGCCACCGCCGCGACTCGATCCTGTCCGACGCACTGGAGGCGGTCATCGGCGCGATCTATCTCGACGCCGGCTTCGAGGCCTGCCGGCGGGTGGTCCTGCCCTGGTTCGAGCAGGCGGTGTCGGCGGTGCCGGCCAGCAAGGTCGGCAAGGACGCCAAGACACGCCTGCAGGAATGGCTGCAGGGGCGGCAGAAGCCGCTGCCGCAGTACGAACTGAAATCCGAGAGCGGCGAGGAGCACGCGCGCGTGTTCGTCGTCCGTTGCGTGGTGTCCGATCCGCCCGCGGCCGGGGAAGGCGAGGGCGGATCGCGCCGCGCCGCCGAGCAGATGGCGGCCGGCGCGGTGCTGGAGATGCTGGACGCCGGCCGCTGAGTCCTGCCGGCGCTCGGCGCGAGCCCGGCGATCACCCGCCCTGGCCCGCAACTCCCCTACAATCCGCGCCATGTCGCAGACCCCGCCCGCCGCGCATCGCGCTGGCCACCTCGCCGTCATCGGCCGTCCCAACGTCGGCAAGTCGACCCTGCTCAACGCCCTGGTCGGGGCGAACGTCAGCATCGTCTCCAACCGTCCGCAGACCACGCGCCACCGGCTGCTGGGCATCGCCACCGTGCCCGGCGGACAGATCGTGCTGGTCGACACCCCGGGCCTGCACCGCGAGGGCGGCAAGCTCGCTTCGTCCGCGCTCAATCGCGTGCTCAACCGCGCCGCGCGCGGCGCGCTCGAAGGCGTGGACGCGGCTGCGCTGGTGGTCGAGGCCGGACGCTGGGACGAGGAGGACAGCCTGGCGTACGACACCCTGCACGCCAGCGGGCTCCCGGTGGTGCTGGTGGTGAACCAGGTCGACCGTATCGCGGACAAGGCCAGCCTGTTGCCCTACCTGCAGCGCGTGACCGAAGGCCGCAGCTTCGCCGCCGTGCACCCGGTTTCGGCGCTCAAGCGCACCGGACTGGAGCCTCTGGTCGCCTCGCTGCTGGCGCTGTTGCCCGAGCAGCCGCCGCTCTACGGCGAGGACGAGATCACCGACCGCAGCCAGCGCTTCCTCGCCGGCGAACTGCTGCGCGAGCAGCTGATGCGCCAGCTCGGTGCCGAACTTCCGTACGCCACCACGGTGGAGATCGAATCCTTCACCGAGGAGCCGTCGCCGAAGTCGGGCGTGATGTACCGCATCGGCGCGGTGATCTGGGTCGAACGCGAGGGCCAGAAGGCGATCGTGATCGGCAAGGGCGGCACGCGCCTGCGCGACATCGGCAAGCGCGCGCGCGAACGCATGGAACAGCTGTTCGACGCCAAGGTGTTCCTGCAGACCTGGGTGCGTGTACGCGAGGGCTGGTCGGACGACGAATCGGCGTTGCGTACGCTCGGCTACGAATAAGCCGCGGCGGTCGGGCATCCGTGCGCTACGACGACGAACCGGCCTATGTCCTGCATGCGCGCCCCTGGCGCGAAACCAGTCTGCTGGTCGATGTGCTGACCCGCTCCTACGGCCGCATCGGCCTGCTGGCCCGTGGCGTCCGTGGACCGCGCCGGCAGGCGCAGTTCGCGGCGCTGCAGCCCTTGCAACACGTGCGCCTGTCGGCGGTGCAACGGGGCGAGCTGGCCAACCTCGTGTCGGCCGAGGCGCTGGATGCGCCGCCGCTGCTGCCGGGCCACGCCGCACTCGCCGCGTTCTATGTCAACGAACTGGTGCTGCGCCTGGCGCCCCGGCAGGATCCGCATCCCGAGCTTTACGAGCACTACGGGCGGATGCGCGCACAGCTGCACGATGCCGCGGCACTGGCCTGGAACCTGCGCCGGTTCGAACGCGACCTGCTCGAAGCGCTCGGTTTCGGCTTCGACCTGGCGCACGACGGCGACGGCACCGCGATCGACCCGGCCGCGCGTTACCGGCTCGACGCCGAGCACGGCCCCCGGCGGGTGCTGGGTGAGCGCCTGGGCGAATCGCGCGCGCGCTACGCCACCGGCAGCGCGCTCCTGGCACTCGCCGTCGATCGCAGGCCGGAGCCGGCCGATCTCGACAGCCTGCGTGGCGCGATGCGCGACGTGCTGTCGCAGCACCTCGGGGCACGCGGCCTGAAGTCCTGGGAACTCGCGGGCGAACTGGGCAGGCTGTCGCGCGCCCCGGATCAGGCGCAGGACAGCGTGTCCTGAACGGCCAGGCGCAGCTGCTTCATGGCCTCGGGTGAAGCGGGAGCGGCGCGCAGCTGCGCGACCGCAGCGCCCAGGCGCCCCGCACCCACGAAGCCGCACGAGGCCTCCAGCCTGTGCAGCGTGGCACGCAGCGTGCCGAGGTCGCCTGCCGCCGCGGCCTGGACCATGGCGTCGCGCGTGGCCGGCAGCTCGGCCAGGAACAGTCCGCGCAAGGCGGCTACGTTCCTGGCGTCGCCCGCGAGTGCGGCAAGTGCCCGCGCGTCATCCCAGACCGGCAGCGCGACCGGTGCCGCCGGCTCTTCCACGCGGCGCGCGGCCATGCCGGATGCGGGGGAAGTGCGGTTCCCCGTGTCCAGGATCCGGCGGATCGCGTCCTGCCAGGCGCCGGCGGCGATCGGTTTGGCCAGCGTGGCAACGAAGCCCGCGGCGAGCAGCGCCCGGTGGTCGCCGCGCTCGCGCGATGCCGTATGCGCGATCGCCGGCGTCGCCAGTCCGAGTCCGCGCAGGCGTGCCAGCAGTTCGCTGCCGCTGCCGTCGGGCAGGCGGGCATCGAACAGCCACAGCGCGTGGGGGTGGGCCGTAGCGAGCGACAGCGCTTCGGCCATCGTTGCCGCGGCATCGACGCAGGCAGGCAGCGACCCGGTGGCCGCCTGCAGGTAGGCGCGGCTGGTGGGATCGTCCTCGACCAGCAGGATCCGTGGATTCATCGTCGCTCCCTGCGCAGCGGATATGCTCGCCCGATGCCTTGGCGCATCTTAACGCTGTTGCTCCTGGTGCTGGCGGCCTGGCCGGCGGCGGCGCGTACGGCGAGCGCGCGCATCGACGCCATCGACGCCGCCGGCATCGAACTTCGCGACGTGCGCGTACGCTTGTACTGGCCCGCGCAGGCCAGCCAGGGAGAACTGCGGATCGAGGCGGCGCGCATCCACGCGCCAGCGCTCGGTTACCGGTTCGCGGGCGTGCGCTGGGAATGTCCGCTGGTGCGACCTGGCTCCGGCGCCTGGCGGTGCGAAGGCCCGCTGCGCGCCGGAGATGGCAGCCCCGTCCGGCTGGCGGTGGACCTGTCCCCGGCGACCACCGACGCGGTGCTGTCCGGTGGCGGTGCGCGGCTGGCCCTGCATCGCGATGCCGCCCGTCCCGATGCGACGCAGCTGCAGCTCACCCGCGTGCCCCTGGTCTGGGCGCAGGCGTTGCTCGCCAGCGCCTGGCAGGAGGGCCGGCTGAGCGCCGGAAGCATGGCGGGGACGATCGACCTCCACACGCCCACCGGACGACCGGTGCAGGTTGTGGGAGCGCTGGTGCTGGCCGGGCTTGGCCTGGAATCGGACGCCGGCACCATCGCCCTTGGCGATCTCGATGGAACGGCACGCTTCGACCTGCGGCTGCCGCAGGACGGCGGCCTGCTGCTGTCGCTCGACGGCGCCATCGACCGCGGCGAGGCGCTGTTCGGAAATGCCTATCTCGCGCTGGACGGGGCACCCGTGGCCTTCGGTGTGGACGCGTGGCGCCGCGCGGATGGCGGCTGGGACGCGCGGCGGATCGAGTGGCGCGACGCGGCGGGACTCGACGCACGCGGCAGCGCCGTGCTCGATGCGCAGGGAGCACTGCGCGCACTCGATCTGTCGCTGGATGCCGGGATGCTGTCCGTGCTCCCGGAGCGCTATCTGTCCGGCTGGCTGGGACTGGCGGGATTGTCCGGGCTCGCGCTGGAAGGGGCGGCGACGGCCCGCCTGCAGGTCGACGCGCGCGGGCTCGAGGCCTTGGACCTGCGGCTGCGCGACGTCGGCATCGCAGATCCGCGCGGGCGCTTCCGTATCGATGGCCTGGAAGGCGACCTCCGGCATGCTGCCACCGGCGCGCTGGACAGCGAGCTGCGCTGGCGGAGCGGCGCGCTCTACGAACTGCAGTTCGGCGCGGTGCGGCTGCCGCTGCACAGCAGCTCGGGCACGCTCCACCTGCGCGAGGCCGCGGAGGTGGAGATGCTCGGCGGGCGCGTGCGGCTGGACGGCTTCAGCCTGACGCCGCCGCGTGGACACGAGGGCCTGCGCGTGGGCTTCGGCCTGGCGCTGGACGCGCTCGAGGTCGGCCAGCTCGCCAGCGCCTTCGGCTGGCCCGAGTTCCGCGGCACCCTCGGCGGCCGCATTCCCAGCGCGCGTTACGCGGACGAGCGGCTGGCATTCGAAGGCGGCCTGAGCGTGCACGTGTTCGACGGACGCATCGATGTCGGCGCGCTGTCGATGGAGCGGCCGTTCGGGGTCGCTCCGACGCTGTCGGCGGACCTGTCGCTGCACGACCTGGACCTGATGGACATCACCGGCGCGTTCGATTTCGGCAGCATCAGCGGACGGCTCCACGGACGCATCGACGGCCTGCGCCTGGTCGACTGGACGGCCACCGCCTTCGACGCCGAGCTGCACACCGAGCCCCGGCGCGGCGTGCGCCAACGCATCAGCCAGCGCGCGGTGCAGGACATCTCCAGCGTCGGCGACGCCTCCTTCGTCAGCAGCCTGCAGGGACGCCTGATCGGCCTGTTCGACGACTTCGGCTACCGCCGCATCGGCATCGGCTGCCGGCTGGCCAACCAGGTCTGCGCGATGTCGGGTCTGCATTCAGCGGGCAATGGCTTTACTATCGTCGAAGGTGCGGGGATCCCCCGGCTGCGGGTGGTGGGGTTCAACCGCGACGTCGACTGGCCCACCCTGCTCGAACGCCTGGCCGCGGCGGCCACCGGCGATGTCGCGCCGGTGGTGGACTGACAGGGCCGGGCACATCGCCACCAATGCTAGGGAGCCATCGCATGCGTCGTGTCCTGGGAATCTCGCTGCTGTCGCTGGTGCTGTGCGCATGCGTGCCCATCAACGTCTATTTCCCCGCGGCCGAGGCGCGCGAGGCCGCACGCGAGTTCGTCGAGAACGTGATCGGAGACGAGGCGGCACCGGCGCCGGCGCCTGACACCACACCCGGCGGCATGGCGATGCGCCAGCTCCGCTTCGACCCCTGGATGCTGCTGGGGATCGGCAGCGCGCAGGCGCAGTCCACGCCCGACATCACCATCCGCACGCCCGCCATCCAGGCGATCCAGTCGCGGATGGAGTCGCGATTCAACTCGGTCCTGCGTCCGCATTTCGATTCGGGCGCGCTCGGTTTCGCCGGCGACGGGACGGTGGTGGTCCGCGATGCCTCCCAGCTCGCGATCAAGGACCGCGTCGCGGTCAATGCCGCCGTGGCCGACGACAACCGCGACCGCAAGGCGGTCTATCGCGAGATCGCCGTGGCCAACGGCCATCCCGAATGGGAATCGCAGATCCGCGACGTGTTCGCCCGCCAGTGGATCGCCAGCGCGCGGCCGGGCTGGTGGTACCAGCAGGGCGGAAGCTGGAAGCAGAAGTAGGGCGGTTCCAGGAATCCCCCGACGGTACGCGCGTTCCGCGGCCGGGGGGCGCCGACGGGATCCTCTCCCGGATGCATCGCCTGCCCGCGATGGCGGGGGCGGTGGTATCGCGTTGGGCGCGGGCCGGTTTCGCCCCTGGTCCACGCAGCCTGGGTCGGCCTGCGCATCTGCGACAATATCCGGTCCCTGCACGCACTGATGCCACGTGGCCCGGATCGACCAGACGCCCTTTGAACTCGACATCATCGACCTGAGCCACGACGGCCGCGGCGTGGCGCGCCGCGCGGACGGAAAGACCGTGTTCGTGGCCGACGCGCTGCCCGGCGAACGGGTGCTGGTACGCCAGACCGCCCGCTCGCGCAATTTCGACGAAGCCGCCACGCTGGAGGTCCTGCAGGCTTCGCCCGACCGGGTCGAGCCGCGCTGCGCGCATTTCGGCGTGTGCAGCGGCTGCGTGCTGCAGCACCTGGACGAGTCGAGGCAGATCCTGGCCAAGCAGCGCGTGCTGCTCGAGAGCTTCGAGCGCATCGGCCATGTCGCGCCGGCGGCTGTCCTTCCGCCACTGACCGGCGGCGCGTGGGGCTATCGTCGCAAGGGCCGGTTCTCGGTACGGCGCGTGGAGAAGAAGGACAGGACCCTGGTGGGTTTCCGCGAGCGCGATCCGCGTTTCGTGGCCGACCTGCGCGAGTGCCACACCGTGGTGCCGGAGGTGGCGGTCCTGATCCCGTCGCTGTCGGCCCTGGTGGACGGCCTGCAGGCGCGCCGCGAGGTTCCGCAGATCGAGTTCATCGTCGGCGACGCACAGCCGGAGTTCGACGGCGTCGCGCTGGTGTTCCGGCACCTGCAGCCGCTCGGCGAGACCGACCTGGCCGCGCTGCGCGGGTTCGGCCAGCGGCATCGGGTGGCGATCCACCTCCAGCCGCGCGGCGTCGATTCGGTGCATGCGCTGTGGCCCGAAGCTCCGGCGCTGGGGTTCGGGCTCGGGGCCTGGGAGGTCAGCCTCGCGTTCCGGCCCCTGGACTTCATCCAGGTCAACGCGCGCCTCAACGAGGACATGATCGCGCGCGCCTTCGAACTTCTCGACCTGCAGGCCGGCGACCGGGTGCTCGACCTGTTCTGCGGCCTGGGCAACTTCACCCTGCCGATGGCGCGGCTGGTGGCCGAGGCGGTCGGGGTCGAGGGCGAGGCGGGACTGGTGGCTCGCGCGCGGGAGAACGCGGCGCGCAACGGTCTGGCGAACGCATCCTTCCACGCTGCCGACCTCACCCACGACCAGCGCGGTGCGGCCTGGATGCGCCAGGGTTTCGACAAGCTGCTGCTCGATCCGCCGCGATCGGGTGCGATCGACGTGCTGCGGCAGCTGCCCCTGGAGCGTTTCGAACGCATCGTCTATGTCAGCTGCCACCCCGGCTCGCTGGCGCGCGATGCCGGCTACCTGGTCAACGAATGCGGCTGGCGTCTGGCGAGTGCAGGGGTCATGGACATGTTCCCGCAGACAGCCCACGTCGAGAGCATTGCGCTGTTCGTACGCCCATGAAAACATCCAGGCGTGGTGGCGACTGCGTCGCGCGTGGCGACGCGTCCACCACCCGGGCGCCTTGTCGGGATCGCGTCGCGGGCATGTTCCCGCAGACCGCGCAGGTCGAGCGCATTGCGCCCGTTCGTGCGTCCTTGAGGACGATTGCGCTGTCCGAGCGCGGCTGACGCCGCGACGTTACCCCACCACACACTGCCCGGCGACGTTCCATGGCCCTCGAAATCGAACGCAAGTTCCTCGTTACGGGCGACCACTGGCGGGCGGCGGCCCATGCGGTCGTGCCGATGGCGCAGGGCTACATCAACGATCTCGACGCGATGGATCGCGGCGGGCAGAGGGCATCCGTGCGCGTGCGCATCCAGGGCGAGGCGGCCTTCCTCAACCTCAAGTCGCGCGAGCTCGGCCGCAGCCGGCAGGAGTTCGACTACCAGATCCCGGTGGCCGATGCGCGCGCGCTGCTTGCGCTGTGCATCGGCGGCGTGATCGACAAGCGCCGCCACCTGGTGCGTCACGGGGGGCACCTGTGGGAAGTGGACGAGTTCCTCGGCGACAACGCCGGTCTCGTGGTGGCCGAGATCGAACTCGCCAGTCCTGACGAGCGCTTTGTCCTGCCGGACTGGATCGGGCGCGAGGTCACCGACGAGGCGCGCTACTACAACCTGGCGCTGGCCTCGCATCCCTACGCGCGATGGAGCGCGGCCGAACGCGGATGACGGCCTAGCTGCGGCGCGGACACGGCGGCATGGTCGGCCGATGGGATGGACGTCTGGTCCGACCTAGCCTGCCCCTGGTGCCGGATTGGCAAGCGCCGGCTCGAACGCGCGCTTCAGCGGCTGGGTACCACGGCGCCGAAGGTGGACCTGCGCTGGCCCCCGTTCCTGCTCGATCCCGACGCGGGCAGCGATCCGGTGCCGCGGCGCGAGGCCTGTGCACGCAAGTTCGGCGGAGCCTGGCGTGCGCGGCAGATGCTCGCCAGCATCCAGGCCACTGCGTGCGGAGGGACTCCCCTTCGATCTCGACCGCAGGCAGGTGGGCGTGACCACGGCGCCCGCGCACAGGCTGTTATGGCTGGCCGCGCGCGAAGGCGACGCCGGCCGGGGCGGCGAGGCCCTGTTCCATGCCCACTTCGCCGAAGGGCGCAATCTGGCCGACCGGGCCGTGCTCATCGAGGCCGGGCACGCCGGCGGCCTGCCCGAGGCACGGGTGCCTACGCTGCTGTCCGGCGACGAGGACGAGCTGGAGATCCGCGCCGCAATGATGCAGGCGCAGGTCATGGGCATCCGTTCGGTACCCACTTTCGTCATCGACGGCCGCTACCTGGTGCAGGGAGCGCAGCCTCCCGGACTGCTGGCGCAGGCGCTGCTGCGTGCGGGCGCGGCCGCGATATCCGAGTGGCGATGGGGCCCGCGGCCCGGACGGCCGCCGCGCCTGAACCGGCTGGGCAGGCGGTGGGCGCCCCCACGCGACCTTCTGCGACAATGCCCGGGTGCGCGACCGCGCACGTGATGGAGACTCGCGGATGCTCGTGATCGGCGTGGCCGGCATGGAACTCAGCGCGCAGGAGCGCGACTGGCTGCAGGACGACGCCTGCGCCGGGGTCATCCTGTTCAAGCGCAACTTCGCTTCGCGCGAGCAGGTGATGGAACTGTGCGCGTCGATCCGCGGGGCCACCCACCGCCCGATGCTGGTCTGCGTCGACCAGGAGGGCGGACGCGTGCAGCGCTTCCAGGACGGCTACAGCGCGCTGCCGCCGCTGCAGGGCCTCGGCGAACTGTACCTGCGCGACCGCGCCGCGGCGCTGGAACTGGCCGGGCAGCACGCCTGGCTGATGGCCAGCGAGATCCGCGCCACCGGCATCGACCTGAGCTTCGCGCCGGTGGTGGACGTGGGCCATGGCAATCTCGCCATCGGCGACCGCTCGTTCTCGGAAGATCCCGAGGTCGTCGCCGAACTCACCCGCGCCTACGTGCGCGGCATGCATTCGGTGGGGATGGCGGCCACGCTCAAGCATTTCCCCGGCCACGGCACCGTGCGCGAGGACACCCACTTCGATACCGCGGTGGACGACCGCACGCTCGACCAGATCCGCGCGCACGACCTGATGCCCTTCGTGGCGGGGATCGAGGCCGGCGCCGACGCGGTCATGCTCGCGCACGTGGTCTATCCACAGGTAGCGCCGGAACCGGCCGGATACTCGCCGCGCTGGATCAACGACATCCTGCGCGGCGAGATGGGCTTCCGCGGCGTGGTGTTCTCCGACGATATCGGCATGGCCGCCGCGTTCTCGGCCGGTGGCGTCAAGGCGCGCGTCGATGCGCACTTGGACGCGGGCTGCGACGTGGTCCTGGTCTGCCATCCCGAACTGGTCGAGGAGTCGCTGGCGGCGGTGAAGCACCGAAGCCTCAACACCATGGCGCTGGTCGGCCTGCTCGGCCGCGGCGGCATGGGCTGGGATGGCCTGCTGGCCGATGCGCGCTACAGTGGCGCACGGGCGCGGCTGGCCGCGCATACGGGACCAAGCGCATGAACGTGCCGAAGCTGTCGGAGATCCTCGAAACCGCCGACCTGCTGTTCGACCGCGACGAACTCGACGATGCGATCGAGGAGATCGCCGACGCGATCGTTCCCGACTACGCCGACGACGCGCAGCCGCCGCTGTTCCTGACGGTGATGCACGGCGGCCTGCCGTTCGCGGGGCAGCTCGCGTTCGCCCTGGGCGAGCGCGGGCTCGACCTGGAGTTCGACTACCTGCACGCCACCCGCTACCGCGGCAACACCACCGGTTCGGGACTGGCCTGGCTGCACCGGCCGGCCACGCCGATGCGCGGCCGCCGCGTCCTGCTGGTCGACGACATTCTGGACGAAGGCCACACGCTCAAGGCGGTCAAGTACTGGTGCGAGGACCAGGGCGCGGCCGACGTGCGCGTGGCGGTGCTGGCGGTCAAGCAGCACGACCGTTGCGTCGACGGCATCTGCGCCGACTACGTGGGCGTGGAAGTGCCCGACCGCTACGTCTTCGGCTACGGCATGGATTTCCACGAGCAGGGCCGGAACCTCCCGGGGATCTACGCACTCGGGGAATGACCGGCGCGGCGTTATGCTTCGGGCCCACGTGCACGAGGCAGCTTCCGCATGAGCCACGATCCCATCGATCTCGCCGTTGTCGGCGGCACCGGCCTGTACGCGCTTGCCGGGTTGCAGGACGTCGACAGCCACCAGCCGGTGACGCGCTATGGCGCCCCGTCGGGACCGGTGCGGATCGGAACCCTGCAAGGAAGGCGCGTCGCGTTCCTCGCGCGCCATGGCGAAGGCCACTCGGTGCCGCCGCATCGCATCAACTACCGCGCCAATCTCGCCGCGCTGCAGGCGCTGGGGACCAGCCGGGTACTGGCGCTCAACACCGTCGGCGGCATCGGCGAGCGTTTCGGCCCGCGCGTGCTGGCCTGCCCGGACCAGTTGATCGACTACACCTGGGGACGCGTCTCCACCCTGTGCGAGGAGCCCGGCACCGAAGTGCTGCACGTCGACTTCGGCGACCCCTACACGCCGGCGCTGCGCCAGCGCGTGCTGCGGGCGGCCGCGAGCGCGGGCGTGGAACTGGTCGACGGCGGCTGCTATGGCGCCACCCAGGGTCCGCGCCTCGAGACGAAAGCCGAGATCGCGCGCATGCGCCGCGACGGTTGCGACCTGGTCGGCATGACCGGCATGCCGGAGGCGGGCCTGGCGCGCGAGCTGGGCCTGGAGTACGCCTGCCTGGCCATCGTGGCCAACTGGGCGGCCGGCGCCGGGCCGGATCCGGACGAGGTGATCACGCTGGAGGAGGTGCTGGCCAATGTCGGCGCGGCCTCGGCCGGCATTCCCGCGCTGGTCTCTGCCCTATTGGCCCAGTGATTGCAAGGCCGCGTCTTGCTTTGCATACTCGGCGGGCGCGACCGGCAGCGAGTGCGGCCGGGCGGGCGCCACCAGCCATCACGAGGTTTGACGAGTCATGCAATACGGCACAGTGAAGTGGTTCAACGACGCCAAGGGATTCGGATTCATCGCGCCTGAAGACGGCAGCGCCGATGTCTTCGTGCACTACTCGGCGATCGATTCGAAGGGCTTTCGCAGTCTCCAGGAAGGCCAGCGCGTCCAGTACGAAGTCACCCAGGGCCCGAAGGGTGCACAGGCGGCAGGGGTCCAGCCGGTCGCCTGAGGTGTCGGCAACGAGATCTTGAAGCCCCGCCCAGGCGGGGCTTTTTTCTGGGTTCTGCGCGGCTGTTCCCGGGGCTGGCGCCGACGGGTGTGGCGAGTGGGCTGGTCGCGCGGAGGCCGTCGGGCCTGCTCCGCGGATGTCCTCCGGCATCCGCCCAAGGCGGATGCCTCCCCCTTGATTCCGCTGCGCAGGCCGCCGGCACCGCGCTGCCCGGGCTTGCGATGGGGTGCGCAGGACGGTGGCGGATCGGTGGGCGCATGGTCCTTGTGATGCGCGTCCGGGCGCATTGCGATCGATGTTGGGAACCGGTTTGCGGAACTTGAAGATGGTTGGCGAACACAACTTTTTCATTCGCATCCGGGCATGTCGTTGACGCGCCGGGTCGCCATCGTCGGCTACGGCAGCGCGGGCCAGTGCGCGGCGGTGCTGCTCGAGCGGGACGGACATCGGGTCGAGGTGTTCGAGCGCGTGCCCGTACCCGGCCCGGTCGGCGCCGGTTTCCTGCTGCAGCCCAGCGGGCTGCAGGTGCTGTGGTCGATGGGCCTGCTGCCGCAGGTGCTTGCGCATGGCGCACCGGTCGAGCGGCTGTTCGGCGATACGCCCTGCGGCCGCGCGGTCATGGAGATGCGGTACGACGGACTCGATCCGCGGCTCGTCGGCGTCGGCCTGCAGCGTGGCGCACTGTTCTCGATCCTGGCCGACGCCTTCGAGGGCCATGGCGCCATGCGTGCGGGCCTGAAGATCACAGCGCTGGAGGATGATGGCCGGGTCATGGTCGATGCGGCCGGCGGGCGCCACGGTCCCTATGACCTGGTGGTGGTGGCCGACGGGGCGGCATCGCTGCTGCGCGACCAGGTGGGCCGCGTACGGCTGGACAGGCCGTACCCGTGGGGCGCGCTGTGGTGCCTGGTGCCCACGGCCGGCTGGCCCCACATGCGCGAACTGCGGCAGCGTTACGTGGCGGCGCGCCGGATGATCGGATTGCTGCCCGTGGGCACGCGGCCCGGCGACGACACGCCGCGGCTGAGCTTTTTCTGGAGCCTGCCGACGGCGGATTTCGCGGCCTGGGAGAGCGGCGGCGTGGAGGCGTGGAAGGCGGAGGTGCTGTCGCTGTGGTCCGAGATCGCGCCCATGCTCGCCGACCTGTGCGAACCGGCGCAGCTGGCACGCGCCAGCTACCGCGACAGCGTCCTGGCGCAGTGGCACCGCGGCCATGCGGTACTGATCGGCGATGCGGCGCATGCGATGAGTCCGCAACTGGGACAGGGCGTGAACATGGCGCTGCTGGATGCGATGGCACTGGTTTCGGCGCTGCGCGGACACCGTCACGTGCCCGACGCGCTCCAGGCGATGCAGCGCGAGCGCCGTCGCCATGTCGCCATCTACCAGCTGTGGAGCCGCTGGCTGACGCCGATGTTCCAGTCGGATCTGGACATGGTGGCCCGGCTGCGCGACCTTGCATTGCGTCCGGCGGGCCGGCTGCCCCCGGGCAGGACCCATATGCTGCGGGTGCTGAGCGGTACCCAGCAGGGGCTGTTCGGCCGGATCGCGCTCGAGGAGGCCTTCGTCGACGCGCTGGACCGGGCCATCGACGGCCGCGTCGAGGACAGGAGGGCGGAATGAGCGCATCGGTTACCCATGAGGTCGCGAACCAGCCGCCGGAGTACGCGTCGCGCGACCTGTGGCAGGAAGATCCCGCGCTGCGCGAGGCGCTGCAGCGCGAGGGTGGCGGCGGATTCTCCGCAACCGTTGCCGCGTATGGCGCGCTGGCCGGTGGCGAGCTGCTGGCGCTGTCGTTCGACGCGCACCGCGATCGTCCGCGGCTGCGCACCCACGACCGCAACGGCCATCGCATCGATACGGTCGAGTTCCATCCGCACTACCACCGGATCATGGACGCGGCGATCGGCAACGGCGTGGCTGGACTGTCCTGGGCGCAGTCGACCGCGGGCGCGCATGTCGCACGCGCCGCGCTGTCCTACCTGCACTACCAGGCCGAGCCGGGCACCAGCTGCCCGTTGACGATGACGCATGCCGCGGTGCCGGTACTGGCGCGAGAACCCGCACTGCGGGAGTGGACTGCGAAGGTCGCCGCCTGCCGCTACGATCCGCGCGACCTGCCCCTCGCAGACAAGCACGGCATCACCCTGGGCATGGGCATGACCGAGAAGCAGGGTGGCAGCGACGTACGCGCCAACACCACCACGGCCACGCCGCTGGACGGCGGCGACACCTACGTGCTGCGCGGGCACAAGTGGTTCTTCTCTGCGCCGATGAGCGACGGGTTCCTGGTACTGGCCCAGGCGCCGGGCGGCCTGACCTGTTTCCTGATGCCGCGGCGCCTGCCGGACGGAGCGCTCAACGGCTTCCGGCTGATGCGGCTCAAGGACAAGCTGGGCGACTGGAGCAATGCCTCATCGGAGATCGAGTTCGATGCGGTACGCGCGCATCGCGTCGGCGACGAGGGGCGCGGCGTGGCGACCATCATCCCGATGGTGATGCTCACGCGCCTGGACTGCATGCTCGGCTCGGCGGGGTTGATGCGCATGGCGCTGGCGCAGGCGCTGCATCACTGCCGGCATCGCAAGGCTTTCGGCCGCGCGCTGCTCGACCAGCCGCTGATGCGCAACGTGCTGGCCGACGTGGCGATCGAATCGGAAGCCGCGCTGGCATTGTCGATGCGGGTTGCGCGCGCGGTGGATGCCGCATCGCACGACGCGGACGAGGCAGCCTTCGCGCGCATCGCCACCGCGATCGGCAAGTTCTGGATCTGCAAGCGCGCGCCGGGCCTGGTCAACGAGGCGCAGGAGTGCCTGGGCGGGGCGGGCTACGTGGAGGAGTCGCTGCTGCCGCGGCTGTACCGGCAGGCGCCGCTGAACTCGATCTGGGAGGGCAGCGGCAACATCCAGTGCCTGGACGTGCTGCGTGCGCTGGGCAGGGAGCCGGAGACGGTCGCGGCGTTCTTCGCGCGGCTGGACGCGGCGGCAGGATACGACCCGGACTTCGATGCGTCGCTGGCGGATCTGCGCGCCGCACTGTCTGCCGGTGCGGACGAGGCGGGGGCGCGGAGGCTGGTGGAGACGATGGCGCTGCTGCTGCAAGCGGCGGTGCTGATCGGGGCCGGCAGTCCGATGGCGTCCGCGTTCTGCGGCAGTCGCCTCGGTGGACGGGGCACCGGCGTGTACGGAACGCTGGGGCCGGGGGTGGATGCCGGGATGCTGCTGGCGCGTGCGGCTGGCGCGTAGGTCGCGCGTTCGCGAGGGCTGTGCCGCACGCGTGGCGCGGGCCTCGCTTTCAGGGGACGCATGGCGAGCCGGCGCGCGCTGCCGCAACCGGAGGGCCTTCTTCCGCGAATGTCCTCCGGCCCGCGCCAAGGCGCGGCGGAGGCGCACTACGGGCGCGAAACCCTGCGGGTGGCCGCCCCAGCCTGCTGCTGTTCGCGCGGCCGGTCGCGCACCGCTTCGTCACCGATCCGGTGCGCGGCGCGGACATGGTCTGCGCGCACCTGGCGTTCGAGGGCGGCGCCCGCAATCCCGTCGCCACTTCGTTGCCGCCGCTGGTCTGCCTGCCGCTGGCGGAAATTGCCGGTGCGGCGCCGGTGCTGGAGCTGCTGTTCGAGGAAGCGCTCGAGCAGCGCTGCGGGCGCGTGGCGCTGGTGGAGCGCCTTTTCGAGCTGGTGATGATCCAGGTGCTGCGAGAACTGATGGAGCAGGGGGGCATCAGCGGCGGCATGCTCGCGGGCCTGTCCCATCAGCGCCTGCGTGGCGCGCGAAGCGGGCATGTCGCGCAGCGTGTTCGCCGCCGCGTTTCGCGACACGGTGGGCATCACGCCCGGGCACTACCTGCGGGAATGGCGGATCGGGCTGGCGCAGCAGGCGCTGCGGCGCGGCCGGCCGCTCAAGGCGGTGGCGGCCGACGTGGGCTACGGCAGCGAGGCGGCACTGTCCCGCGCGTTCAGGGCGAGCACGGGGCGCTCGCCGCGCGAGTGGCAGCAGGCAGTTGACGCACGACGGGTCCGCGTAGCAGGCGTGGGCGCGCCGTCCTAGGACGGGCTGGCGCCCCCCGCCTCCGCGTACGCCCCGGTTACCGCCCGCATCGCCGCGAGGTAGGGGCCGGGACCGTGGCTCACGCGCGCGACGCCGAGCCGGGCCAATGCATCGAACGCGGGGCAGCCGGGCACCCACATGATGTTGACCGGCAGCGGCGATCCCTGCACCACGCGCTCGATCAGCGCGGGTGCGACCAGCCCCGGCACGAACAGCCCATTGGCGCCGGCGGCGGCATAGTCCCGTGCGCGCGCCAGCGCCTCGTCCACCAGGGCGGCATCGTGCGTATCGGCGGGGCGCTGCAGGAACAGGTCGGTGCGGGCGTTGATGAAGAACGGCAGCCCTGCGACGTCGGCGGCCGCGCGCACCTGCGCGAGCCGCGCGGCCTGGTCCTCCAGCGGGCGCAGGCCCGACGCCAGTCCGTCCTCGAAATTGCCGCCGACCGCGCCGGCCGCGATGGCGCGCGCCACGGTGTCGGCCGGATCGTCGTAGCCGCGTTCCAGGTCCACCGCCAGCGGCAGCCCGCTCACCCTCGCGATCCGGGCGACAGTCTCAAGCGTCGCCTCCAGCGGCAGCTGTTCGCCATCGGGCAGGCCGTGCGCGGCAGCCACCGACCAGCTGCTGGTGGCCAGCGCCTCCGCGCCGCAGCCGGCGATGGTCTTCGCGCTGCCCGCGTCCCAGGCGTTGAACAGCAGCAATGGCCGGGGACCCTGGTGCAGGGCGTGGAGGCGACGTGCGAGCGGGGTGCGGGGATGCATGGCGTGGCTCCGGGCCGTGTGGTTGCGGCGCAGGCTGCGCGCACGGCGTGCGGGCGGCAATGACGCGCAGGTCATGGCGGCCGGGTGGCGGGCGGCCGTATCCTCGCGGCATGGACGGCGCGCGCCAGCGACACAGCAGCGATCCCGTGCCGACGGCGGTCGGCGCGCGGCTGCGCGAGTGGCGCAATGCACGGCACCTGAGCCAGCTCGAGCTGGCACTCGCCGCCGACACCTCTGCCCGCCACCTGAGCTGCATCGAAACCGGCAGGTCGCGGCCGGGACGCGATCTGCTGGCGCGGCTGGCCGACGCGCTGGAAATGCCGCTGCGTGAGCGCAACGCCCTGTTGCTCGATGCGGGCTTCGCGCCGCAGTTTCCCGAGACCGCGCTCGGCGCGCCCGTGCTGGCGCGCATCGACCAGGCCATCGACGCGATCCTCGCCCAACAGTCGCCGTACCCGGCGTTCCTGATCAACCGTCGCTGGGACGTGCTGCGTGCCAATGACGCCGCCATGCGCGTCAACCGGCTGATGCTCGGCGGCCGCGACAGCGCGCACGCCAACATCATGCGCCAGTTCTTCGACCCGGCAGACCTGCGCGAAGCGATCGCCAACTGGGAGGAGGTGGCGGGCGAACTGATCCGGCACCTGCACGAACAGGTCGCCGCCGTGCCCGGAGACCGCGTCGCGCGCGAGCTGCTCGACGAGATGCTCGCCTATCCCGGCGTGCCCGCGCGCTGGCGACTGCGCGATGTGTCGGCGCCGCCGTCGCCGCTGCTGACCACCGTCCTTCGCAGGGATGGGATCGAGTTGCGCTTCTTCTCAACCATCACCACCTTCGCCATGCCGCGCGACATCACCCTGGACGAGTTGCACATCGAATGCTGCTTCCCGACGGACGATGCGACCGCAGCCCACTGCCGCGCGCTGGCGGCGGCCACGGGCGAAGCGGACGCCCCCGGCCTCAGTCGATGAACTGCAGCCGCGCCAGCTCGGCGTAAAGGCCGCCCTGCGCCAGCAGCTCTTCGTGCGTGCCCTGCGCGACGATGCGGCCCTGGTCCATGACCACGATGCGGTCGGCCTTGAGGATGGTGGCCAGGCGATGCGCGATCACCAGGGTGGTGCGCCCGTCCATCAGGTGTTCGAGCGCGGTCTGCACCGCGCGTTCGCTCTGCGCGTCCAGCGCCGAGGTGGCCTCGTCCAGCAGCAGGATCGGCGCGTCGCGCAACAATGCACGGGCGATGGCGATGCGCTGCTGCTGGCCGCCGGAGAGGCGCGCCCCGCGTTCGCCCAGTTGCTCGTCGTAGCCCGCCGGCAGGGCGCAGATGAACTCGTGCGCCTCGGCCGCGCGTGCTGCCGACTCCACTTCGGCGTCGCTGGCGCCAAGCCGCCCGTACCGGATGTTCTCGCGCGCGCTGGCGGCGAAGATCGCCGGCTGCTGCGGGACCAGCGCCATCGCTTCGCGCAGCGCCATGGGGTCGAGCGTGGCCACGTCGATGCCATCGACCGTGATCGTTCCCGACTGCGGGTCGTGGAAGCGCAGCAGCAGCGCCAGCACCGTGCTCTTGCCGGCGCCCGAGGGACCGACCAGCGCCACCGTCTCGCCCGGGGCCACGTCCAAGTTGAAGCCGTGCAGCGCGGGGGCATCGGGCCGCGAGGGATAGTGGAAGGACACCTCATCCAGGCGCAGCGCCCCCCGCAGCGGCTGCGGCAGCGGCGCCGGCCGCGCGGGGGCGACGATACCGCTGCGTTCGCCCAGCAGCTCGCCGATGCGCCCCATGCCGCCGGCCGCGCGCTGCAGCTCGTTCCACACTTCGGCCAGCGCGCCCACCGAGCCGGCGCCCAGCAGCGCGTACAGCACGAACTGGCCGAGCGTGCCCGCGGTCATCTCCCCGCCGATCACGTCGTGCGCGCCCGACCAGAGCACCAGGATGATCGCGCCGAAGATCAGCGAGATCGCAACCGCGGTGACCAGCGACTGCACGCCGATGCGCCGGCGCGCGGTCGCCACCGACAGCGCCACCGCGTCGGCGAAGCGGCCGCGTTCGTAATCCTCGCGCGCATGCGCCTGCACCGTGCGGATCGCACCCAGCGCCTCGGCGGCCAGCGAGTTGGCGTCGGCCACGCGGTCCTGCGCCTGGCGCGAGATCTTCTGCAGGCGCCGGCCGCCCAGCACCAGCGGCAGCACGAACAGCGGGATGCCGACCATCGCCCAGATCGCCAGCTTCGGGCTGGTGACCACCAGCATCACCACGCTGCCCAGCACGGTGACCACGCTGCGCAGGGCCACCGACATGGTCGAGCCGATCACGCTGCGCAGCAGTTCGGTATCCGCGCTCAGGCGCGACACCAGCTCGCCGCTGCGGCTGCGTTCGAAGAAGGCCTGGTCCAGCCCGACCAGGTGCGCGTACAGCCGGTTGCGCAGGTCGGCGACCACGCGCTCGCCCAGCAGCGAGACGAAGAAGAAGCGCGCGGCGGTGGCGAACGCCAGCGCCAGGGCCACCACCAGCACCATGGCGAAGGTCGCGTCAATGTTGCTGCCGCTGCTGAAACCCTGGTCGATCACGTGCCGCACCGCGACCGGCAGGGCCAGGGTGGCGGTCGAGGAGGCGGCCAGCGCGACCAGCCAGGCGGCGAACAGCCGCTTCTGGCGCATGACGAAGGGCCACAGCGTGCGCAGCGATCCGATCGGGGCCTTGCCGGCGTCGGGCGCGGTGTCGCGGGCGCCGGTGCGCCGGTCATGGGAGAACGCCATCAGCCTTCGTCGTCGAAACGTGCCCGGTCACGGGTGGCGTCGCGCAGCCGGGTTTTCAAGGCGCGGGCCTGGTCGAGGGGCAGCTCGAGGCCGATCCGCGCACCCGCGGCATCGAACGACTCGTCGAGTTTGCTCGCCGAGTATGCGGGCAGCAGGTGGTGCAGGAGCGAGATGTCCTCGAACGCGACATGCACCGCCAGCCGCGTGGTTTCGACCAGCGGCAGGCGCGGCGCCAGCCGCAGGCACTCCGCGGCCGCGCCGCCGTAGGCGCGCACCAGCCCGCCGGCGCCGAGCTTGATCCCGCCGAACCAGCGCGTGACCACCACCACGACGCGGTCGAAGCCCTGGCCGTCGATCGCGGCGAGGATCGGGCGCCCGGCGGTGCCGGCCGGCTCGCCGTCGTCGCTGCTGCGGTAATCGCCTCCCAGGCGCCAGGCCCAGCAGTTGTGGGTAGCGTCGGGCACGGCCACGTCGCGCAGGAACGCGGACGCGTCGGCCGGCGTTCCGATCGGGGCGGCATGGGCGAGGAAGCGGCTGTGCCTGACCTCGATGGCGTGCTGCACCGGCGCAGCCAGCGTGTCCAGCGTCATTCTTCGAGCAGCGGACGCAGGTCGGCCGGCACCTGGGCCTGCGGATGGCGGCGCACGAACTCGCGCAGGCTGTCGCGAGCCTCGTCCAGGCGGCCGTCGTCGCGCAGTTCGCGGATGCGCTGCAGCCAGCTCTCGCGCACCGCGGGCGAATCGGCCGAGGCCGGCGGCTGTTCGTCGAGCGGCTGGTCGGCAAGCACATCGACCTCCGCCGCCGCTGGCGGGGTGACGCGACTGCCGCTGACCTCGACCCGCTCCAGCGCGGGCGAAGCGGACTGCCGCGCGCGACCGTCGAC
>JAEXLY010000151.1 GCA_023444765.1 Pseudomonadota bacterium | reverse complement strand
TCCAGGTATCGCACGTGGTCGATGGGCTGGAAGACGCACGGGCGGCGGTCTTTGCCGCGCTGTATCACGTGCTGCAGAATGTCGGGCAGGTCGATGGGTGGGAGGCGGGGGATGGCGTCCGAGCGATGCGGTGGGTGGGCCATGGTGGGCGGGGCTCCGGGGCCCGGGGTATCAGTCCTCGCCGCATCGCGCTGTCAGAAAGTCGACTCTGACCCCTGTTTTCCCTGTTTTCCAAGCGAGGCACCGCTTCCGGGCAGCGCGCAAGCAGGCCTATGATCGCGGTTCCGTCCCTTTGGTCTCGAGCCCATGCTGCGCATCTTCGTCCTCACGCTCTGCCTCATCGCAGTCCCGTTACATGCAGGGGGGGCGCCGGCGCAGGTGGTCGTGCTGTCGACGCTGCACCAGTTGCATGCCGAGGTGCCGGGGTATTCCTTCGAAGACTTGTCGCATGCGATCGAGCAGCTGGCGCCCGACGTGCTCCGGAGAAAAGGGTCAGGTTCATTTTCCAAGCTGTGCCGCCCTCGGCCGCCCGCGTGACCTGACCTCCATACTCCGTCCGACCAGTGCCTCGATCTGTTGTCGGAAGCGGTCGTTCCCGAAGGCCTTGTTCTGGCGGGTGTGGGCGCGTAGGGCATCCTGGGTCTCTGCATTGAGCGCCTCCTGGAACATGGCCTGGTAGGCGCGCAGCCGGGTAGTGGTGTCCTGGCCAAGCGCCAGGTACTGCGGATGCGGGGTGATGCGCCCGTCGTGTATGCCCAAGGCGTTGTGCCGGTAGCTGGACCAAGGGTAGTCGCCAGGCTGCTGCACCATGCACGCGCGCACGGGGTTGAGTTCGATGTAGCGATAGCAGGTGAGGAGGTAGGTGTCGCTGTCGACAAGTGCCGACTTGAACCGCCCCTCCCACAGCGTGCCGGTGCGGCCGTATCGCGCATTGAATGCCCCAACGTAGCGGCGGCCGATGGCCTGCATCATGCGCGATGCGCCGCCGGCGGCCTCAGGCGTCACCAGCAGGTGCACGTGGTTGGTCATCAGGACATAGGCGTGCAGGGCGCACCCGTGCTTGTGCGCGGCCTCGTAGAGCTCCTGCCGGTAGTTCTGGTAGTCGGCAAGGCCAGCGAAGCAAGGCTGCCGATCGTTGCCGCGCTGCACGATGTGCTGCGGAACGTTCGGCAGGTCGAGTCTGGGCAGGCGGGCCATCTCGCTTCCATGCGATGGGTCGGGCACAGGGTGACGCGAGCGACCTGCAATGGGGATCGGACAAGGCCCTGGTGCGGCGTCAGAAATGAACCTGACCCCATTTCAAGGACCCCATTTCACACGGCCCAGCAAGAACGAGGCCAGGTGTAGTTGGTCCAGTGCTTCTTCTGCTCGGCGGCAGGGACGATGGGCGGGCGGCAGAGGCGAAGCGTCAGGTCTTGCTTCGAGGTCCTGAAGGTGCGCACGTAGTCGAGATCGGTGGCCACCCGCGTACGGCACCGTCACATCCATGTGACGATCATTCCGCTGGCGTAGATTTAGGGAAGTGGCTTCATGCTCACCCGGCTGCACGATGTTCTCGGTCTTCGGACCGGCCCGCTGACGTTCTTCGTCTCCGTGCTGATCATCGTCGCCTTCGCCGCCGCGATGTCGCTCTTCCCCGGCCCCCTCCAGAGCGCATTCGGCGTGGTGGCGGACTACCTGCGCTACGAGCTCGGCTGGGTGTACACCCTCGGGACGACCGCGCTGGTGATCTTCGCGTTCGGGCTGGCGGCCAGTCGCTATGGACGGGTGAAGCTTGGCGACGACGATGCCGAACCGGAGTACTCGGGCGTGGCCTGGTTCGGCATGCTCTTCGCGGCCGGAGTGGGTGCGGTCCTGATGTTCTGGGGCGTGGCGGAGCCGGTGACCCACTACGCCAATCCACCGCTCTACGGGACCGCGCCCGCGACCGACGTCGCGGCCATGCAGGCCCTGGCCATCGCGAACTTCCACTTCGGGATCCACATGTGGGCACTGCTGGTGATTCCCGGGCTGTGCTTCGGCTACTTCACCTACAAGCGGCGGCTGCCCCCGCGCGTGTCTTCGGCGCTGCAGCCGCTGCTCGGAGAGGGGATCCACGGCCCGTGGGGCCGGGCGGTGGACATCACCTGCGTGGTGGCCACCGTCTTCGGACTCGCCGTGTCGGTCGGCCTGGGCGCGATGCAGATCAACGCCGGCATGCGCTACGTCATGGGCGTTCCCATGAGCGGCTGGCTGCAGGCGGGCATCATCGCCGTCATCACCTCCCTCGCGCTGGCCTCGGCGGTGGCCGGCCTGGACCAGGGCGTCAAACGGCTCTCCTACCTGAACATCGTCCTGATGGTCGCGCTCCTGGTGTTCGTGCTCATGTGGGGTGCCAGCATGGACACGACCCGCGCCATCGTGGAATCCGCAGGGGCCTACCTGGCGCATCTGCCGACGCTCTCGTTCTTCAACGACGCCTTCGGCGGTGGAAGGTGGTCCGGCGACTGGACCGTTTTCTACTATGCATGGACCGTCACCTGGTCGCCCTTCGTCGGGCTGTTCATCGCCCGCATCTCGCGTGGCCGCACGATCCGGGCCTTCGTCACCGCGTCGATCTGCTTGCCGACGGTGCTCGTCGTCATCTGGATGGGCACCTTCGGATTCAGTGCCTTCGGGATCGATCGGGCGCCCGCGACCGCCGGCAGCCTGACCGAGACCATCGTGACGAACGGGAACGTGGAGGCCGCGCTGTTCCAGTTCCTGCAATCCTTTCCGGCGTACGGGTTCACGGCGGTCCTGGCGCTGATCGTGATCACCATCTTTTTCGTCACGTCGCTCGACTCCGGCGCGCTGGTGCTCGACAACCTGGCCTCCGGGCATGAAGACGTGGGGCCGAAACGTCAACGCGTGCTCTGGGCCCTGTCCGTGGGCCTGGTGTGCGCCGTGATCCTGGTGACCTCCGGCGAGCGCGGGCTCGCCGCCATGCAGGAGGTCATCATCGTCATCGGAGCCCCGGTTCTGTTGCTGGTCATGGGCCTGTGCCTGCTGCTGGTGCGGGCACTGCGTGAGGATGCCGGGACGGTCAAACCCATGCGCACGCGCCAGTGGAAGAAGGTCCTGCCGGTCGAGGAGTACAAGCGGCGCGCGCGCGAGGATGAGCACGACATGGCCGAGTACGTGATCCGGCCCGAGTATGAGCCGGGAACCGAGCCGGAGAACGACACCCACCCGCCGGCCACCCGGCTGGCGCGGCAGGCGCGGGACAGCGGCGCCCTGCTGACAATCGGGTTGACCGGCGGCATCGGTGCGGGCAGGACACTTGCGGCACAGGACCTGCGCGACCTTGGGGCGGTGGTGATCAGCGCCGACGAGCTGGTCCGCCGGGTGCTCATGCCCGGCACCGCGGCGCTCCGGGAAATCCGGGAGGTCTTTGGCGAGGAAGTGATCACCGACGGCGGGACGCTGAACCGCCGCGCCCTGGGAAAGCTCGTATCCGGCAACGACACCGCCCGGTCCAGGCTCAACCAGATCATCCATCCGCGGGTGCGCGAGGAGATCGCGCGCCGTGCCGCACAGGCGGGCCGCGACGCGGTCGTCGTGGCCGACGTCCCGTTGCTGGTCGAGACCGACCAGCCGCGGACCGGGCTCGATCTGGTGCTCGTGGTGGAGGCGCCCGCCGAGGTGCGGGTTGCCCGGCTGGTCAGCGTGCGCGGCATGTCCAGGGAGCAGGCCTGGGCGCGGGTGGATGCCGAGGCGACGGACGCGGAGCGCCGCGAGATCGCCGACGTGGTCATCATCAACGATTCGGGACGGGAGGCGCTCGCCGACGCGGTGCGCAAATTCTGGAGAGATCGGGTGCAGCCGGTGCTGGATGAACACCGAAAAGAACGGGGCCAGGTGTAGTTGATCTTCCATCTCCTGCTCGCCGGCGCGGCCGATGGGCGGGGCGGGCGGACGCGAAGCGTCGGGTCCTTGCTTCGACCATCGCTTTGAAGGCATCGCCGCAAAACGTAGTCTTCACTGTCGACCAGGCAGGCCTTGTATCGTCCCTCCCATAGGCTGCCGGTGCGGCCATGCCGGGCATTGAAGATGCCCACGTAATTGGGCAAAAGGTGTCAGGGACAATTTCCGAGAGCCGGTGAGGCGTTCCCTGACACAGCGGTGCGTAGCGGTCTGATCGAAGCGGGCGGCGGATAGCACGAGACTTGGGCATGGCTCGGCAACCGCGCTTCGACTTTGCAGGCATCCCGCAACACGTTGTGCAGCGCGGCAACAATCGGCTGCCGTGTTTCCTGGACGACGAGGACCGGCAGCGCTACCTGCAGTGCCTGCGACAGGGTCTGGCCAGATTCGACTGCCGGCTGCACGCCTACGTGTTGATGAGCAACCACGTGCATCTGCTGCTGACACCCCAGGCCACCGGTGCGGTTTCGCGCCTGATGCACACCTTCGCACGGAATTACACGGGACTGTTCAACGGGCGGCACGGGCGCACCGGGACGTTGTGGGAGGGACGGTTCAAGGCCTGCCTTGTGGATTCTGGCCGATACTTCCTGGCGTGCACGCGGTACATCGAGCTCAATCCGGTCCGGGCATGGATGGTGGCCCAGCCCGCCGACTATCCCTGGTCGAGTCATGGGGCAAACGCAGGTTACCGCAGGGATCCGTTGCTGGTCCCGCATCCCGAGTACCTGGCCCTGGGCGCGGATGGGCCCGCGCGCGCAGCGGCGTACCGGGCGATCGTGGAGGAGGGATTGGAAGATGCGGTGGTGGAGGATATCCGGGCCTACCTGCAACAGCAGAGGGCGTTGGGCTCGGACCGATTCCAGGAGTGGGTCAAGCAGCGCACCGGCAGGTTCGCGGGGCTGCGTGGACGCGGGAGGCCGTCCGCCAAGGAGAATTGTCCCTGACACCTTTGTCCTTTGACACCTTTGTCCTTTTTAATTACCTCCGTCCCTTTTCGTCCGCTTTTCGTCCGATGCCCGGCCGATCTCTCGTCGATTGTGGCCGGCCACCCCGGTCCAATCCGCACGGATCGATTCGCGTCACCGGCTCAGTCCGTCGGCCAATCGTGACAGGAGATGACCATGGCCAATTCGAGGTTGCTGTTGAAACGCTTGACACCGCTGATGGCGGCGCTGTTCCTTGCGGCATGTTCACCAGGAGGGACGGAGATGACGGCAGGCGATGCACAGGAGCGTTCTACTCGGACCGCGCAGGCCTTTGCCGGGGCACTGGTCGAGGGCCGCTACGAGGAGGCGGGCCAGATGCTGGTCGGTGATGCGGAACGAGCATATGACGGGGCGGGACTGGAGGCGGCCTACCGCGAGATGATTCCCGAGGACCTCGGGCCTGCCCGGCTAGACGGCATGGTCCTGCACCAGGACGACTGGCCCGGTCGCCAGCCCGGTGACCTGGGCTGGGTTTATGTGTCCATTTCCACGCCCGAGTATGGCGAGGCCGTGACGGTCGTGGTGGCCGAGGCTGGCGGGAAGGCGGGGGTCCGATCGATCGAGTGGGGACGCCCCTGACGCGTCGCTAAACCTTCAGAGCTACAGGAGAGCTATAGGGGGGATAAGGGGACGGAGGCAATTAAAGAAGATTAATCACCTCCGTCCCCTTTGTTCCATCGGCGACGAAGCGTTGCACCGAGCGCAGGCTGCCGGTGTAGCCGTGTTCGGCCACGAGCCAGGCGTGCAAGTGCGGCCAGGTTCGCTCGGTCGTGGTGCGCCATCCAGTGCGCGATCGCGTCGTCAGCGACGCCGGCCCGGCGGGGCTGGTCGGCACGGCCGTCGTGGGCGCCGGCGGCCAGTCGGGTCAGGTGGTAGCGGACCGTGCCTTCGCTCAGGGCCAGCTGGCGGGCTATGGCCCGCTTGGGCACGCCCTTGGCGGCCAGGGTCTTGATGGTCATGCGGATCTCCAGATCGGTGATCGCCACGCCCGCTCCCGTCAAGGACGACAGCGGTCGAGGCTACGGGGTCGACCCGTAAATCTGGGTGTCGCCTTAGCGACAAATTAGGGTGTCGCCTTACACCGGGCATGGATGGTGGCCCGGCCCGCCGACTATCCCTGGTCGAGTCATGGGGCAAACGCAGGCTACCGCAAGGATCCGTTGCTGGTCCCGTATCCCGAGTACCTGGCCCTGGGAATGGATGCGCACGCGCGCGCAGCGGCATACCGGGCGATCGTGGAGGAGGGACTGGAAGATGCGGTGGCGGAGGATATCCGTGCCTACCTGCAGCAGCAGAGGGCGTTGGGCTCGGACCGGTCCCAGGAGTGGGTCAGGCAGCGCACCGGCAGGTTCGCGGGCCTGCGTGGACGGGAGAGGCCGCGCGCCAGGGGGAATTGTCCCTGACACCTTTGTCGCTGCATCTTTGCCTTTCAGGCAACGTCGTGGGTGTGGAGCATGCAGGCCAGCTTTTCTTCATGCCGCTAGCGGGGCCGTCAGCCAGAAGAGCTGGTCAGCTAGATCGATGAGGCCGACAACGCACCTCGGAGTACATCCGGCGCCAGATATTAGTAGCGGACGGGTCTACTTAGCTGGTGGAGTACCAAGTATTCTTCACAGCAGAGGCAAACGCGGTCCGAAGCAGGTAGCTCGGCGGTCCCCGGTGTCTAGCAGTTCCGCTATCCGGTGACCGCCGAGCTTGACTACTGCCAGTCCTGTCAGTTTGGTATCAGCGACTGCGATGGACCAATCAATCGCCCCGCCGGCGCAGCTTTGGAGCGAGTCGACGCAGTACTGCCGCTGCCGCCACAGATGCTGCTGTACTCGAACTCGGTCGAGACGCCGTCGTCGTCAGTGAATGTGACGCGCCATTGCGCCGTACCTGGCGGGGCATCGGGGTCGCCATGGCAGGCAAAGCCGACTTCGATGGGCGACGGCCATTCGCTGGCGATCATACCGCCGCCTGGCGTGCACAGGACGCTACATGCGACGTCTTCGATGGTCACTTCGACCGGATACTGTGGGAATCCCTCGTAATGAATGGAAACTACGGCGGAGCCGCCCCACGGCGCCGATACATCCGGAACATCGATGATCTCGTAATGGGTACACGATTCGTTCGCCATGTGCAGGCGATAGCCCTTCTCGACGCCCTTCATCGCGGCTGTCCGGAAGATCGGGTCCTGAAGCGCGGCCGCATCATCCGGATTGCTGTGGAACGCGGTCTCGATGATCACAGCCGGAACGGCGGCGTGGTTGTTCTCGCCGTGCCCCGTCGACGAATGCGAGGCAGCCGCAACTGGGAAATCCTCGTACCCGTCCTGGGCCTGGATGATCTCCTTCATGTAGCAGAGCATGCTGTTGGCGATCGCCTGGTCGCCGGACCTGCCGGTTGCATGGTAGATGCGCGCGCCCCGCGGCGTAGGTGAGCCGTCACCGTTTGTATGTACGCTCAAGAGAGCTTGGGCGCCGACATCATTCGCGTAGAACGGGCGAGCACGAATGTCCTCGTCCCGCTCGCGCAGATCGTGTGTCGCTGCCGGCAGCGAGTTCCAGATGTCCGGTCGCGCTGGTAGTGCGTCAGCCAGGAAGTACCTCGCCGCGACATCGCTCCATGGTAGACCACTGGGCGTATGGGCGGTCGTGGAAAAGTCCCTGACGAAGCCGACAGTCGCACCGCTGCGCGTAATCAGCAGATCCGCGAGTTCGTCAGTTAGTAGCTGTGTCATCGTGTCTTCGCGGATGCCGAAAGCCGCATCGCGTTGATATCGCCACGTCGAGGGCGATGTGCCATAAAACAGGTATGCGCCGTGGCCTGCACTGACGATAATTGGAGTGTTCTTGCCGTGCGTGGCTTTAGTAGGAGGCTTTGCATTCGGCTTGTGATCGGGGAAATCTTCCGGATAGTAGAACCAGAGAGGCTGTCCGTCGAAGATGTAGCTGACCCCAGCAGCGGACAACTTCAACTCGTTTTCAATGCTCCACAAGATTCCGGTCGTCATCCGGTGTAGTCGATCCTCAAGCTCGGCCGAATAGTTCGCGACCCCCGCCGGAAGATAGTCCTTCGACAGCTCGACGATGACCAGGTTCGAAGTTCTGTCGACTCGCACGCCACGTAGAAGCGAAGCGGCGGGTGACTCGCCAGGTTGTGTCTTCTCTCGCCCAAGAACTGTGAGGAGTTCGCTTCGTAGTAGCAACTCGAGATTCTTGGTTTCCGTTGCGCTTAGTGAGCCTATCCGAGCCGGCTCCCTGGTCATTCCGATCTGGGTCATCAACAACGCGACTGCTGCAATCAACGCGATGAATCGTGGTGATTCATGTGGCCTGGACATGGCCAACCTCCTTTCGTCCGGGAATGGAGTGCGAGGCTTCAGAATCGCTACGCAATCGATATATGCGAGCTGTCGAATGCGTGCCGAACGTAACCCCGCATCCGGACCGTACAAGTGAACTGACTGGGGTTTTGTGATTCGAATCACACGAGTTGCATAGCGTTGGCTGCGGCTGACGAGCGGCTGCATGAAGCCGCAGCGCGCTATCGAGTTGATTGCTCTCGATGCGGCCGACTCCGAAGTGTTCCTGTAAGCAGTAATTCTGAGTTATCTGGAAGTTTTTTCGAGTTGAAGTTGGGCGTCCACCGGATGGCAAGAGCTTGCGCGCATGTAATCTGGAGCCGCCGTCAGTGCTCTCGGGAGAAGGTGTCATGGACAATATCCGAGAACCGGTGAGGCGTTCCCTGACGCAGCGGTGCGCCGCGGTCTGATCGAAGCGGGCGGCGGATCGAACGAGGCTTGGGCATGGCCCGGCATCCGCGCTTCGACTGCGCAGGCATCCCGCAACACATCGTGCAGCGCGGCAACAACCGGCTGCCGTGCTTCCTGGACGACGAGGACCGGCAGCGGTACCTGCAGTGCCTGCGGCAGGGCCTGGCGAGATTCGACTGCCAGCTGCATGCCTGCGTGCTGATGTGCAACCACGTGCATCTGCTGCTGACGCCCGGTGCCACCGGTGCGGTGTCGCGTCTGATGCATACCTTCGCGCGCAACGACACGGGACTGTTCAACGGGCGGCACGGGCGCACCGGGACGTTGTGGGAGGGGCGGTTCAAGGCCTGCCTGGTGGATTCGGGCCGGTACTTGCTGGCGTGCACGCGGTACATTGAGCTCAATCCGGTCCGGGCATGGATGGTGGCCCGGACCGCCGACCATCCCTGGTCGAGCCATGGGGCAAACGCAGGCCACCGCAAGGATCCGTTGCTGGTCCCGCATCCCGAGTACCTGGCCTTGGGAACGGATACGCACGCGCGCGCAGCGGCGTACCGGGCGATCGTGGAGGAGGGCTGGAGGATGTGGTGGTGCAGGATATCCGTGTCTACCTGCAGCAGCAGAGGGCGTTGGGCTCGGACCGGTTCCAGGAGTGGGTCAGGCAGCGCACCGGCAGGTTTGCGGGCCTGAGTGAACAGGGGAGACCGCCCGCCAGGAGGAGTTGTCCCTGACACCTTTGTCGCTGCTGACACCTTTGTCGCTGGTGGCGTGGCGGACGGAGCGAACGCTGCGCTTATGTCTATACTTCCCGGCCACCTCGCATGGAGCACTTTCATGGCCATTCGACTGCCGTCCGCCGTCCTCCTCGCCACGCTGCTGGCCACCGCGACTTCCATGGCCAACGACCTGCCGGTCGAAGACCCGGTCGTGTTCGGTGCCCGCCAGGGCATCCCGGCGACGCTGACGCTGAACTACTCGAAGGACGGGCGCGATGCGCGGCTCACGCCGGTGCGCAACAACTACCGGCCGAAGGTGGTATTCGGCGGTGGCGAGGTGAGCTGCATGATGCGCATGACGCCCGGCACCTCGATCGAGCCGGGCGAATCGGGACCGGTGCGCCTGGACTGCGCCCAAGCAGTGTCCGTGGCCCGCGGCGGCGGGCGGCTGATCGTGCGGGAAGGTGGCAAGGATGTCGGCTTCGTCGAGGTCCGCCTGACGCCCTAGTCGGTCGTCCGGGTTCCAGGCCCTCGGCCCGGGATGCAGGTCGGCCAAGCCTCCGGACGCCCGGGGGCGCGCCCCGCGATCGGACTTGGGGAGTGGACGGAGAATGGGTCAGTTTCATTTTCCCGGCGCTGATCGCTGGCCGCCGCTGGGTCTGACGGCCAGACTTCTACCGACGAGTGCTTCGATCTGCCTGCGAAACTGTCATCGCCGAAAGCCTTGTTCTGCCGGGTGTGGTCGCGCAGCCGATCCGCGGGGCCCTGATCGAGCGCGACGCGAAACAGGGCGCGGTAAGCGCTCTGCCGGTCGGATGGAGCGCGAGTCAGGGCGGGGTAGCCGGGGTGCGGGTTGATCCCGGGATCATGCGCGCCCAGGGCGTTCGACCGGTGGCTGGACCATGGGTAGTCGGCAGGATCTGGGATCCATGCCGGCCCGGACCGGATTGATTTCGATGTAGCGGTAGCAGGAGCAGGTAGGTCTCGCTGCCCAAGAGGGCGGACTTGAACCGGCCTGCCCACAGCGTTCCCATTCGCCGATAGCGTGCGTTGAAGGCGCCCACGTAGCGGCGGCCGATCGCCGGCTCCGATGGCCTCGTCCGCCCGCGGCCCCGGGCTCTCCCGCGACCTCACTTTCAGGTTCGGGCCCACCAGCGCTTCGACGCGCCAGTGGAATTCCGGTCAGTTGCCCACCATTGACCACGCCACCATCTTCTCGAGACATTCGAACTGCTCGAAGCGGTAGGCATCGGGGCCGAACTGGCCCAGGCATGCGGTAGCGCCGCGAACCACCTCGAGCCGGTCGGCGATGGACTCGATCTGGCAGCTGAGACCGTGGACGGCAGGCCAGGCACCGCCCGCGCCCGTCAGCGTGCCGGCGAGTTCGCAGTCGGCGCGCATGTACTCAAGCCAACGCGCCTGCTGGTTTGCGACTGCTCGCGCAAATGGAGGCGGGTCGGCCGGGTTGCCGCCGATGGCATTCTGCAGGTCGGCGATTGCCTGCTCGAAATCGGCCCGGGCTGCCTCCAGCCTTTCAGCCTCCACGTACATGGAGTGCATGGCACTGCCTTCCGGCCACTCGTCCCGGGCATCCTGGGCGAGGAGGGGCAGGGATGTCGCGAGCAACAAGAGAGTGGCGGGCCACGTCTTGCCAGACCTGAGCTGCAGTCCCACGAAATTCCTGCGCATGTGTTCTGTCCGGGAAAGGAAGATGCGGGTGTTGAGGACGGCGCCTAGTGTCGGCGTGGCAGAAAAGGTGCCCAGGACAACTGCGGGCAACTTTCCCTGGCACCTTCTCGCGAGACGGTCCCGGCCCCCGATCACACCGTACCTGATAAATCACGGGGCGCTGTTCCAGTCCGCGGTTGGCAAGGCCACCCTGGTCGACTGCCGGATCCATGGCGATTTCGAAGCCTCGTTCCTGGCCAAGGTCCGTTTCTCCCACGGCAAGAGCGGGATGATGGTGTGCGAAACGGGGGATTCACCGGCCGTACTGCAACACCAGCTGCTGGAGTGACGCAACGGCTACCCGCACTCCAAGGTGGTCTCGACCGGCCTGGCGCCGCAGTAGGCGGCGGTTACGCCTGCCGGGCGTCCCCTGGCGCATTCCCGAACCGGAGCCCGAACCCGAACACCGGCAGGGCCTCCAGCAGGAAGTCCAGGGCCTCCGAGCGCACAAGCCCACTGCTCGTACATGTTCCAGGCCACGGTCATCACCGCGGTGGTGTGCAGGATCACCTGCGCATGCCCTGCTCGCGCGCCCGCTGGGGGCAGGCGGTCGCCAGTGCCTTGCCGGCGCCGGTGCGCGGGACTTGGGGTCCACGCCCAGCAGGCGGATGCCGGCCGCGTGCTTCTCCTGTGTGGCCCGGCGGCCGATGACGGTCACATCGCCGCCGCCTGTTCGTCGACGTAGGCAGGCCCCGGTTGCAGTATGGGGCGGGGGCCTTGCCAGGGGAGGAAGGACATGGGCAGATGTGTGATCTTGCTGGTGGTGCTGTTGGCGGCGCTGGTGCCGCGCACTGGGCTGGCTGAAACGCGGGTGCGGATCGTGGAGACCTGGCCGGCTGCGCAGGAGGTGCGGCTTGGCCCCGGGCAGTCGTTCTACCTGCGGCTGGCCTACGAGAGCGACCGCCCGGTGGGCCTGTGGTTGCATGCCTATCACCAGGGGCGCCAGGTGAGCGTGGGCAGCAGTCCGTCGCGCAGGCGCCAGGGAGCGGGCGAAGCGATGGCCTGGTTCTTCTTCACCGAGCCTGTCGGGGTGGTCGACGAGATCAGGATCGTCGCCGGCGACGGCAGCCGCGACGACACCACTGTGGTTGCGACTTGGCGCGGTCGCGTCTCCGCGAGTGCCAAACCAGCGGCCGGGATCGGTCGCGCAGAGCCTGCCTGGCTGCAGGCGTTGCGCGAACAGGAACGCCAGGCGCAGCAGCGCGACCGGCAGGCAGCCATGGACAGCACCGACGACAACGACTGGTGGGTGCTGCCAGTGGTGTGGGGCATGATGGCGCTGGGAATCGTCGGCCTGGTGGTGCCGGTCGTCGCGACATGCAAATGGAAAGGGGGCTGGCGGGTGGCGGCGATGGTGCCGGCGGCGCTGGTGAGCTTCGTGATACTGCGCATCGTGGTGGACACCGCGATAGATCCGACCTCGCACAACCTGTGGCCGTTCGAGCTCGCCATGGTCGGAGCGCTGAGCGGCGGGCTGATGCTGGTGCTTGCGGCGGCCAGGTGGCTGGCGGGTGCGGGGAGGCGGCGCTGACGGACTGGTGACGTATTGGCGCCTGGCCAGGCGGATGGTCCGATGGGGAGCCACGCCTCAAAAGCATGTCCCGGGCCTATTCCCTGGTGCATGCGATCGATTCGCTCGAGGCACGGCTGCGCGCGGTGCATCTCAACGTCGATGCCGCACAGCGCGAACCGCCCGTTGCGGCGGGCCGATCGGCTCACGATGCTTCAACGGCGTCCGTGCATGAATGCAGGAAGGTCGTATCGGGAGGCGGACATGTTCTTCGACAGCTGGCACGGGGTGCTCCGGGTTCTTGTGGTCGGCACGCTCGCCTACCTGGCGCTGGTGGCGTGGCTGCGGGTGATGGGCAAGCGCTCGGTGTCGAAGTGGAACGCGTTCGACCTGGTCGTCACCGTCGCCCTCGGTTCGACGCTGGCCAGCATCCTGCTGACGGAGCAAGTGGCACTGGTGGAGGGCGTGGTCGGAATGGGGCTGCTGCTCATGCTGCAGTACGCGATCAGCTGGACATCGGTGCGCGCCGGATGGGTCCGCCAGACGGTCAAGAACAGGCCGACCCTGCTGCTGTGGGAAGGCAAGCCCCGCTGCCACGCCATGCGGCGGGAGCGGGTCACCGAAGGCGAATTGCGGGCCGCGGTGCGGTCCGCGGGCCATGCATCGCTGGAGGATGTCGATGCGATCGTGCTGGAGACCGATGGGAACTTCAGCGTCGTGAGTTCCGGGCTGGGCGGTTCGTGCAGTGCGCTGGTCGACGTGGAAGGCGTGGCGGCGGCGAAGGGCGCGCAACGCGACTGATCGCCGCGCGCGAGGCGGGCCGGGTTCGATGTATCGGCAATGTGGCGAGCGGTTGCTGCTCGCCGTCGGCCAGGCAGCGGCCAAAGGATCCGTGCGCCTTGCCCTCGGGTATCCTTGCAGTCGTGCAGCCGGGGACCGTCCAGGAATCATGATCCAGACCCTCGTCACCGTCGTGCTTGTCGTCATCGCGGGCATCGTGCTCGCGGTCGCGGCGCTGCTGGCATGTATCCGGGCACAGTCGCTGAGGCAGCCTCCGGCCTTCGCGATGATCGTCGAGAAGTACTACGCGTGCCCGGAGCGAAGGGCGCTGCACGGAGGCATCTTCGGCAAGGGACCGACGAAGATCCTGTTTCCCGAAGGGGAGCGGCAATGGTGCTGGCGCAGCGAATGGAAAGAGGTCGACCAGGCGGAGTTCCGGCGCCTGGCCACGCAGTGGCACGGCGTGGACTGGAGCAGGGAAGGGGAATGGTGGAACCGGGAATGACCGGCGCCGACGTGCTGGACCCGCGGCATCGCTGGTCGGGTTGATCGCATCGACCGCCGGGCCTGATCCAAGGGAAGGGAATGCTCCCGCGGGCTCTCCAGTCGCCCGGGAACGCCTTTTCGCACGGGCTCCACAGCGACCGGCCTAGCCTGACCGCCGGTTTGCCGGGAGATCGCACCGATGGCGTATCAACTCCGATCGGGGGTGCTGCGCGCCTCCATGCTTGCCGCGGGGCTCGCGGCGATGGCGCCGGCGCTGGCCCAGCAGGGGGACGGCACCGACACCGCGGTTCGACACACTGTATTCAAGCCGGCGCCGGTCGAAGCCACGCGGGAGCGGCTGCGCGAGATTGCGCTGCCGGACGGGTTCGAGATCGGCACCTTCGCATCCGGGCTGCGCAATCCGCGCATCCTGGCCGTGCATCCGGCCGGCCACATCTATGTTTCGCGCCGGGAACAGGGCGACGTGCTGCTGCTGCACGACGCCGATGGCGACGGCCGCGCCGATGGCGATCCGGTGCAGGTGCTGCATCGGCCGGCCGTGCATGGCCTTGCCGTACGCGACGACCATCTCTATCTCGTTACGGTCAAGGAAGTGCTGCGCGCGCCGATCCGTGGTGACGGCACCCTGGGCGATCCTGAGCTTCTGGTCGACGACCTGCCCGACGGCGGACAGCATCCCAACCGCACCCTGGCGTTCGGGCCCGATGGCAAGCTCTACGTGAGCATCGGTTCGACCTGCAACGCCTGCAACGAGACCAATCCCGAGCACGCCACCCTGCTGCGCATGGAGCCGGATGGATCCTCGCGCAGCATCTTCGCAAGCGGCCTGCGCAACACCATCGGCTTCGGCTGGCACCCGCAGACGGGCGAGTTGTGGGGCATGGACCACAACATCGACAGCCTGGGCGACGACAAGCACGACGAGGAGCTCAACCGGATCGAGATGGGCAAGCGCTATGGCTGGCCGCACGTGTTCGCCGATGGCGGCCTGCACCCGCAGACCACGCCGCCGGGCGGCATCACCCACGAGCAGTGGCGCGAGATGAGCGAGCCGATGGTGCTGGGCTACACGCCGCACGCGGCGCCGATGCAGATGGTGTTCTACCAGGGCCAGGCGTTCCCGGCCGACTACCGCGGCGATGCCTTCGTGGCCATGCGCGGCTCCTGGAACAGCAAGCCCGCCGTGGGCTACGAGGTGGCGCGGGTGCGCTTCGAAAACGGCCAGCCGAGGGCAGTCGAATCGTTCGCCAGCGGCTTCCTGGTCGATGGCGGCAGGGCGCACATCGCGCGGCCCGTCGGCCTTGCGGTGACGCCCGACGGCGCGCTGCTGCTCAGCGACGACAGCAACGGAGCGATCTATCGCATCGCCTATGCGGGCCAGGCGGGCGCGGCGCGCGAAACCGCGGCACCCGGCACGGCACCCTCCGGGCCGATGGAGCGCCAGGCCAGCAAGGGCCACGGCGTGCCGCTGGCGAAGGATCGGCCGGAGACGCGCGGCGGCGACGCGGACGCGGCGCTGCGCTCGCCTGCGTTCGCGGACGGGCAGCCGATCCCGAAGCGGCACAGCGACTATGGCGAGGGCGTGTCGCCGGCGCTCGAGTGGCGGGCAGTGGAGGGTGCGAAGTCGTACGCGATGGTCATGGAGGATCCGGATGCGGACAAGCCGAAGCCCTTCGTGCACTGGGTGGCCTGGAACATTCCAGGCGACATGACCGCACTGCCCGAAGGTCTGCACACCCATCCCAGGCTCACCGAGCCGGAGGATCTGCGCCAGGGCAGCAACAGTCGCGGATCGACCGGCTATTTCGGTCCCAGGCCGCCGCCGGGCAGCGGCACGCATCGCTACCACTTCCAGCTGTTCGCGCTCGACCGCGTGCTCGACGTGCAGCCTGGCGCCGATCGCGACACGCTGCTCGAGGCCATGCGCGGACATGTGATCGGGAGAGCCGTGCTGGTCGGCACGTATTCCGCGCCCCCGAAAGCCTCGCGCTGACAGGGGCCGGACGCAGCGGCGCGGCAGGACCGCCGGTCGAACGGGGCTGCTGTTGCGGATGCAGCCGGAGGTCCCGGCCGACCTGGGCCGGAAAGCGCCGCATCGATGATCCAGCGCCACGATCCGCTGATCCAGCCGCGACCGGACCGCACTGGAGCACCGCGTGACCCGGAACGGGTCAGGCTCACTTCCTGATGTTCAACGACTGCTAGGCCGATGCGGCGGGCGCACCCCCCGGCGAGCCGCTGGGTCTTCTTCTCTACAATTGCCTGGAAGTCGTTGCGGCCGTAGGCGCGCTGCTGTTGCAGGTAGAGGCGGATGGCGGCAACGTCTTCGTCATTGAGGGGCTCGGTCAGCTGGTCCCGGTAGGTGTTGCCCCGTTGCGCATCGATCGCGCCCAAAGCGCGCTGGGTGGGGTACAGCGTCAGGAGCGAGTCGTCGCGTAGTGTTGCGGGATGCGGCCGCTTAACGCATTAGCCTCCAACCGTCAGGCGTGAGTTACCAGCCTCA
>JAEXLY010000142.1 GCA_023444765.1 Pseudomonadota bacterium | reverse complement strand
GCGCCGCGCCGGGCGCCGCATCGTCGTCCACCTTCTCGTGCTCCAGGTCGTGCGCATGGTCGCGCGCCAGGTACAGGTAGAACGCCGGCAGCACGAACAGGGTGAACAGCGTGCCGATCGTCATGCCCGAGGCGATCACCGTGCCCATCGAGAAGCGCGAGGCCGCGCCCGGGCCCTTGGCGATCAGCAGCGGGATCATCGCGAACACCAGCGCGGCGGTGGTCATCAGCACGGGGCGAAGGCGGATCGCGGTCGCTTCCTCGATCGCCTCGCGCTTGGACAGGCCCTGTTCGATCTGCAGCTTGTTGGCGAACTCCACGATCAGGATGCCGTGCTTGGAGATCACGCCCACCAGGGTCACCAGGCCCACCTGGGTGTAGATGTTGATGCTCATCCCGGGGAAGGCCTCGATCCCGGCGAAGCCGAGGATGCCGCTGGCGATGGCGAGCACGTTGAGCACCAGCAGCGCGCCGCAGATCGCCATCGGCACGGTCAGCAGCATGATCAGCGCGTCGCGGAAACTCTCGAACTGCGCCGACAGCACCAGGAAGATCACGATCAGCGCCAGGGCCAGGGTCATCAGCATTGCCGAGCCTTCCTGCTTGAACTGGCGCGACTCGCCGGCGTAGTCGACCGTATAGCCCTGCGGCAGCACCTCGCGCGCGGCCTGGTCGAGGATCTCCAGCGCCTCGCCCTTGCTCACGCCGGGGCGCGGGGCGAAGGTGATCGACACCGCGTTGAGCTGCTGGAAGCGCTTGAGCGATTGCGGCTGCGCGCTCTCCCTGAGCGTCACCAGGGTCGACAGCGGGACCAGCTCGCCGTCGCGGGTGCGGGTGTAGTAGTTCTGCAGGTCGGAGGCGTTGAGCCGGTCGCTGCGCTGCACCTGCGGGATCACCAGGTAGGAACGGTTCTGCATCGCGAAGCGGTTGGTGTAGCCGCCCGAGAGCATCGCCGCCATGTCCGCGGCCAGCGTGCGCATGTCGATGCCGAGCGAGGCCGCCTTGTCGCGGTCGATCTGCACCTCGATGCGCGGCTTGTCGATCTTCAGATCCTTGTCCAGGAAGATGAAGCGCTTGCTCGCCATCGCCCGGCCGAGGATCTCGTCGGCCAGCTCGCTGAGCTGGGCCAGCTCGCCCACGCCGCCGATGATGAACTCGCCGCCGCCGTCGCCGCCGGCGCTGGGCAGGGAGGGCGGCACCAGGGCGAAGGTGTTCAGGCCGGTGACTTCGCTGATCTTCGGCTGCAGTTCCTGCTCGAGCACCGCCTTGGTCGAGCGGTCCCGCTCGCTCCAAGGCTTGAGCACGAAACCGGCCATCGCCATCGGGCTGGCGCCTCCGCCACTGCCGCCGAAGCCGCCATTGAACAGGAAGTAGTCCTGCACCTCGGGCACGGCCTGGGCGATCGCCGACATTTCCTCGGTATAGCTCTCGACGTAGTCCAGCGTGGCGGTGGGATCGGCCTGCGAGATGGCGAAGACGAAGCCCTCGTCTTCCAGCGGCGCCGGTTCCTTGGGCGCGGTCATGTAGAGGAACACGCACGAGACCAGCACGATGGCGCCGAACAGTGCGATGACCGACTTCGTCTCCAGCGCGCCGTGCAGGCGGCGCTGGTAGCCCCGGCGCAGGGCGTCGAACCTCGCGTCCAGCCAGGCTTCGAGCCGGCCCTTGCTGCCCTCGCCGTGGGCTTTGAGGATCTTCGAGCTCATCATCGGCGTGAGCGTCAGCGCGATCACGCCCGAGAGCAGCACGCTGCCGGCCAGGGTGAAGGCGAACTCGGTGAACAGGATGCCGGTCAGCCCGCCCTGGAAGCCGATCGGCAGGTACACCGCGACCAGGGTGGTGGTCATCGCCACGACCGGCCAGGCGAGCTCGCGCGCGCCCCTGATCGCCGCCGCGTAGGGCGACATGCCCTCCTCGATGTGGCGGTGGATGTTCTCCAGCACGATGATCGCGTCGTCGACCACGATGCCGATCGCCAGCACCATGGCCAGCAGCGTGAGCAGGTTAATGGTGAAGCCCATCAGCAGCATCAGGAACAGTGCGCCGATGAGCGACAGCGGTACGGTCACCGCCGGGATCAGCACGCTGCGCAGCGAGCCCAGGAACAGGTAGATCACCACGATCACGATGATCACCGCTTCCACTATCGTGCTGACCACCTCGTTGATCGCGTCCTGGATCGCCTCGGTGCTGTCGTAGGGAATGGAGGCGATGATGCCCTCGGGCAGCTGCGGCACGATCTCGCCGTCCCACAGCTCGCGCACCTGCCCGATTACGTCCAGCGAGTTGGCGTCGGGCGAGACGAAGATGCCCATGAAGGTGGCGGCCTCGCCGTTGATCCGCACCGAGGTGCCGTAGTTCTCCGAACCCAGCACCACGTCGGCCACGTCGCCCAGGCGGACGATCGCGCCGCCCTGCTCGCGGATCACCAGTTGGCGGAACTCCTCGGGACTGCGCAGGTCGGTGCGCGCGGTCATGTCGATCGCGACCATCTGGCCCTTGGTCGAGCCCACCGCCGAGAGCACGTTGTTGGAGCGCAGCGCGTTGGACACGTCGCTGGCGGTGACCTTGAGCGCGGCCATGCGGTCGGGCTTGAGCCACACGCGCATGGCGAACGTGCCGGCGCCGAGGATGTCGGCGCGCTGCACGCCGGCCACGGTCACCAGCTTGGGCTGGACCACGCGGGTGAGGTAGTCGGTGATCTGGTTGTTGTCGAGGGTCTCGCTGGCGAAGGACACGTACATCGCCGCGATCTGCTGGCCCTGCTGCAGGTCGATCACCGGGTCCTCGGACTCCGGCGGCAGCTGGCCGCGCATCTTGTTGACCTTGGCCGCGATCTGGGTGAGCGCCTCGTTGGGGTCGTGGTCCAGGCGGATGTAGGCCTGGATCGTGCTCACCCCGGCCGAACTGGTCGAGGACATGTAGTCGATGCCCTCGGCGCTGGCGATCTCGCGCTCCAGCGGCGTGGTGATGAAGCCCTGGATCAGGTCGGCGTCGGCGCCGTAGTAGACCGTGCTGACGTTCACCACCGCGTTGCGCAGCTCCGGGTACTGGCGCACGTTGAGTTCGCTGAAAGCGCGCAGCCCGAAGATCAGGATGAACAGGCTGACGACCATCGCCAGCACCGGCTTGTTGATGAAGATGTCGGTGAATTTCATGGATCCAATCCGTGGTTCGTGATTGGTGATTCGTGATTCGGAAGGGCAGGAGGCGCCCGGGGCTTCTTCGTGGACAGTGGCCGGCCCGGATGCCCGGCCAGTCACGAATCGCGAATTACCTCATCACGGCTCCTATCTGTTCTGCGCTTCCGGCGCGGCGTCGGCGGTCGGCTGGATGCTGTTGTTGATGGTCACTTCCGCATCGTTGCGCAGTTTGAGCAGGCCGCTGGTGGCGACCTGTTCGCCGGGCTGCAGGCCCTCGGTCACCGTGATCAGGTCGCCGCGGGTCGTCCCCGTCTTGACGAAGCGCTGGTTGACCACGAGCTTGCTGCCGGTGAGCGCATTGCCCTGCATGTCGGTCTCGCCCTCCCCGCGTGGCACTTCGCTGATCACGAACACGGCGTTGCCGTAGGGGTTGAAGGTGACCGCCGTCTGCGGGATCACGACCACCTCGCGTTCGCCGCCGAGCGAGAACGACACGCGCGCGAACGCGCCGGGGCGCAGCGCGCCATCCGGATTGGCCAATGTGGCCTGGGCGATGAAGTTGCGCGTATCCGGATCCACCCGCGGTTCGATCGCCGTCACCTCGCCCTCGAACACCTTGCCCGGCAGTGCGTCGACCGTCGCCCGGATCGGGGTGCCGGGCGCAAGGCTGTCCATGCGCTGCTCGGGCAGACTGAAGTCCAGGTGGATCGGATCGAGTTGCTGCAGGGTCACGATCGGGTCGCCAGGCGAGACGAACTGGCCGAGGTTGACCCGGCGGATGCCGAGCTCGCCGCTGAAGGGGGCGCGGATGGTCTTCTGCGCGATCAGCGCGCGCTGCGCCTCGACCTGGGCGCGGGAGCTCGCGGCAGCGGCCACGCGCTGCTGCACCTCGTCCAGCGACACCAGCTGGTCGCGGCCCAGCTGCTGCCAGCGCTCGGCCTGCACGTCGGCCAGCCGGGCCGAGGTTTCCAGGGCCTTGAGCGTCGCCAGCTCGTTGTCGGTGTTCAGCCGTACCAGCACCTGGCCCGCCTTGACCGGCTGGCCGGGCGTGAACTCGATGTCGCGTACCACGCCGCCGGCCTCGGTGGTGACGTCGGTGCCGTTGACCGCCACGAAGGTGCCCACCGCTTCGCCATCGTCGCTCCAGCGCTCGGTGGTGGCGGCAGCCGCGCTCACCGCTGCGGCCGGTTGCGGCATGTTGTCGAAGAAGTTGTTGACCTGGCTGCCGATGATCGCCTTGACGGTGAACACGCCGCCGAACACCAGGGCAGTGCCGAGCAGCATCAGGACCAGTCGTAGCGCGAACCGCGGCTTGCGCTTCGTGGGAGCGGTGGACATGGGGGGTCTTCCGTGGGGAACGTGGGGCGGGAGGGGACTAGCGCGGTGGATAGGGACAGGGCGCGTCGAACACGTCGCGGCACAGGCGCTCGACGTTCCGGTCCAGCGCATCGTCGTCGCCGGGGTCGAACAGCGGTTGCCAGCCGTAGCCGTTGAGCAGGTGGTGCAGGTGCTTGAAGAGCAGCCGGTAGGGATCGCCGATCGCGGGATCCAGCAGGCCCTGCTGCTGCGCCAGAGTATGCATGCCCAGACACAGGATCCATGGGCCGATCGTCAGCCCTTCGTCCGTCATGGACAGGCTGTCGGGAAGCTCGCCGTTGCGTCGCGCCTCGGCCGCGATCGCCTCGGCCGCGATCGCCAGCGGCTCGCAGGCATCGAGTGCGCGCCGCCGGCTCTGTTCCGATGCCGCACCCCAGACCACCTCGGTCCAGACGAACTGCGCGAGGCGGAAATGCTCGGGCTGCTCGCGCAGCACGATCAGGTCGGCCAGGGCCAGGGCGACGATGCGGTCGCGGGTGGGGCCGGACCAGCGTGCGGCGCGCTCGAACAGCTCCACCCGTCCCAGGCTGTTGCGCGTAGCCAGCGCCACCAGCAGGTCCTCCTTGCTGGCGAAATGCCGGTACAGGGTGCCGATCGCGTACTCGCTCTCCTCGGCGATGCGCGACATCTGCAGGTTGAGCAGCCCCTCGCGCTGGATCAGCGCCTGCGCGGTGTCCAGGAACAGCGCTTCGCGCTGCACGAACTCGCGCTGGCGGCGGTCGATGGTGGCCATGGAGGGGGGGCGGGGACGTTCGCGGGCAGGTATTGTGAACCGGATTCATTTCATGATCCACCATCTACCGACCGCCTGCCAGGCGGCGCCGCACCGGTGCGAGCACCGCGTCTGAACCTGACCTATGGCAGGGTTCCGTTCATCGTGAAGTAAAGTACACTGCCCAGTTCAGAAATTACGGCCCAGCCCTGCGCCGCCCCCGCGGGCACGACACCAGGTCCCTCCCGATGCTCCGTCCAGCCGCACTCCTGCCGCTCGCCCTCTCGCTGTGCCTGCTTGCCGCCTGCAGTGGCGGCGAGGCTCCGCCCGAGCCCCCGCCGCCGGAGGTGGGCGTGGTGGAGGCCCGGGCCGCCAACCTGCCGCTGATGCGCGAGATCGGCGGGCGGCTGGCCGGCTTCCGCAGCGCCGACGTGCGCGCGCGCGTCCCCGGCGTGCTGCAGAAGCGCGTCTATGAAGAGGGCAGCGACGTGCGCGAAGGGCAGGTGCTGTTCCTGATCGACCCGGCCCCGCTGCAGGCGGCGCTCGGCACCGCCCAGGCCTCGCTGGCCCAGGCCCAGGCGAACTATGCCAATGCCAGGGCCAATGCCGACCGCGCTCGCCAGCTGGCGCCGACCAGCTTCATTTCCCGTGCCGACGTCGACAACGCGCTCGCCGCCGAGCGCAGCGCCGCGGCCGCGGTGCAGGCCGGCCAAGCCGCGGTGGAATCGGCGCGCATCAACCTCGGCTACGCCACGGTACGCGCGCCGATCAGCGGTCGCGCCGGCAAGCAGCAGGTCACGGAGGGCGCCCTGGTCGGCCAGGGCACGGCGACGCTGCTCACGACGGTGGACCAGATCGACCCGCTGTACGCCAACTTCTCGATCGGCGTGGGCGAACTGGAAGAGATCCGGCGCGCACGCGCCGCGGCGCAGGGCCAGGAGTCCACGGTAGAGGTCGTGCTGTCCGATGGCAGCGTCTACGGGCATCCCGGGACGCTGGATTTCTCCGGCGACATCGTCGATCCGGCGACCGGCGCGATCTCGATGCGCGCGCTGATCCCCAATCCCGAGCGCCGCCTGCTGCCGGGCACCTACGTCACCCTGCGTGCCCGCCTGGGCCAGATGCAGGGCGTGTTCGCGATTCCGCAGGCCGCCGTGCAGCGCGATGCGCGCAGCGCCTATGTGATGGTGGTGGGCGCGGATGGCAATGTCGGGCGCCGCGACGTGACCCTGGAGCGCCCCGAAGCCGGCAACTGGATCGTGAGCGCGGGCCTGCAGGACGGCGAGCAGGTGGTCGTGTCCGGGCTGCAGAAGGTCCGCGACGGTGCGCCGGCCACGGCCGTGCCGTGGGCGCCGGAGGGCCAGGCGCCCGTGGAGGCCGCGCCTGCCGCCACGACGCCCGCCGGGGAACAGCCGTCGCAGTCTCCTGCCGGCGAGGCGCAGCAGGCGCCGACCGCCGACGCACCCGCCGACGAAGGCTGACCGGCCATGTCCAGGTTCTTCATCCACCACCCGGTCTTCGCCTGGGTCATCGCGATCCTGATCTCGCTCTCGGGCGTGATCGCGGTACTCAACATGGGCGTGGAGTCGTATCCCAACGTCGCCCCGCCGCAGGTCACCGTCAGCGCCAGCTATCCCGGTGCCGATGCGCAGACCGCCGAGCAGGCGGTCACCCAGGTGATCGAGCAGCAGCTCACCGGCATCGACAACCTGCTGTACTTCAGCTCGACCTCGAGCTCGTCGGGCCGGATCTCGATCACCCTGACCTTCCAGACCGGCACCGACCCGGACATCGCCCAGGTGCAGGTGCAGAACAAGGTCTCGCTGGCCACGCCGCGCCTGCCCACCGAGGTGACCCAGCAAGGCGTGGTGGTGGCCAAGGCCAACAGCGGCTTCCTGATGGTGGTGGGCCTGCGCTCCAGCGATCCGGGCATGGACCGCAACGCGCTCAACGACCTGATCGCATCGCGCATCCTCGAGCCGCTGGCGCGCGTGCCCGGCGTGGGCAACACCCAGCATTTCGGTTCCGAGTACGCCATGAACATCTGGCTGGATCCGACCAGGCTGCAGGGTTACGGCATGTCGGCCAGCCAGGTGCTGGCCGCGGTGCGGGGACAGAACGCTCAGTTCGCCGCCGGTTCCATCGGTGCCGACCCCGCACCCGAGGGCCAGGGCTTCACCGCGACGGTTGCCGCGGAAGGCCGCTTCAGCTCGCCGGAGGAATTCCGCGACATCATCCTGCGCGCCGATGCCGATGGCGCGATCGTGCGCCTGCGCGACGTGGCGCGGGTCGAGGTGGGCGCGCAGGGCTACGGTTTCGACGCGCAGTTCAACGGCCAGCCCACCGGTGCGGTCGCGATCATGCTGCAGCCCGGCGCCAACGCCCTGGCCGTGGCCGAGGCGGTCACCGCGCGCATGGACGAGCTGCAGGCATCGTTCCCCGCCGGCGTCGAGTGGTACACGCCGTTCGACAGCACCACCTTCGTGCGCATCTCGATCAGCGAGGTGGTCAAGACCCTGATCGAAGCGGTGATCCTGGTGTTCCTGGTGATGCTGCTGTTCCTGCAGAACCTGCGCGCCACGATCATCCCCACGCTCGTGATTCCGGTGGCCCTGCTGGGCACCTTCCTGGGCCTGAGCCTGATCGGCTTCACCGTCAACCAGCTCACCATGTTCGCGATGGTGCTGGCGATCGGCATCGTGGTCGACGACGCGATCGTGGTGATCGAGAACGTCGAGCGCATCATGGCCGAGGAGCACCTGCCGCCGCTGGAGGCCACCGAGAAGGCGATGGACCAGATCACCGGCGCGGTGGTGGCGATCACCGTGGTGCTGGCGGCGGTGTTCATCCCGAGCGCACTGCAGGGCGGCGCCTCGGGCGAGATCTACAAGCAGTTCGCCATTACCATCGCCATGGCGATGGGCTTCTCGGCGTTCCTCGCGCTCGGCTTCACCCCGGCGCTGTGCGCCACCTTCCTCAAGCAGCATGCCGCGCCCGGGGAGAAGAAGGAGAACCGCTTCGTGCGCGGCTTCAACCGGCTCTACGACCGGGTGAGCCGCACCTATGTGGGTCATATCGGCAGCGCGGTGCGCCATGCGCCGCGCTGGATGATGGTGTTCGCGGTGCTGGCGGTGGTGTGCGGGCTGCTGTTCACCCGGCTTCCGGGCAGTTTCGTGCCCGAGGAGGACCAGGGCTATGCGCTGGCCATCGTGCAGCTTCCGCCGGGCGCGACCCTGCAGCGCACGCAGGAGGTGTTCAAGCAGGTGCGCGGAACGCTCGAGTCGCTGGATGGCTACGAGAGCATGATGCAGATCTCGGGTTTCAGCTTCGTCGGCCAGGGCGAGAACGTGGGCATGGGGTTCATCCGGCTCAAGCACTGGGACGATCGCGACATCACCGTGCCGGAATTCATCCAGCAGGCCAACGGTGCGCTTTACGGCATCCGCGACGCCCAGATCTTCGTGGTCAACCTGCCCACGATCCAGGGCCTGGGCCAGTTCGGCGGTTTCGACATGTACCTGCAGGACCGGGCCGGCCTTGGCCGGGAAGCGCTCGGCCAGGCGCGCGACACCCTGCTCGGCGCGGCCGCGCACCAACCGGACCTGCTGGCCGGCGTGCGCCCGAACACGCTCGCCGATGCGCCGCAGCTGCAGCTCGAGGTCGACCGCGCGCAGGCCCAGGCGATGGGCCTGGCGACCGGCGACGTGTACAACGCCATCCAGCTGATGCTGGCGCCGGTGTACGTCAACGACTACTTCTCCAACGGCCGCATCAAGCGCGTGATCATGCGCGCCGACGCGCCGTTCCGCACCGGCCCGGACTCGTTCGCGCGGTTCTACTCGCCTTCGCGCGAGCTGACCGCCGACGGCACGCCGGCGATGATCCCGCTGAGCAACGTGGTGCGGTCGGAGTGGGCGATGAGCACGCCCTCGCTGACGCGCTACAACGGCTATTCGGCCGTCAACATCAACGGCGCGCCGTCCCCGGGCCGCAGTTCCGGCGAGGCGATGCGGGCGATGGAGGACATCGTCACCAACGAACTTCCGACCGGCATCGGCTTCGACTGGACCGGCCTGTCGTACCAGGAAATCATCGCCGGCAATACCGCCACGCTGCTGCTGGTGCTGTCGGTGCTGGTGGTGTTCCTGTGCCTGGCGGCGCTCTACGAGAGCTGGTCGATCCCCGTCTCGGTGCTGCTGGTGGTGCCGCTGGGCATCCTGGGCGCGGTGGTGTTCACCATGCTGCGCGGGCTGTCGAACGACATCTTCTTCAAGATCGGCCTGGTGACGGTGATCGGCCTGGCGGCGAAGAACGCGATCCTGATCGTGGAGTTCGCGGTGCTCGAACGCGCGGCCGGCAAGACCCTGCGCGAGTCGGTGATCGAGGCCGCGCGCCTGCGCTTCCGGCCGATCCTGATGACCTCGCTGGCCTTCATCATGGGCGTGGTGCCGATGGCGATCTCCACCGGCGCCGGCGCCAACGCCCGCCACGCGATCGGAACGGGGGTGATCGGTGGAATGCTGTTCGCCACCTTCCTCGGCCTGCTGCTGATCCCGGTGTTCTTCGTCGCGGTGCGGCGCATGCTGGGCGACAGGATGGACGAGCCGCTGCCGCAGGAGCGGCTGCCGCTGCCGCAGGGCTGACCAGGCCAGGCGTGGTGCGAAGCCCGCCCCGTCAGGGGCGGGCTTTCTCATGTGCGCAGAAAACCCGGGCTCGCCCCGACAGGCGGTCGCTGTGCTGCGTCCGGCGTCGCGCGTGCAGGACGCACAGGCGCTCCATCGGGATGCGCCATCGGGATGTCGCCCCCAGGCGCCCCAACCGGGCACGATGCAGGCGGCAAAAGGTTCATCTCCCATCTGCAGGCACCCCTGCCTGCAGCAATCACATGGGGCTGCCGCCTTCGATCACGCGAACGCCCCGGGCCGGTGGTCGCTCTCCGACCCGGTCGGCCCGCTTTGTGGTCCGGCCCGGCGCCGCGCGCCGGTCGCTCGGGCGCATGCCATGCGCGTTCGGCCACGGTTGACTCTGCGCCGCAGCGCATCGATGGGCGGCCCTCTGCCATCCCCGACCCGGATCGGCCATCGCCGTGTGATTGGCGCCGCTTCGAAACAGCCCGCCATCGGCGGATCGCGGCCCAGGTAGTGGTGAGCCGTGCCGTGGTGGCCAGGAAATCGGGCCAGGCAAGACATCGATGTCCTGCACGCCAGTGTCACGCGCCGGTGCGAACCCCCGGGGCGCTGCGCCGGGCCGGACCGCCAAGCGGGCCCACCGGGCGGATAGCGATCACCGGTCGACAGGGCGCGGCGTCGCCCCGAAGCTGCGAGCGCACCTGCCTGGAACCGGATCTCCCTCGCATGGGAGAAGAATCAAAAAAAAACCCGGCAGCCGGAGCTGCCGGGTTGCGTCGGCGCGAGAGGGGAGGGATCGCGCCGGCTTGGGGATCCGCCGGATCAGCGACGCTTGGCGGCCTTGGTCACCTGCTCGGTCGCCGTCTCGGCGGCGGCCTGCGCCTTCGCCGTGGCGGCCTCGAGCTGCGACTTGGCAAGCTGGGCGATGGCTTCGTTGGTCTTGACGGTGGCGCCGAGCACTTCCTGGCCGACGCTGATGGTGCGCTCGACGCTCTCGCGGGCGATCTGCACACCCTTGGGAAGCAGGGTCTTGAAGCCGTCGAAGTCGCGCACCTCGGCGGCCTCGCCGAAGAACGAGAAGGTGGCGCCGGCGTTCTCTTCCAGCGCGGCCAGCTGCAGGCCGAACGCCTTCTGCGCGTTGTCGAGGGTGAGCTGGCTGATGCGCGCGGCGGTGTCGGCGAACTGACGCGTCGCGGCGGCGAACTGCTCGTTGTACTGGTAGTTCATGGGGGATCTCCTGTGCGTACAGTGCCGGCGGGATGTGCCGGTTTGTGCGATGCAGCATATATCCGCTTATGTTGCGATGCAACATCTGGCCGACAGACGGCACTGTGTCGTTCAGTTTTCAATAAAAACCAATGACTTGCGCCCGGGTCATGGCGCCTGTCCAGGCCTGGCATCCCGCCGCTGTCCGGGAGTGGGGGCACCCAGCGGCCTGCTCGCAGGCCCGGGCGCCGACGCCGATCAGCCGGTGTAGCGGCAGCCCGATGTACAGGTCTCGCGGACGACCACGGCGCTGAGCTGCGGCAGGGCCGGCCTGAGCCGTTCCCAGATCCAGGCGGCCAGACGCTCGCTGGTCGGGTTCTCCAGGCCGGGAATGTCGTTGAGGTAGTGGTGGTCGAGCTGTTCGTACAGCGGCCGGAACGCGGCCTTGATGTCGGCGAAGTCCATCACCCAGCCGCTCTCGGCGCCCGGCTCGCCGCTCACATGCAGCTCCACCCCGAACGAATGCCCGTGCAGGCGCGCGCACTTGTGTCCCGGCGGCACGTTGGGCAGCCGGTGCGCGGCCTCGAGGGTGAAGCTCTTGAAGATCTCCATCACGGCATTGTCGGCCCGCGACGGCGTCGCGGCAATCGCGGAACTTGGGGTTTGCCGCTTCGGTGCGGTAGCGTACGGAACCCCCGGCGGTCCGCGGCCCGTGATCGGCCCTGCACCGTCGACGCACCATTCTCTCCCGCCATGCCCCGCAACGAGCACAGCCGATGACGCCCGAAGAACTCCTGTCCACCTATGGCCCGCGCGAGTCCATGGAATACGACGTGGTCGTGGTGGGTGCCGGCCCCGCGGGCCTGGCGACAGCGATCCGCCTCAGGCAGCTCGCGGCGGCACAGGGGCGGGAGGTCTCGGTATGCGTGCTGGAGAAGGGGTCCGAGCCGGGCGCGCACATCCTGTCCGGCGCGATCATGGACCCGCGTGCGCTGGCCGAGCTGTTCCCGGACTGGGCCGAGCGCGGCGCACCACTGAAGCAGGCGGTCGCGCGCGACGAGTTCCTGTTCCTGGACGAATCCGGCGCAAAGGCGACGCCCGCCTTCCTCCTGCCCGACTGCTTCGACAACCATGGCAACTACATCGTCTCGCTGGGCGCGGTGACGCGCTGGCTGGCCCAGCAGGCCGAAGCGCTGGGCGTGGAGATCTTCCCCGGCTTCGCCGCGGACGAGGTGCTGTACGACGAGGCCGGCGCGGTACGCGGCGTGGCCACCGGCAACCTGGGCCTGGGCAGGGACGGCCAGCCGACGGCCGAGTTCCAGCTCGGCATGGAGCTGCACGCGAAGTACACGATCTTCGCCGAAGGCTCGCGCGGGCATCTCGGCCGCCGCCTGATCGCGAAGTTCGGACTCGACGAAGGTCGCGACCCCCAGAGCTACGGCATCGGCATCAAGGAGTTGTGGCAGGCCGATCCGGCGAAACACCAGCCAGGGCTGGTGGTGCACACGGCAGGCTGGCCGCTGGACGGCAATACCTACGGCGGCTCGTTCCTCTACCACGCCGAGGACGGAAAGATCGCGGTGGGTTTCGTGGTGGGCCTGGACTACGCCAATCCGTACCTGAGCCCGTTCGAGGAGTTCCAGCGCTGGAAGACCCATCCGGCGATCCGCAAGCACCTGGAAGGCGGCAAGCGCATCGGCTACGGCGCGCGCGCGATCACCGCCGGGGGGCTGCTGTCGTTGCCGAAGCTGGTGTTCCCGGGTGGCGTGCTGGTCGGTTGCGAGGCCGGCTTCCTCAACGCCAGCCGCATCAAGGGCAGCCACGCCGCGATCAAGACCGGCATGCTGGCGGCCGATGCGGCGTTCGCGGCCATCGGCGAAGGCCGTGCGCGCGACGAGCTTGGGGCCTACCCGCAGGCGTTCGAGGCCAGCTGGCTGCACGCGGAGCTGCGCCAGTCGAAGAACTTCAAGCAGTGGTTCAAGAAGGGCCGCACCCTGGCCACGTTGATGACCGGGATCGAACAGTGGCTGCTGCCCCGGCTCGGCATCCGCAATCCGCCGTGGACGATCCACCGCGACCGGCCCGATCACGCCTGCCTGGAACCCGCGGCGAAGCACGCGCCCATCGGCTACCCGAAACCCGATGGCGTGCTGACCTTCGACCGACTGAGCTCGGTGTTCCTGTCGAGCACCGCGCACGACGAGGACCAGCCCTCGCACCTGACGCTGAAGGATGCCTCGGTGCCGGTGCAGGTGAACCTGTCCACTTATGCCGGCCCGGAGGCGCGCTACTGTCCGGCGGCGGTGTACGAGTTCGTCGGCGAGGGCGCGGACACGCGCCTGCAGATCAACTTCGCCAACTGCGTGCACTGCAAGACCTGCGACATCAAGGACCCGACCCAGAACATCGTCTGGGTGGCGCCGCAGGGCGGCGGCGGGCCGAACTACGCGGGCATGTAGCCAGCGGCGCCTGGCAGCCGGTCCCCGCGATATGCTTGCCGGAGGGGGTGCGGCTGCGGGGTCGCCGACACCCTCAGCGACGTGCGGAGGCGTCCTCCAGTTCCTCGATGAGCCGATTCATCCCGGCGAGCTCGCGCCGCTGGGCCTGGGCGATGTCGTCGGCGAGCTCGCGCACCTGCCGGAACAGATGCGGGCCTTGGACATGCTCCGGCCTGGCCCCAGGATGCACGCCGGCATCCACCAGCTGGATCGCCTCGCCGGCAAGCGACAGCGTGGCGGCGTCGAGACGCGCAGCCAGATCGCGCGGTGGCCGTCTTAGCGCATCGGTCCCTGCGGGACGTCGTTGTGGACCAGCCAGGCGCGGCCGTCGCCTTCGAAGAACAGCGACGGATCGATGCCGTCGAACGCCGGCCAGACCGGGTCCGACCACGGTCCGGCCGGGTCGTCGGCGGTGATGACGGCGTTGCCCACGCCGCGGCCGGGCAGTAGAAAGGTATTGGCGATGTAGAATCGCTGGCCGTCGTGGGCGATGGTGGCGGCGAACAGGCGGTGAGTTCCTCGCTATCGCCGTAGGGCATCTGGCCGGTGCGGTCGATGGCATTGCCGATCTGCCGCCACGACACCAGGTCGGTGCTGTGGAACAGCGGCAGGCCCGGGTAGTAGCCGAAGCTCGAGGCGACGAGGCAGTAGCCGTCGCCGACGCGGATCGCCGAAGGGTCGGGATGGAAGCCTGCGATCGCCGGACTGCGGTACTGCGTGGATGCCGGTGTCTGCCCGCCGTCGTCGCCGCGGTAGTCGATCGCGACAAGGCGCGCTTCGCCTGCACGGGCGCCCGCGGCCAGCAGGCAGGCGAGCAGGTCTGGGAACGTATGGCGCGGGGCGTATCGCGCCGCGTCCTCCCTCGGGTTCAGGTGTCCGGGGCCGGCTGCATGCGCCGTTGCCACAGCGCGTGCAGCCCGTGCGCGGCGAGGTCCTCGGGGTGGCGCTGCACGCCCACGCCGAACGCGGCCAGCGCGCGTGCGTAGATGTCGAGCAGGCGCGGGCTTCCGACCAGGTGCACCTGCGTCGGCAGCGCGGCGCCGGCCGGACCGCCGCGCAACTCGTGGCCGACCAGCAGGCCGGACAGATACGGCGCGAGCGCCTCCGGTCGCAGCCTGCCGGCCAGACCATTGGTGCGCACCCCGAACAGGTGGTGCAGAAGGCCGCCGGACTCGCCGCTGCGGAGCAGGCCGGCGTCGAAGGCATCGGGGTCGAACCGCTCCTCGTCGCCTTCCATGAGGGCGCCGAGAATGCTGTGTCCACGCAGCACCGCATACAGCTCGCCGGTCATGCAGGTGCGGATGCGATGGATGCGGCCATCCCGGATCTCCACCCACTTGCTGTGGGTGCCCGGCAGGCAGGCGTGGTGGTTGCCGCGCGGCAGGGTCCCGAGCAGCGCGGCCAGCTGGCTCTCCTCGCCGCGCATCACGTCGGGCACGGCGCCGGGGCCGTCGTCGCGCACGCCGGGCACGAACCACAGCTCGCGCCCCGCGAAATCCGCCGGCTGCACCCGCTGCATGCCGGCAGCCAGCGCATCCAGGCCCGCGGGACAGTCGAGGTAGGGCATCTCGTGCCATCCGCCACGGGCGCCGATCATGCCGCACAACAGGACCGGGCCCTCGTCCCAGCCGGCGAGTTCGGCTTTCAGCACCTCGCCGAAACGGCCGCGGCTGGAGAGCGTGCCCTGGCCGCTGCGCACCCGCTTGTGCAACGTGCCGTCGCTGCCCACCCGGTACATGCGCAGGTGGGTACTGCCCCAGTCGACCGCGATCATGGGCCGCGCCAGCGCGCCTCGGGCAGGCCGCGGCCGCCGTCGAGGGCGAGCGCGAACACACCGCCGGCCGATGGCGCGGCCTGCAGCGCGGCCGCATCCATCTCCTCCCGCGCGGTGGTGACGTACAGCGTGTCGAGTGCCGCGCCGCCGATGGCGCAGCACGAGGGCATCCCGGCGGGGATGGCGACGACGCCGGCGATGCTGCCGTCGGGCGCGTAGCGGACGGTGTGGCCGCCACCCCATTGCGCGTTCCACAGATGGCCCTGGGCATCGATGGTCGAGCCGTCCGGTGCGCCCGGGCCTTCGATGGTGGCGAACAGCGAGGGCGTGGACGCGCCCGCCGTCTCCGGATCGTAGTCGCAGCGCAGGATCCGCGGCTGCGCGGAATCGCAGAAGTAGAGCGTGCCGCCGTCGGGCGAGAAACAGATGGAGTTGGGAATCGACGCGGTCGCCAGCGGCAACGGCCGCAGGCCGTGCCTGGCCGAGAACTGGTAGAACCGGCCCAGCGGGGGGGTGGCACCGGTTTCGTCCTTGGTGCCGAACACGAAGTTGCCGTGGCGGTCGCAGCGGCCGTCGTTGCTGCGCGTCGAAACACCGAGTTCCGGCTCCAGTGCGCACAGGGTCTGCAGCGCCAGCGGCGCGTCGGGCACGGGCGCATCGGCGATGCGGATCGACTTGGCCAGCGCCAGCAGCAGGCGTCCGTCCTCGCACAGCGCCAGGCAGCCCAGCGGCTCGGGCAGTTCCCAGGCATCGGTCTGGCCGCTGGACGGGACGTGCCGCCACAGCCGCGCGGACAGGATGTCGGTCCAGTAGAGGCATCGTGCGCGGTCGTCCCAAACGATGCCTTCGCCCAGCCGGCAGCGGCTGTCGATGGCGAGCGCCGCCGTGTCGGCTGGTGCATGCGTCATGTTCATCTCCTCACCATTCGGCCACGCTGCCGTCGGCGTGGCGCCACAGCGGATTGCGCCACCCGGGCGGTTCGCGGCTCACGCGCGCGAGCAACTCCTCGTCGATCTCCACGCCAAGCCCCGGCCGGGGCAGGGCGGCGATGCAGCCCTCCCCGTCGCAGCCGAAGTCGTCGCGGTTGAGCACGTAGTCGAGCAGGTCCGTTCCCTGGTTGTAGTGGATGCCGATGCTCTGCTCCTGCAGCATCGCATTCCAGCTTGCGAAATCCACCTGCAGGCAGGCCGCCAGCGCCACCGGGCCCAGCGGGCAGTGCGGCGCCAGGCCGACGTCGTGGGCCTCGGCCATGGCCGCGATCTTCATGCATTCGGTGATGCCGCCTGCGTGGGAGAGGTCGGGTTGCAGCAGCGCAAGCCCGCCCGCGGCCAGCACCGGCTTGAACTCGGCGCGCGAGTACATGCGCTCGCCGGCCGCCAGCGGGATCGAGGTGGCGTCCGAGAGCGGACGGTAGTACTCCCATTGTTCGGGCAACACCGGTTCCTCGACGAACAGCGGCTTGAATGGCGCCAGTTCGCGCAGCAGCACCCGCGCCATCGGCGCGCTGACGCGGCCGTGGAAATCGATGCCGAAATCGATCGCATCGCCCACCGCCTCGCGTACCGCGGCCACCTTGGCCACCGCCGCGTCGATCATGCGCGGGCTGTCGATCAGCCGCAGTTCCTCGGTGCCGTTGAACTTGAAGGTATCGAAGCCAAGCGCGTGGTGCGCCTGCATCTGCGCGACGATGTCGGCCGGGCGGTCGCCGCCGACCCAGCGGTAGGTCTTCATGCGATCGCGCACGCGGCCACCGAGCAGCTGGTATACCGGCACGCCGAGCGCCTTGCCCTTGATGTCCCACAGCGCCTGGTCGATGCCGGCGATCGCGCTCATCAGGATCGCGCCGCCGCGATAGAAACCGCCGCGGTACATCGCCTGCCACAGGTCGTTGATGTGCGCCGGATCGCGGCCGACCAGCAGTTCCCCGAGTTCGTGCACGGCGGTCTCGACGGTGGCGGCGCGGCCCTCGATCACCGGCTCGCCCCAGCCGCTGATGCCCTCGTCGGTCTCGATCTTCAGGAACAGCCAGCGCGGCGGCGCGTGCCAGGTGGTGAGGCGGGTGATCTTCATGCGGCGGCCCGCCAGGCGTCGAGGAACCGGCGTGCCTGCGATCGCGTCCGCGCGGGCGACTGTCCCGCGCGGTACAGCTCGCCGCCGATCGCTGCGCCGCTGCAACCGGCGGCCAGGTAGTCGCCGAGGTTGTCGGGGGTGATGCCGCCCACCGCCAGCAGCGGCACCGGCGGCAGCACGCTGCGCAGCGCGCGCGCCAGCGCTGGGCCGTATACGGATGCGGGGAACAGCTTGAGCATGTGCGCGCCCGCCTCCAGCGCATCGAACGCCTCGCTGGCGGTGGCGCAGCCCGCGGCGATGGTGAATCCGCGTTCGCGGGCGGCGCGGATCAGCGCCGGACGCACGTTGGGCGTGACCACCAGGTCGCCGCCGGCCGCCTGCAACGCGTCCAGATGCGCCGCTTCGAGCACGGTGCCGGCGCCGACGCGCGCGCGATCGCCGCAGGCGGCCACCGCCAGCGCCACGCTGCGTGTCCAGTCGGGAGAATTGGTCGGGATCTCGATCGCGCCGATGCCTTCCTCGAGCAGGGCGCCGACATGCGCCTCCACCTCGCCTGCGGTCACCCCGCGCAGGATCGCGACCAGGGGTGGGTGGAAGGGCAGGTGGGGGTCGTCCATGGCGTCGAGGATCGGGTTTCCGGGAAGCGGGGCGGCGCCTGGTCGATGCGGCTGGCGGATAGGCTGGCGTGCCGGGGTATGTACGACAAATGAAATATTCGGCGTACGCTATTCCCCCCCGCGAATACTGAGGCAGGCCAAGGATGATGCACGCCAGCGCGCCCCGGTCCGGCGCTTCCCGCCTGAAGACGCGACACCTCGCCCTGCTGTTGCACCTGCACGACCAGGGCACGGTGCTGCGTGCCGCCGAAGCGGCCAACATGACCCAGCCCGCCGCGTCCAAGCTGCTGGCGGAGATGGAATCGCTGCTGGGCGTGCCGCTGTTCGAACGCCACGCGCGCGGCGTCGAGCCCACCGCCTTCGGCCTGACCATGGTGCGCCGGGCGCGTTCGGCGCTGGCGGAAATCGAGCGCGCGGGCGAGGAGATCGCCGCGCTGCGCGAAGGACGGCTGGGCAAGGTCGCGATCGGCACCGTGGTCAACCCGGGCACCACCCTGGTGCCGCAGGCGGTGGCGGCGATGAAGCGGGCCTACCCCGGCATCCTGGTCGAAGTGGAGATGGACTACAGCCGGCCGCTGGTGGCGCGCCTGCTCGATGGCCAGCTCGACATCGTGGTCGGCCGCATCATGGGACCCGAAGGCGCGGACGAACTCGAGTTCGAGCCGCTGGCCGACGAACCGCACGCGGTCATCGTGCGCGCCGGCCACCCGCTCGCCGCGCGCGACGGAATCCGTCACGCAGACCTCCAGGACCAGGGCTGGATCATGCCGCCCGCCGCGAGCGTGCTGCGCGCACGCCTGGATGCGGTGTTCCACCAGCACGGACTGCATCCACCGCAGGACCTGGTGGAAACCGCCTCGCTGCCGGTGATCATCCACCTGCTGCGCCACAGCGACCTGCTCGCCGCGCTGCCGACCGAGTGCGTGGCACCGTACCTGCAGACCGGGCAGATGCAGGTGCTGCCGATCGATCTGGACGTGCGCATGGAGTACTTCGGCATCATCCGCCGCCGGGACCGCACGCCCGCCCCCGGCGTGGCGCACATGCTCCAGACGCTGCGCGAGACCGCGCGGCGCATCTATCCGCCGCTGCCGGAACTGCGCACCAGCGCCTGAGCGGGGATCAGCCCCGCCACCGGCGGGTGCACCGGCCCGGGTCGAGTTCTGCCCGCCGTCCGCCCGATCCAGGCTATTCCGGATCAGCCTACCTCGACCCCAAAAATTCATTGGTGGCGCATGGATCGGCGCTCCTATGCTCGCCTCAGCCCGCCCGCGCTCACCGGGCCAGGCGGGCTGCCGCACGAAGAGCCGACAAAGGCCACATCGAAAACCCGGATCCGCTTGTCATGTGCCCGTGGGAGGGGAACACCATGTCAATGCACGACCGCCGCTGCCGCCGCGCCTGCCGGCCTGCGGAACACCATGCCGTCCGCAGCCTCCGCCGCAGCGCCATCGCGCTGGCCGTCGCCGCCTGCTTCGCCGCGCCACTGCATGCGCAGCAGGCCGAAACCCCCACCGCCGCACAGGACGAGGCCACGACCCTCGATACCGTGGTGGTGTCCGGCATCCGCGGCTCGGTGTATCGCGCCCAGGACATCAAGCGCGACGCCGACACCTTCGTCGACTCGGTGACCGCGCTCGACATCGGCGCGCTGCCCGACCGCAGCGTCACCGAGACGCTGTCGCGCATCCCCGGCGTGACCATCGACCGCTTCCTCTCCGTCGGCGATCCCGAGCACTTCTCCGCCGAGGGCGCGGGGGTCGCGGTCCGTGGCCTGACCCAGGTGCGCTCGGAGCTCAACGGACGCGACAGCTTCTCCGCCTCCGGCGGCCGGGCGCTGAGCTTCCAGGACGTGCCCTCGGAGCTGATGGCCGGCGTTGACGTGTACAAGAACCAGACCGCCGAGATGATCGAGGGTGGCCTCGGCGGCACCGTCGACCTGCGGACCTTCATGCCCTTCGACTTCGAGGCGAGCCGGCTGAGCGCATCGTTCAGCGCCAACCGCGGCGACTTCGCAGACCAGGTCAAGCCCTCGGGCTCGCTGCTCTACAGCAACCGCTGGGACACCGGGGCCGGCGACTTCGGCATCCTGGTCAACCTCGCCCACTCGGAGCTGGCGACGCGCACCGACGGCATGTTCGTGCGCCCGTTCTTCAACAACGCCAACACCGACCTCGACGGCGATGGCACCGCCGAGCCGCTGTGGCTGCCGCGTGGTGCCGACTGGCGCACGCTCGACTACGAGCGCGAGCGCCAGGGCGCGTACGTGGCGCTGCAGTGGCAGCCCAATGATCGCTTCGAACTGTTCGCCACCGCGTTCCAGAGCAAGTACGACGAGCTCTGGTACGAGGACGCGATCTTCCTCGACAACGATCCGTTGCAGGTGCGGCTCGACGCCAGCGTGCCCTACGAACTCGATGGCGACGTCTTCGTGTCGGGCCGGCTGCGCTCGGAAGGCAACATCCCGATGGGCGCGGACATCCGTGCCTCGCACCGCCAGTCCAGGACGCAGGACTTCTCCGCCGGCCTGAACTGGCTGATCGGCGACCGCACCGAGTTCTCGACCGAGTTGCAGTACATCAAGGCCGACACGCGGGCGCTGGACTCCACCGTCACCCTGGGGCTCAACGTCCCCTACATCGACGTGGACGTCGGGGCCGGCCGCCCGGTCATCGGCATCGACGAATCGTTCTCCGGCAACCTCGACAACTACTACTGGGCGTTCACCATGGACCACCAGGACGACAACGAGGCCGAGGAGATCGCCTGGCGCGCCGACATCAAGCACGGGTTCGACAGCAGCTTCGTCGATTCTGTCCGGTTCGGCGTGCGCGTGACCGACCGCGATGCGCACAGCATCGACACCGGCTACAACTGGCAGGCGGTGATCCAGCCGTGGATGCAGGGCTGGAAGCTGCCGGCCGGCCCGCTGCCGGGCGTGAACCTCAACGACCAGGTGAACGCGAGCCTGGTCAACCTGACCACGTTCGAGAACTTCTATCGCGGCGACGCCAACACGCCGGGTGCGTTCTATGCGCCGATCCTGTCCACCGCGCTCGGATTCCCGGGCAGCTACCAGGCCATCCATGACGCCGCCGTGCCGTACTACCTGTGCTGCTCGGACTACACGCCGCGCAACATCGCCGACCCGCAGTGGGGCAACGAGCAGCGCGAGAAGACCTATGCCGGCTACGCGATGCTCAACTTCGCGATGGACGCGCTGATGCTGGACGGCAACTTCGGCGTGCGCGTCATCCGCACGGAGAACAGCGCCAGCGGTTACCTGGTCTATCCGGATGTCGCCTATGCCCCTTACCTGGGTGCAGGCGAGGTCGAGCCGATCACCGCCGAGAACGCCTACACAGACGTGCTCCCGAGCGTGAACGTGAAGTGGGAACCGCGCGAGAACCTGGTCCTGCGCTTCGCCGCCTCCAAGGCGATCGCGCGCCCCAACTTCAGCGACATGCAGGCCTACCAGCAGCTTGGCGCCTCGACCCGGCCCGGCATCGACCCCCCCGACGACGGCGGCACGCTGCCGCCCGACCAGCTCGACCTCACCGGCAGCTCCTTCGACAATCCCTACCTGGAGCCGATGAAGGCCAACCAGTTCGACCTGTCGCTGGAGTGGTACTTCGCGCCCGACCGCGGCGGCATGGCCTGGGTCAACCTCTTCTACAAGGACGTCAAGGACTACTTCCGTCGCCAGACCGAGCTCGTGGCCTACCCCGGGGCGGACGGCAACGAGTACGACTACCTGATCACCCGGCCGGTGAACGTGGGCACGGCGAAGATCCAGGGCGCCGAGCTCGGCTGGAACCAGTTCTTCGACTTCCTGCCGGCGCCGTTCGACGGCCTGGGCATGTCGGCCAACTACACCTACATCGACAGCAGCACCGACGTGCCCAACAACCTCGACACGCAGCCGCTGGATACCGACGGCTCGACCTTCGGCACCCTGCCTGCCGATGGCCTGTCGAAGAACGCCTACAACGCGGCGGTGTTCTACGAGAAGGGGCCGTGGCAGGTCCGCCTGGCCTACAACTGGCGCAGCGAATACCTGCTCTCGATCGGGCCCAACGGCTACAACGGCACCCACAACGACATCGCCTGGAAGCTGCCGGTTTACAGCGACAGTTTCGGCCAGCTCGACGGCTCGATCTTCTACAGGGTCTCCGACCACGTGCAGCTCGGCCTGGAGATGAACAACCTCAACAACGCCGAACAGCGCACGATCATGGACCAGAACGGCGCCGGCAGCCGCGTCACCTCCTGGTACGTCAACGACCGCCGCTACGCGGCCACGTTGCGGCTCACGTTCTGAAAAATGCCTGCATGCGGCCGGCGCTCCCGACGCCGGCCGCACCCGCGCTCGGCGCGGGAGCCGCGCCGGGGCCCGGCGCCCGGGCGGCCCGCGGATGCAACTGTTTCGCATGCATCGTTCCGCGCGCGCAGCCCGCGCGGGCACGTTGACGCCCGCGGAAAGTTACCGCTAACATCGGTTGGCGACGCCAGATCGCACTACTAGAACAGGGCCGGGACGGCCCGGGGGATCAATTGCTGCAGCGGCGCCCGCACGTGCCCGCGTCCGCAGCCTGGAAATCTGCCTGTGCCGGTGGATGCCGCAGTCGAACGCGACTGTCGCACCGCTGCGCAATCGTGCAGTCAAAACAAGACCATCGATCGACGCACAGTTCCTCGGGAGGGAAATCCATGCGTACGTCCAGTCACCGTCGTCCGGCCCATGGGATGGCCGGTCCTGCCATCCTGCGCCAGTTCCGCCGCAGCGCCCTCGCCCTCGGCGTGGCCGGCCTGCTTTCCGCCCCCCTCTACGCGCAGGAGGCCGGCCCGTCGCCCGGCAGCCAGGCTGTCGACCTCGACGCCGTGGTGGTGAAAGGCGTCCGTGGCGCGGTCATGCGTGCCCAGGACATCAAGCAGGAAGCCACCCAGATCGTCGATTCGGTGACGGCCGAGGATATCGGGGCGCTTCCCGATCGCAGCGTGACCGAAACGCTCAAGCGCATCAGCGGTGTGACCGTCACCGGCTTCGCCGCGCGCGACGACACCGACCACTTCTCCGCCGAAGGCAGCGGCGTGATGATCCGCGGCCTGACCTTCGTGCGCGGCGAGCTCAACGGGCGTGACGTGTTCAGCGCCAACGGCGGCCGCGGGATCAGCTTCGAGGAGGTTCCGGCCGAACTGATGGCGGGCGTGGACGTATACAAGAACCCGTCGGCCGAGATCATCGAGGGCGGCCTGGGTGGCACCGTCAACCTGCGGACGCGCATGCCCTTCGATGAGCCCGGGCGCAAGATCGCCGGCAGCATCGACTACAACCGCGGCGACAAGGCGAAGGACGGCAGGCCTTCAGGGTCCTTTCTGTTCAGCGACCGCTGGGACACCGGCATCGGCGAGATCGGCTTCCTGGCCAACGTCTCATACTCCGAGCTTGCGACGCGGTCCGACGGCGTGCAGATCCAGCCGTTTGTGCGCCGCGGGCGCACGCCTGCCGAGCAGCCCGAAGGCGGGCCCGACGATTGGTACTACGACTGGGAGCGTGGCGGCTGGCAACCTGCGGAAAGCCAGCGCGACGACCTGCTGGCCGGCACCGACTTCGACCAGGTGTTCGTGCCGGGCGGCCTGAACTGGCGCCGAACCGACTTCGACCGCAAGCGCCAGGGAGGCGCGTTCGCGTTCCAGTGGCGGCCGAACGAGGATACCGAACTCTACACGCAGTTCATCACCTCCCGGTACGAGCTGGAGTGGCGTGAGCACTTCATGGAGTGCTGCGGCAGCATGGAGAAGAACGACATCAACTGGCAGGGCGACCCGACCCGGTTCGCGCCCTGGTACGAGGATGGACTGGCGGACCGCACCAATAATGTGGTGCCGATGCCGGGCACGGTCTTCGAGTACGACGAGAACGGCCGGTTCCTGCGCGGCACCCTGCGCCAGGGTGGCTGGCGAGGCACGCCGGACGATGGACCGGCCAACATGTACCAGGGCCCGGGCATCCAGTTCGCCGCGGGCAACCGCTACAACGTGCAGAATTCCAGGACCACCGACTGGTCTGCGGGATTCCGCCACTTCCTGAGTGATGCCCTGGTGGTGCGCGGCGACTTCCAGTACGTGAAGTCCACCAGCGACAACGTCGACTTCTCGGTACACACCTCAACGCTGCTCGAGCAGGTCACGCTCGACCTGACCGGCAAATATCCGTCGCTGACCATCGGCGATCCCTCGAGCGCACTGGCCCAGCAGAACTACTTCTGGCGCTCGGCGATGGACCACGTGGCGGACAACGAAGGCACCGAGCGCGCGGGCCGGGTCGACCTGGAGTACAGCTTCGACGACAGCCCGTGGCTGCGGATGTGGCGCGCAGGCGTGCGCGTGGCCGATCGCAGCTACTCGAGCCTGTCCACGAACTGGAACTGGGGGCCGATCAGCGACGACTGGCGCCGGATCGCCAACCCGCCGGATCCCAACCGTCCGCCGGTGGCCTGGCTGGACCAGTTCTATCCTGGCGACTCGATGCTGTACACCATGTCGGACTTCTTCGGCGGCCGCGTCGACGTCCCGGTCCAGTTCTGGACCGCGCGCGACGGCCTGGTCACGCGCGAGAACGTCCTGGCGACGCTGTCGACCATTCCGTCCACGGGCGAGACCTGGAGTCCTGTCCAGTACGGGCCGGAGTTCGTGAACTCCCAGGACGAGCGCACGCAGGCCGCCTACGGCATCCTCTACTTCGGCAACGACGAGATGGCAAATCCGCTGGATGGCAACGTCGGCGTGCGCGTGGTCAAGACCAGCGTCCGCAGTCAGGGCGGATACCAGCTGCCCAACATGTCGAACTGGGGGCCGGACATCGTGTCCCAGGAAGTGCTCGATACCTTCCAGGGCCAGACGTTCAGGACCGACCCGAATATCACCAGCTACACCGACGTGCTTCCCAGTTTGAACCTGCGCTGGCGCTTCGACCACGGCCTGCAGGCGCGTTTCGCCGCCTCGAAGGCCATTGCCCGACCCGAGTTCCGGGTCATGCAGCCCTGGCTGACGCTGTCCGCCTCGGCGGATTCCTGCCGCTGGGCCCTGCGCGACGGCCTGCGCACCGAGCTTTGCGGCCTCGACGACCTGAGCTACAGCGGCAGCGCCGGCAGTCCGGACCTGAAGCCGATGCGGGCCACCCAGTTCGACGCCGCGCTGGAGTGGTACTTCGGGCCCGCCAACAGCGCGTACGTCACCTTCTTCCACAAGGACGTCAAGAACTACTTCGCGTCGATGACGGGAACCGAGTCCTGGGACGGCATCGAGTACACGGTGACGCGGACCCGCAACCTCGACGAGGGCAGGATCCGCGGCTTCGAACTCGGCTATTCGCAGTTCTTCGACTTCCTGCCCGGTTTCGGCGTGCAGTCCAACTACACCTTCGTCGCAGCTCGGGCGGTACCAACGCGGTCGTGAATCCGTTCGACGTGGATACGCAGGCCGCCCCGCTCGACCTCCCGCTCGAGGGCCTGTCGCGTCGCAGCTACAACGTCCAGCTCGTGTACGAACCCGGTCCTGTCTCCATCCGGCTGGCCTACAACTGGCGGTCGCGTTACCTGCTCACCAGCAGCGACGTAATGCCCGCCATGCGCCAGCCGGTGTGGAACGACGACTATGGCCAGCTCGATGGTTCGTTCTTCTACAACATCAACAAGAACATCCAGGTGGGCCTGCAGGTGAACAACATCACCAACAGCGTCACCAAGCTGTTGATGGGCCCGCGCGCCTACAATCGCGACGGATTCATCGACGACACGCTGTACAGCCGCGCCTGGTTCGAGAACGATCGCCGCTACGCAGCGGTGCTGCGCGCCAGCTGGTAAGGCGTGGAGCCGGGCCCATCGCGCGCGCAAGCGCGGTGGGCCCGTGCGGGGGGCTGCGGGCATGTCGACGCCGCGGCTCCGGTCCCGCTGGCGGACGAGCGGCGCGGCTGGTAGGGTCCGACCTCAACGGCGTGAAGGCACTCGCCGCCCGGCCTGCCTGGATCAGACGATGGAACCGTCCCCCTACCGGAGTCCTGCGGCCGAAACGCCGCGGACGCCGCGCCTCCCACGCGCCGCGCGCTGGCTTGCCGCCGTGTCCGGCGTGGCGGTCGCGCTGACCGGTGTTCCCGGACTGGTCCAGATCTCCCTACTCCTCGTCTGGTTTTTCTTCGAGCCGGCGGCGTCCGTGTATCCGGGGAGTGCCCTGCGCGAGCTGGGCGTATCGCTTGTCCTCATCGCAACGGGGGCGGCGCTGGCGGGCCGGTATCGCGTCGCGCCTTACCTGCTGACCTGCCTGCTCGGTTGGGCGGTGTTCCGCAATCTGGGCAACCTGGCGCCCTTCTGGCCTTGGCTGGCCCTGTACGCAGTGGCGTGCATCGTTGCTTGGTGGATGCTTGGACGCGGTCATCTCAGGGCATTGCGGCCTGAGTCCCCGCACGGCGACCGCACGGCAATGCGCTGAACTCGCTTTTGCAGCGCCGCCGGCCGTGTCCGGCACGCGCGCCACCAAGCCGGTCACCCGGCCAGGAGAGGGGAATCCGGGTGCGAGACGACCGATGCCGACGCGAGGCTGCTGCGTAGCAGCATTCCAGGCTGACATAGGCGGGAAGGATTTCTTCATTGGTCCGGAATTGTTCCGCCCACTATCTTGACCGAAGGTCTGGCGTCGTCCGGGCAGGCACCCGTCCAGGAGCGAGCAGGGCGCTGCTGCCGCGAAGCGGCTTGTCGGGCCGTATGGCGGGTGATGTCGCACGGTGGCAGGCTCCCCGGGCGCGGCCATCGCGAAGCAGGGTGAGAGATGTCAGAGAGGTTCCGGATGAAAGTGCGAATCCTTTCCGCGGCCTGGTTGGCCGGCCCCCGTCGCCGGACGGCCGGAGCCAGGTCCCAGCAGCGTGGGCCGGCATGCAACCGGATCGCCGCCCACGCGCATGTGGTGGAACGCGCCGGCCCGCTGCCTCATGCCGGCGCCAGCCCGGGCCGCGTCACGAAGTCCGTGGTGCATTTCGGCTGCGCGGGCGCGTTGCTGCTGGCCTCCGCAGGCCACGCGGTCGAACTGCCGCGCATGTTCTCCGACGGCATGGTGCTGCAGCGTGGCGTCGCGATCCCAGTCTGGGGACTGGCTGGTCCGGGCGCGCGGGTGAGGGTGTCGTTGGATGGGACGACGGTCGAGGCGAGCGCGGACGGCAACGGTGCCTGGCGCGTGGAGCTGCCGGCGCGCGAGGCGGGTGGCCCGCTGACGCTGCGCATCGACGATGGCAAGGCGCCGCGCAGCCTGCGCGAGGTCATGGTCGGTGACGTCTGGCTGGCGTCGGGCCAGTCCAACATGGAGTGGCCGATCGCGCAGTCGGCCGATGCCGATGCCGAGATCGCCCGCGCCACCGATACGCTGATCCGCCACTTCAAGATCCCCAAGTCCTGGGCGGGACTGCCGCAGTGGCAACTGGCCGGGGGCGAATGGATCACGTCCTCGCCGGCAGCCGCGGGCCACTTTTCCGCGGTCGCGCACTTTTTCGCGCGCGAACTGCGCGCGGCCGAGGGCGTGCCGATCGGCATCATCGACAGCACCTGGGGCGGCAGCAGCATCGAGGCGTGGATGGATGCCGCCACCCAGGGCATCGATGGCGACGGACTGGTGGCGCTGGCGCACCGGCTGAAAGACGAAGATGCGAGGGCGCTGGCCCGGTCGCAGGCCAATCTGGCGCGGTGGCAGCTGCCGGCCGACGACGGCAGCTGGCATGCCGCCGGCACCGATACGTCCGGCTGGGACGACATGGCCGTGCCGGCGTTGTGGGAAACCGCCGGATGGAACGGCATGGACGGCGTGGGCTGGTACCGCACCACGTTCACCCTGGATGCGGACGAAGCAGCGCGCGGCATCGTCCTGGGCGTGGGGCGCATCGACGACAGCGACACCACTTGGGTCAACGGCGTGGAGGTCGGCAGCACGCAGCTGCATTACGACCTCGCGCGCGTGTACACGGTGCCCGCCGCCGCGCTGCATGCCGGGGAGAACGAAGTGGCGGTGCGCGTGACCGATGTCGGCGGCGGCGGCGGCATCCACGGCCTGGCGCAGGAGCTGTTCGTGGAACCGGCGAACGGCGCGCGACGCCCGCTGGCGGGGACCTGGAAATTCCGTCCCGCCGAGGTCACCGCCCTCGCCCTAGACGACGACAAGAACCAGCGGGCGACGCTGCTGTACAACGCGATGATCGCGCCGCTGCAGCCGTTTCCGGTGCGTGGCGTGATCTGGTACCAGGGCGAATCCAATGCCGGCAGCGTCGAGCAGGCGCTGCGCTACCGCGAGCAGTTTCCGGCGATGATCCGCCAATGGCGCGCGCAGTGGAACGCACCGGCGCTGCCGTTCCTGTGGGTGCAGCTGGCCAGCTGGAATTCCGGTGGCGACCAGGGCGACCGCAGCCCCTGGGCAGTGCTGCGCGAGTCGCAGTCGGCCACGCTGTCGCTCCCGGCCACGGCGCAGGCGGTGGCCATCGATATCGGCGATGCGGATGACATCCATCCCAGGAACAAGCAGGACGTCGGCAAGCGCCTCGCGCTCGCGGCGCGGAAGGTGGCCTATGGCGAGGACCTGGTGCACGCGGGCCCGGTGTTCGACCGTGCCGTGTTCGGGGACGGTGTCGCCCGCCTCCGGTTCCATGGCCAGGGGCTGGCGGTGCGCGGCGGCGATAGCCTGCGGGGCTTCCGGCTCGCGGGTGCGGATCGCGTGTTCCGTCCTGCCACTGCGGTGATCGAAGGCGGCCAGGTGGTCGTGCGCAGCGATGCGGTCGCCGCTCCGGTCGCGGTGCGCTACGCGTGGAGCGACGCACCGGCCGAGGCGAACCTGGTAGGCGCCGGTGGCCTGCCTGCATCGCCGTTCCGGAGCGACGACTGGTGACCCCGGCGCCGTCGCGCCGCTTGCCGCAAGCCACCGAGTGGCCGTGCGCATGTCTCCTTCCCCTGCAGGGCGGGGCCGCCCCGGAGAGACGAATGCCGGTCGCGCGCGAGCCTGCTCCGGCGCGCCACGCCCGGCCGGGCACGCCCGGCCGGGAATCCGCCCACCTTGCGCACGGATGGCGCGCGGACCGGGAGCGGCCACGTTGCGCAGCGGCTGCGCGATCGCCGCGCGCGTTGCCCGATGCACTGCGGACGGTCGGCGTGGCTGCGCTTCTCCTGCTGGGTGCATGCCGTGGCGGCATGCCCGACGCGCCAGCGCCCAGTGCCGCCACGCCAGCGCCCGCGGCCGCCGATGCCGCGCAGCGCCCCATTCCCCGCTTTGAAAGCAAGGACGGAAGGCACGCCCTCATCGTCGACGGCGCGCCGTTCCTGGTCCTGGGCGGGCAGGCGCACAACTCGAGCAACTACCCAGAACCGCTCGTCCAGGTCTGGCCCGCGCTCGACGACCTCGGCGCCAACACCCTGTCCATTTCGATCGCATGGGAGCAGGTCGAGCCGGAGGAAGGAAGGTTCGACTTCTCGTTCGTCGATCACCTCCTCGAACAGGCGCGTGCGCACGACAAGCGGCTGATCGTGCTCTGGTTCGCAACCTGGAAGAACAACGGTCCCAACTACGCGCCGGCCTGGGTCAAGCTCGACAATGACCGTTTCCCGCGCGTGGTGCGCGAGGACGGGGTCGTGCTGAACTCGCTCTCGCCGCACGAGCAGGCCACGCTCGATGCCGACCGCAAGGCGTTCGCGGCGCTGATGCGGCACCTGCGACAGGCCGACGCCCAGCGCACCGTGATCATGGTGCAGCCGCAGAACGAACCGGGCACCTATGGCGGCGTGCGCGACTTCTCGCCACTGGCGCAGCGCGTATTCGAAGGCCCCGTGCCGCAGCCGCTGCTCGACCGCCTCGGCAGGTCGCCCGGCACCTGGCGCGAGGTCTTCGGCGGCGATGCCGACGAGACCTTCCACGCCTGGCACATCGCGAGCTACATCAACGAAGTCGCGAAGGCCGGGAAGGCCGAGTACCCGCTGCCCATGTACATCAATGCCGCGCTGCGCGGGCCGTTCAACCCCGGCCAGCCCGGCCAGTACGCAAGCGGCGGCCCGACCGACAACATGCTCGACGTGTACAAGGCCGCGGCGCCGGACATCGACATCCTCGCGCCCGACATCTACATGCCCGAGTACGTCAACTACACCACGGTGCTCGAGCGCTACGCGCGGCCGGACAACGCGCTGTTCGTGGCCGAGACCGGCAACGCGCCGGCGTATGCGCGCTACCTGTTCGCCGCGCTCGGCCACGACGGCATCGGCTGGGTGCCGTTCGGCATGGACTACACGCCCTACGGCAACTTCCCGCTGGGCGTGAAGCGCACCACGCCGGAGACGATCAAGCCGTTCGCGCTCGGTTTCGCCCTGGTCAACCAGGGCATGCGCGAATTCGCCAGGGCCGCGTCCGAAGGCCGCCTGCACGGCGTGGCCGAGCAGCCGGGCGTGCCGGAACAGACCATCCGCCTCAACGACCGCTGGAACGCCACGGTCGGCTACGGCCTGCCGCACTTCTGGTTCCAGGGCGCGGTGCCGGGCAATCCCGAGCCGATCGGCGGCGCGCTGATCGCCGAGCTCGGTCCCGACGAGTTCCTGGTCACCGGCATGCATGCGCGCGTGGCGATCCATCCGGCGACCGAAGGCCATGCATTGATCTACGACCGCGTCGAGGAAGGCCGCTACGTCGACGGCGAATGGCAGTTCCACCGCAACTGGAACGGCGACCAGACCGACTACGGCCTGAACTTCTCCGATGCCGTGCAGCTGCTGCGCGTAAGCCTTGCGACCTATCGCACCACTTCCGACGTCGACCCCCAGGAGGACTGACGCCATGACCCGACTTTCCCGCTTCCCGCGCCTGCTGGCGCTGCCCGTGGCCATCGCGCTTGCCGGCTGTGGCGCGCAGGCCGCCACCGGCTGGGAGCGCGCCGGCGATGGCATCGTCGTGCGCCCGTCGGCCGAAGGCGCTGCCGGCGTGCGGCTGCAGGTGGTGTCCGACCGCATCATCCGCGTCACCGCCGATCCGAACGGCGATTTCGAGCGTTCGAAGAGCCTGATGCGCGTGGAGCGCCAGGGCGCGGCCCCGGAGTTCGAAACCAGCGAGGCCGACGGCCGGCTGCGCGTCCTGGCGGCCGGCATTTCCGCCGAGGTCTCGCTGAGCGACGGCCGCGTGGCGTTCTTCGATGCCGCCGGCACGCCGCTGCTGGCGGAAGTCGCCGGCGGACGCAGCTTCGAGGCCACCGAGTTCGACGGCACGCCCTACTACAGCATCCGCCAGCGCTTCGAGTCGAACGACGACGAAGGGCTGTACGGCACCGGCCTGCACCAGCAGGGCTGGATGAACCTCAAGGGCCGCGACGTCGAGCTGCTCCAGCACAACATCGACAACGCCATTCCCTACCTGGCGTCCAGCCGCAACTACGGCATCCTCTGGGACAACAATTCGATCACCCGCTACGGCGATCCGCGCGGCCTGCGCCAGATCGGCGAGGTGGTCACGCTGTACGACAGGGACGGCGTGGAGGGCGCGCTGACCGCGACCTATTCCATCGACGGCGACGTGAAACTCGTGCGTCGCGAGGAGAAGATCGACTACCAGTTCATCTCCGGGCTCGAAGATTTCCCGGACGAGGGCAAGAACCTCGAGCCGGGTGGGCGCAGCGACGTGCTCTGGGAAGGGCAGATCGAGGCGAAGTCCGACGGCCGCCACACCTTCTCGCTCTACAACAGCGAGTACGCCAAGCTCTACGTCGACGGCGAGCTGGTGATCGACCGCTGGCGCCAGAATTGGAATCCCTGGCATCATGAGTTCGCGCTCGACCTCAAGGCCGGGCAGAAGCATGACCTGCGGATCGAATGGGACCGCATCGAGCCGGCCTACCTCGCCCTGCAGGGCCGCGACCCGCTGCCGGCGGACGAGGCGGACGACCTGTCGATCTGGTCCGAGGCCGCGCAGGTGACCGACTACTACGTGGTCGCCGCCGACGATGCCGACGGCGTGATCGCCGGCTACCGCGACCTCACCGGCAAGGCGGTGCTGCTGCCCAAGTGGTCCTACGGCTTCTGGCAGAGCCGCGAGCGCTACAAGACCCAGGCCGAGCTGACCGGCGCGCTGGACGAATATCGTCGCCGCAAGCTGCCGATCGATGCCATCGTGCTCGACTGGTCCTACTGGCCGGAGGACGCCTGGGGTTCGCACGACTTCGACCCGAAGACCTTCCCGGATCCGGAGGGCATGGTCGACCACGTGCACGGGCAGAACGCGCAGATCATGATTTCGGTCTGGCCGAAGTTCTATCCGACCACCGAGCACTACAAGGAGCTCGACGCGGCCGGCTACATGTACAAGCGAAACGTCGAGGTCGGCGAACGCGACTGGATCGGCGAGGGCTACCTCAATTCGTTCTACGACCCGTTCGCGAAGGAAGCGCAGGACATCTTCTGGCGCCAGGTGAACACCAAGCTCAACAGCAAGGGGTTCGACGCCTGGTGGCTGGATGCCACCGAGCCCGACCTGCACAGCAACATCGACATCGGCGAGCGCAAGGCGCGCACCATGCCCAACGCGCTGGGTTCCTCGACCGAGTACTTCAACGCCTACCCGCTGCCGCATTCGGAAGGCGTGTATCGCGGCTCACGCGAAGTGGAGCCGGACAAGCGCGTGTTCATCCTCTCGCGCGCGTACTTCGCCGGGCAGCAGCGCGCCGGCGCCGCATTCTGGAGCGGCGACATCGTGCCGCGATGGGAGGACTACCGCGAGCAGATCTCGGGCCTGGTGAACGCCTCGATGGCCGGCGCGCCGAACGTGAGCTTCGATATCGGCGGCTTCTCGCCCGAGCGTCGCTACGAGACGCAGGACCCGGCGCACCTGCCCGAATGGCGCGAACTGAGCCTGCGCTGGTTCCAGCACGGCGCCTTCGTGCCGATCTTCCGCCTGCACGGCCAGTTCCCGTACCGCGAGATCTGGGAGATCGCGCCCGAGGGCACGCCGCACTACGACAGCTTCGTGCACTACCTCAAGCTGCGCTACACGCTGCTGCCCTACATCTACACCCTGGCGGGCGATACGTACCACCGCGACGGCACGATCCTGCGCGCGCTGGCGATGGACTTCCCGCAGGATGCGAAGGCGCGCGACATCGCCGACCAGTACCTGTTCGGGCCGGCCTTCCTGGTCGCGCCGGTGACGCAGTTCAAGGCCACCAGTCGCGAGGTCTACCTGCCGGCGGGCACGGAGTGGATCGACTTCGAGACCGGGCAGCGGCACGCGGGCGGGCAGACCATCACCGCCGCCGCGCCGCTGCAGCGCATGCCGCTGTTCGTGCGCGCAGGCTCGATCGTGCCGCGCACGGTGGTGCAGCAGTACGTGGATGAGCAGCCGGATGCGCCGCTGACCATCGAGATCTACACCGGCGCGGACGGCAGCTTATCGCTGTACGAGGACAACGGCCGCAGCTACGGCTACGAACGCGGCGAATCGGCACGGATCCCGTTGGCCTGGGATGAGGCCAGCGGCGAACTGACGATCGGCGCGCGCGAGGGCGCATATCCGGGCATGGCGTCCAGCCGCGAGATCCGGGTGCGGTTCGTCGACGGCCCGCGTGGCGACAACGGCGCGCTGGAGCCGGCCGCCGATGTCACGGTGAGCTATGACGGCAGCGCGCTGACGGTGGGGCGGCCGAAGGCATGAATCGTGTCGTCCCGGCCCCCATCCCGGCCCTCCCCCACGAGCGGGGGCCAGGGCGGGGCGGCACCGATACGTCCGGCCGTGCACGGCGCGTGCCGGCCACGGTCGTACCGGGCGCGCCGGGAAGCCGGCGGTCTCTGGCAGCTGACGTATGCGCCGCACGGATCGACTGCATGCCGGTTTCCCTCATGCCCGCTCTTCACCCTCCCCCGCGAGCGGGGGAG